>JBEVHX010000067.1:0-37507 GCA_040510995.1 Candidatus Nanopelagicales bacterium
CTGCCGGTCGGCTCGGAGCAGGCCGCGAAGTTCTACGCCCAGTGCGCGATCGACGCGGGCGTCGCCTTCGTGAACGCGCTGCCAGTGTTCATCGCTGGCACCAAGGAGTGGGCGGACAAGTTCACCGCGGCCGGGGTACCGATCGTCGGCGACGACATCAAGAGCCAGATCGGCGCCACCATTACGCACCGCGTGCTTGCCAAGCTGTTCGAGGACCGCGGCGTCACGGTTGACCGGACCTACCAGCTCAACGTCGGCGGCAACATGGACTTCATGAACATGCTCGAGCGCGAGCGGTTGGAGTCGAAGAAGATCTCGAAGACCCAGTCGGTCACTTCGCAGCTGGTCGAGCACATCGACCCGCGCAACGTGCACATCGGCCCGTCCGACTACGTGGCCTGGCTCGACGACCGCAAGTGGGCGTTCGTGCGCCTCGAGGGGCGCAACTTCGGTGACGTCCCGTTGTCGTTGGAGTACAAGCTCGAGGTCTGGGACTCACCGAACAGCGCCGGCATCATCATCGACGCGATCCGCGCGGCGAAAATCGCCAAGGACCGCGGCATCGGTGGCCCGATCCTGTCCGCGTCGTCGTACTTCATGAAGTCACCGCCGATCCAGTACAGCGACGACGAGGCGAAGGCCGCAGTCGAGGACTTCATCGCCGGCGCGGTCGCGCGCTGAACGATGCGTCAGCGCTTCGTGCCCAGTGACGCGAAACGCCTGACAACCCGATCTCGGGCAAGCGGGTCCGGCTTCTGTCCGCGAGAAGCCGGACCCGCTTCTTGGTGGTACCACCCCGGCACGCTCGGTTGAGCACTCCGACGCTCGTGGCGACGGAGGACTCTTCCCGGCGAAAGAGGGCAACCCCATCCACGCAGGCGCGGTGATCGGAAAGCGTCCCCCGCGCAACCGCGGGGCCGGCGCTGCGGATGTATCGAAGCGACGGCCGGTGCTTGTTCCTCGGGGCACGGCTGGTCGTGGGAGGGTCGGCGGTTGTGGTGGTTGGCGACCCGGGCGACCGAAGCGACCTGAGCGCCAGCTGGCAGCAGGCGCGGACGTTGGCGACCGCGCGCGGGTTCCGCCGGCTGCTCGCGGTCCGGCTCGTCGGGCAGACCGGCGACGGGGTCTTTCAGGTCGCGCTCGCGTCCTACGTGCTGTTCTCCCCGGAGCGCGCCGCCAGCCCGACCCGGGTCGCCGCCGCCTTCGCCGTCCTGCTGCTTCCGTATACCCTGCTCGGTCCGTTCGCCGGGGTGCTCCTCGACCGGTGGCGGCGGCGGCAGGTGCTCCTGGTCGCAAACCTCGTCCGTTCGGCGCTGGCGCTCGCGACTGCCGTTGCCGCGGTCACGGCCGGCGAACGCACCGTCCTCGCGTTGGCACTGGTCACCATCTCGGTGAACCGCTTGATCCTGACGGCGCTCGGCGCATCGCTGCCCAAAGTGGTCGACGGGCCATTGCTCATTCCGGCCAACGCCATCGCGCCGACCATGGGCACACTCGCTGCGGTCATCGGCGGTGGCCTGGGCATCGTCGTCCGCGGCCTCGTTGGCGGAGCCGACCGGGCCGATGCGGCGGACGCTGCGGTCCTGCTCGGCGCCGCGCTGTTGTTCGCCACCTCCGCGGTGCTCGCGCGCCGAATCAATGCCGATGCACTGGGCCCGACTCCCGACGAGCAGCACCCGATCACCTCCGCGGCGCTGCGCGGGATCGTCACCGACCTGGTCGCCGGGTTGCGGGCCATCGAGCAGCGGGTGCCGGTCCGGCGAGCCCTAGAGGTGATGGGGGTGCATCGGCTGGCTTTCGGGGTCGTGTCGGTGCTGGCGATCGTCAACCAACGCGCCATCCTGCATCCGGGCGACAGCGACGCTGCGCTCTCCGGGCTGGGCGCGATGGTGCTCGCACTCGGCGCCGGCGCTCTGCTGGGCGCGCTCGCGGCTCCCCCCGCGGTACGCCGCGTCGGAGAACGCCGCTGGACCCTCGGCCTTCTCGTCGTCGGGGCGATGGCCTGCGCCACCCTCGGGCCGGTGCTGACCACCCTCAGCTTGGTCGCGCTGAGCTTCGCCGTTGGCGTGGTCGGTCAGGGCATCAAGGTGGTCGTTGACACGGTGGTCCAGCGGGAGATGGTCGACGTCGAACGCGGCCGCGCGTTCGCCGCATACGACGTGCTGTTCAACGCCGCGTTTCTGCTGTCGGTGGCGCTCCTGGCGGCCGTGCTGCCCAGTGACGAGCGAGCGCCGTGGGCCTACCTGATCGCCGCGACGCTGTATGGCGTCGGGGTCGTCGTCACGTCACGATCGCAAACGTGAGAACGGTGGCGCCCTGGCGGTTGCCCGCGACCCACCTCTGTGGACGGAACACCTCGCGCGCCGACGCCTACGCCGACCACCACCGCTTGAGCTCAGCGGCTGCCTCCCGTTCGCCGAGCGGGCCACGGTCCAGGCGTAGCTCGAGCAAGAACCGGTAGGCGCGGCCAACGTCCGGTCCCGGCGGGATGCCGAGGATCGCCATGATCTGGTTGCCATCCAGGTCGGGCCGGATCGCGTTCAGCTCCTCCTCGGCGGCCAGCTGAGCGATCCGCGCCTCGAGATGGTCGTAGCTGGTGGCCAGGGCCATCGCCTTGCGGCGGTTGCGGGTTGTGCAGTCAGCGCGAGTCAGCTTGTGCAGCCGGTCGAGCAACGGACCTGCGTCGCGCACGTACCGGCGAACCGCCGAGTCGGTCCACTCGCCGCCGCCGTAGCCGTGGAAACGCAGGTGCAGCTCCACCAGCCCCGCGACATTGTCGATGACCTCGCTCGGGAAGCGCAGCGCCTGCATCCGCCGGCGGGTCAGCTTGGCGCCCACGACCTCGTGGTGATGGAACGAGACCCCGCCGCCCGGCTCGAAGCGACGGGTCCGCGGCTTACCGATGTCGTGCAGCAGCGCCGCGAACCGCAGCTCGAAGTCCGGACTCGGCACCGGCCCGTCCGGGCCGTCCTCGAGGGCGGCCGCCTGCTCGAGGACGGTGAGCGTGTGCTCGTACACGTCCTTGTGCCGGTGGTGCTCGTCGATCTCGAGCCGCAGCTTGGGCAGCTCCGGCAGCATGCGGTCGGCCAGCCCGCTGTCCACGAGCAACCGCAGCCCGACGACGGGGTCCGGCGCGATGACCAGCTTGACCAGCTCGTCGCGGATCCGCTCGGCGCTGACGATCTCCAACCGGTCGGCCATCGAGGACATCGCCTCAACGACCGGCGGGTCCACCGTGACGCCGAGCTGGGCGGCGAACCGGGCGGCCCGCATCATCCGCAGCGGGTCGTCGCTGAAGCTCGTCTGCGGTGCGCCCGGAGTCCGCAACCGGCGGGCGGCCAGGTCCCGCAGACCGCCGAACGGATCGACGAAGCGATGTCCCGGCAGGGTGATCGCCATCGCGTTGATCGTGAAGTCGCGGCGGTGAAGGTCGCCGTCGAGGCTCGCACCGAACCTGACCACGGGCTTTCGGCTGTCCCGGTCGTAGACGTCGGACCGATAGGTCGTGACCTCGACGGTGTAGTCGCCGTACCGGGCCCCGATCGTGCCGAAGGCGGCGCCGACGTCCCACACTGAGTCGGCCCACGGCCGAAGCACTTGTTCGATCTCGTCGGGACGGGCATCCGTGGTGAAGTCGAGATCGTTCTGCAGCCGGCCGAGCAGGGCATCGCGCACCGGTCCACCGACCAGCGCCAGCGTGAACCCCGCTGCCTCGAAGCGCCGACCAAGCACGTCCACCACCGGCGCGACGCGCAGCAGAGCTTCGACCGCTCGGCGCTGCGCCTCAGTGCGGGGGTCTTGGCGACCAGGCGAGGACACGACGCCCAAGGGTAGGGCCGGCGCGAGTGTCGGCCCGCACAGCCCGACTACCCTCGCCAGCATGGCCCGCTCCCGTCTCCGGCTCCCGACGGTGGAGGAGACGTCGGCCGGTGGCATGGTCGTCGACCTACGTTCGCCGGCGCGCAAGGTCGCCCTCATCGGTCGCCACGACCGACGCGGGCGGCTGGTGTGGAGCCTGCCCAAGGGTCACATCGAGCCGGGCGAGACCGCCGAGGTCGCCGCCGCGCGCGAGGTTGCGGAGGAGACCGGCATCTCCGGCCGGCTGATCGCCCCGCTCGGTACGATCCGCTTCTGGTTCATGGCACCGGACCGGCGTATCCACAAGACCGTGCACCACTTTCTCCTCGAAGCGACGAGCCATGAGCTGTCGGACGCCGACATCGAGGTTGTGGAGGTGGCCTGGGTTCCGCTCGACGAGCTGGCTGGCCGATTGGCGTACGCCGACGAGCGCCAACTGGTTGGGGTCGCCCAGGAACTGCTCGCCGACAGCGGGAAATGGGGCCACGGCCACGACGCCGACGCTCGGTCGGCGTGAGCACGACGCCATTCGCTCGACCGCCCAGGCTGGTCGTCGCGCTGTTGGCGGTTGGGGTCTTGGGCGGGCTGGTCCCGTTCGAACCAGCGGGCGCAAGCGCTTCCGCTGAGCCGGTCGCTACCGCAGTCCCGATCCTCGAACAGCTCGAACCAGCCCTTCCGGCGCCCGGCGCCGTGCTCGTGGTCACCGGGCGGGTCGAGATGGGGGCGGTCGACCTGCGCAGCGTTGACGTCCGGCTCCGCATCGGGCGATCACCGATCACCAGTCGCAGCGAGCTGGCCGCGGTTGAGCTCGGCGCCGGAACGCCCGACGGCACGCCCGACGAGCTGCCGGAGCCCTCGAACAGCCGGGACGGCGTCGTCGTCGAGCCTGCGACGACACGGCTCGCACCAACCGCCGCGGCCGGACAGATCCTCCCGTTCCGGCTCGAGACTCCGCTGGACGACCTGGGTCTCGAACGGTTCGGGACGTACGTCGTCTCGGTCGAGGTCCGGGCCACCGATCGCGCCGGTGCTCGGGACCGCTTCGGGCTGGTGCGCACCACGATGGTCTGGACGCCGGACCCGGCATCAGTCGCCGCCACGCCACTCACCTGGCTGTGGCCGGTGCTCGGTGAGCCGGCTCAGCCCCCGGAGGCGCTCGCGGACGCCGTCGCGCCGGGCGGTCGGCTCGAGGTCTTGGCGCGGGTCGGTGGCGCGCAGTCCCGGGCCGGCACGCCCGTGCTCTGGGTGCTCGACGCGGACACGCTCGGCGCTGCGGCCGGCCTCGAGGACAACCGCTGGCTGCGAGACCTGTCAGCGCGGGTCGCGTCTTCCGGCCCGGGTGGTGCCACATTGCTGCCGTATGCGGACCCCGACCTGGTCGCCGTCATCCGAGCCGGCTCCGCCGAGAGTCTGGTCGAGGGCACAGCGCTGGCGCAGCAGGAGGCGGAGCGGCTGCTCGGCTCCGCGCCGAGCGCCGAGCCAGCCTGGCCGGCCGGCGGTCTGCTCGATGCCGAGACGCTGTCCACATTGGATGCGGCCGGAGTCACCGCGGTGGTCGTCTCCGACGCCAGCCTGCCGGTGCGGGGGAACCCGCCGTACACCCCGGACGCGGTGGCAGCGTTCCCCGACCTCCCGGACGGTCCGCGGGCTTGGGTCGTCGACAGCGGCGTCTCCGACCTGCTCGCCCGCAACGTCGGTGACCAGCCGGCGCAGCTCATGACGAGGCAGCGTTTCCTGGCCGAGACCGCGGTCATCACTGCGGAGCGGCCGGGAGACCCGCGCAGCCTCATCGTTGCGCCGCCTCGGCGCTGGGCGCCGACCGAGGCCTGGGCCAGTTCCTTGCTCAGCCTGACCCGCCAGGCACCCTGGTTGACGATGCGCACACCAGCGGCGCTGCGGTCGGCGGTGCCCAACCCGCCCGCTCGGCGGGGACCCGAGTACGACGCGGCGGCCCGGGCCGATGAGCTCCCGACGGCCTACATCCAGGACATCGACCGCATCCTTGATCGGGTCGATGTGGTGGCCTCCACCACGTCGGAGCCGGCCTCCCTGCGCGACCCCTTCCTCTCCGAGGCCCTGCGCGGCATGTCCACCGGCTGGCGCGATCGCGAGGCCGAGGCCGACGCTTACGTGGAACAGCTCGACGCCCGTGTCGACGCCCTGGAGTCTTCGATCGCGATCGTCACGAGCGGCCGGGTCGGGCTGTCCGCCGGTCGCGGCCAAATCCCGATCTCCATTCGGAACGACCTCGACCAGGACGTCACGGTGCGGCTCGGCATGACCGCGAGACCAGCGGTCCGGCTGAGCTTCGAGGACCCCGGCCTGATCGTGGTGCCGGCGGGACAGACCGCGACCCCGCAGGTCGGCGCCGACGCCGCCGCCAACGGCCGCGTCGAGGTCACCGTCCAGCTGCTGTCCCCGGACGGCCGGGTTTTCGGCACACCCGCGCAGATCGTGGTGAACGCCACGGCGTATGGCACGGTCGCGGCCATCGCCGTCGGCGGAGCGCTCGTCGTGCTTTTCTCAGCGGTGGCGGTGCGCATCGTGCGCCGCATACGCGGTCGCTCAGTGTCGTGACCGACGACCGAGTGGCCGGGCCCGAACCACCGACCGGTGACTCGGGACTCCTGCGTGCGAGCGCCACCATGGCGGTCGGCACACTGCTGTCCCGGCTGACCGGCTTCGTCCGTCTTGTGGTGCTGCTCGCCGCCATCGGACAAGGGGTGTTCGCGGACACGTTCACGGTCGCCAACACCCTGCCGAACATCGTCTACCTGCTCCTCCTCGGCGGCACGATCAACGCGGTCTTCGTGCCGCAGCTGGTGAAGCGGCTGCGCAGCGACGCCGACCGTGGGCAGGCATACACGGACCGGCTGCTCACCGTTGTCGGCGGGGCGCTCCTGGTCATCACGGTGGTCGTCGTGCTCGCGGCACCACTCATCGTGCGGCTGTATGCGAGCGACTGGGACGAGCGCGACTACGAGGTCAGCGTGACGTTCGCGCGCTACTGCCTGCCGCAGATCTTGTTCTATGGCCTGTTCACGATGTGGTCACAGGTGCTGAATGCCCGAGGCCGGTTCGCCGCGCCGATGTTCGCCCCGGTGGTGAACAACCTGGTGGCGATCGCGAGCGCTGGAGCCTTCCTGGCGATCGCGGGTACCGGCACCACCACCGACTCGGTGACCGACGGCGAGATGGCGCTCCTCGGCCTGGGCTCGACCCTCGGGATCGTGTTGCAGGCCTTCGTGCTGGTACCCGTGATGAAGCGGACCGGCTACCGCTACCGGCCGCGCTTCAACCTGCGAGGCTCCGGCCTGGGGACGGCCGGCCGGCTCGCGACCTGGACGATCGTGTCCGTCACCGCGAGCCAGCTCGCCTACCTCGTCGTGTCGCGGCTCGCGACCGCGGCGAACTCGGCCGCGCAGGCCGAGGGGGGGTCGCACGGCGCCGGCATCACGGTCTACTCGGCCGCAAACCTGTTCTTCGTGCTGCCGCACGCGATCATCACCGTCTCGGTCGCGACCGCGCTCCTGACCCGGATGAGCCACAGCGCGCACGCGCGGGACCTGGCCGCGGTGGGCGACGACGTGTCCCTCGGTTTGCGCTACGTCGGCGCCGCGATGATCCCCGCCGCCGCCCTGTTCGTCGTGCTCGGACCCAGCATTGGGGAGGTGTTCTTCTCCTTCGGGTCGGGCTCGGTCGACGACGCTGTCTACCTGGGCACGACCCTGTCGCTGTTCGCGGTCGGGCTGCCGGCCTACAGCGGTTCGTACGTGCTCACCCGGGCCTTCTTCGCGATGGAGGACACCCGGACCCCGGCGTTGGTGACCTGCCTGATGGCTGTCGTCAACATCGCGCTCGCGGTGGCCTTCGCGGCCGTGCTGGCGCCCGAGCGGGTGGTGGCCGGGCTGGCGCTCGCGTATGCGCTCGCCTACACCGTGATGGCCGTGGTCTTGACCTGGCTGCTGCGCGCGCGGCTGGGAGGACTCGGGCTGACTCTGGTGTTGCGGACGTACACCCGGCTGGTCGTCGCCGCAGCGGCTGCGGTCGCGGTGTCCTTCGGGGTGCTCACCCTGCTCGACCAGGTCGGGTCCCCCTCCGGCCCGGCCGGCGCCCTGGTGGCGGTCGTGGTCTGCGGCACCGTCGGTGTCGTTGTCTTTGTCCTGGTCGCGCGGTTCCTGCATGTCACGGAGGTCGCATACGTGGTCGATGTGGTCACAAAACGGTTGCGGTTCCGATCTCCGCAGGCGTGAGCCCGGCCCGCCGGCACGAAACCACGCCGACCGCTCCCTACCCTTGACCGCGATGGACACCACCGCCGAGCGCTTCGTCCTCGAGGACCGGATCTTCGAAGGGTCCGGGGGGACCTACTGGCGCGGCACCGACCAGGTGCTCGCGCGGTCGGTCGGCGTCCTGGTCCTGGCTGCCGGCCACCCACACGAGGATGCGGTCCTGGACGCGGCCCGCCGGGCCTCCGCTGTGTCCGACGCCAGGTTCCTCGGCGTGCTCGACGCCGACCGGGTGGATGGCCAGGTCCGGGTCGTCTCGGAGTGGGTCCGCGCCGTCGACCTGGTCGACCTGCTCGCGCACGGACCCCTGGCCCCGGACGAGGCGATCTCGATCGTCGAGCAGGTAGCTGGCGCGCTCACGGTCGCCCACGACCACGGCGTCGGACACCGCTGCCTGGACCCGCGCTCGGTGCTCCGTACGGACAGTGGCGGGGTGAAGGTGGTCGGCCTCGGGATCGACGCCGCCCTCGCCGGGCTGGACCCGCTGGCCATCGATGAGGCCGGCCCCGAGGATGCTCGCGGGCTCGGTGCTCTGCTGTTCGCCGGGCTCACCGCGCGCTGGCCGTTCGACGACGGGGTGAACGTCGGCGTGGCGCCGGTACCCGGCGGGGCGCGCAGTGCGCGGCAGGTACGCGCCGGGCTGCCCGCCGGATCCGACCTCGTCACCGGCAGGGCGCTGGGTCCGAAGCCGTATGCCGGGCTCGAGCCGCTGATGTCGCCCGCCTCCGTGCTGTCCGCCCTGCACGGCCTGCGCCGGGACGGCTCCGCGGACAACACCCCACGCCCACCGCGCAAACCGGTCGGGCCCCAGTTCAAGCGCGGTGCGGCGGCTGCGGTCGGGCTGGCGATCCTGGTGATTCTGGCGGTCGTCGCGTTCGGCCTGATCTCGCCGCCTGAGGAGGGTCCCGAGTCGAGCGGGAGCGGACCGACCACTGGCTTCACCGGGCCAGGCGGCGCGCCGTCGCCGACCCCAGGTGGCAACTCGGTGCCCCAGCTCGAACAAGGGGCCGCGATCCCGGTCGCCGGGATCAGCGACTTCGACCCGGAAGGCGACGGCGAGGAGTCCACGCGCGATGCCCCGCTCGCGGTCGACGGCAACCCGGCGACCTCCTGGCAGACCACGACGTACAAGAGGCGTCCCGACCTGGGCGGGCTCAAGTCCGGCGTCGGGCTGGTGATCGATCTGGGATCCGTGCAGCGAGTCGGCGCGGTAGCGGTTGAGCTGGTCGGCGTCCCGACGACCGTCGAGCTGCGCGCGGCGGAGGTGTCACAGCCCGATGCGACCGGATACCAGCTTGTCGGCAAGGCCACCGATGCGCCCTCGAGTACCACGCTGGTCCCGACCGGCGGCGCGGTCGACGCGCGCTACCTCCTGCTGTGGTTGACCTCCCTGCCGCGTGAGGGGGTCGACTTCCGCGGCGGGATCGCCGAAGTCTCGGTCCGGGCGCCCTGACGCCGCCCACATAGGCTGGCGGGTCGTGAGCGCGGACGGGCCCGGAAACGGCACCTCCGACCCGGACCTGCTCGCCGCGCACGTCGGTGGCGATCCCGACGCCTTCGGCATCTTGGTCCAACGGCACCGCGACCGGCTGTGGGCCGTTGCTCTGCGCACCATGGGCGACCCCGACGAGGCCGCCGATGCCGTCCAGGACGCACTCGTGTCCGCATACCGGTCAGCCGGGACGTTCCGCGGCGACGCCGCGGTCACCACCTGGCTGCACCGCATCGTGGTGAACGCCTGCCTGGACCGGATCCGGCGGGCGAAGGCTCGCCCGACCGTGCCACTCCCCGAGCCGGACGGGCGCCAGCCGGCCGACCCGCGGGACGCGATCGGTGCCCGGGAGACCGCCGTCGTGGTCGGGCAGGCCCTGGCGACCCTGCCCGAGGAGCAGCGGTTGGCGCTTGTGCTCGTGGACATGCAGGGGTACTCGGTCGAGGAGACGGCAGCGATCCTGGACTGCGCGGTGGGCACGGTGAAGAGCCGATGCGCGCGCGGCCGGGCCAAGCTGCTGCCCCTGCTCGTGGGGCTGCGGAACCCGGATGCGCCGACCGGCGTCCCACCAGGGTCCGTCTCGAAGCCGCAGGGAGGGGGTGCCGCATGAGTGACCAGCCGTCCGACCCAATCCCGGAACCGCTGTTGTCGTCTGAGGACGATGCCACCGTGTCGGCGCTTCTGCGGGCCGCCGGCGGCCCGGTGCCGATGCCGGCCGAGGTCGCCGCCCGCATCGAGGCCGCGCTCGCCGCCGAGTCGTCGACCAGGGTCGCATCCGGTTCGGTGACCCCGCTGGTCCCGCGGCAGCGTCGCTGGACGAGGGCCGTGCTCGGGCTGGCCGCAGCCGCGGCCGTCGTCCTCGTTGGCGGCGCCTTGGTGACCACCCTCGGCGACGGCGTCTCCGGCGGCGACGACCAGGCCACATCAGCCGAGGCGGGTGGCGCCGCGGACACCGCCGATCTGGCGCGCAGCGCCACCGGCCGCGACTACACCCCGGCCGAGCTCCCCGAGTCAGTCGCCTCGCTGCTGGGCGACGAAGGCACCCCCCTGAACCAGCCGTCGGTACCGTCGTCGGTGGACTCCGTCGGCCCGCAGGGCTCACCGGAGGCGGACGCCGAGTCAATGGCGGAGGCGCCGGGCGCCTTGGCCAGCACGCGGGACGCGGAGACCGGACAGGACGACCTGGATGCGGCGGCTGCGACCCACCTGGTGCTGGACGAGGCCCGGCTGGCGCCCTGCCTGGAGCGGCTGACGGACGGACGCCGAGAGGTGGTGGCCGTGGACGCCGGGACCTATGAGGGCGAGCCGGCAGTGGCGGTCGTGCTCGCGGCCGGGACCGAGGCGGTCGACGTGTTCATCGTCACACCGGCCTGCTCCGCGGACGACGCCAGCATCCTCCACTTCGAGCGGGTCGATCGCTGAGCGCCGTGGATCCTGCGGAATGCCGCGAACCTAGGATCTGTTACGACGTCGCCGGGTATGCACAGCTCGGCATACCCCAACAGGACACATGTACGGAGAGCCAGTGACAGACGTCCGTGACGTGATCATCATCGGATCCGGCCCGGCCGGATACACGGCGGCGATCTACAACGCCCGGGCCAACCTCGCGCCACTCGTGCTTGCCGGCTCGGTGACGGCGGGGGGCGCGCTGATGAACACCACCGACGTGGAGAACTTCCCCGGCTTCCCTGACGGGATCATGGGTCCCGAGCTGATGATCGCCTTGCAGTCGCAGGCCGAGCGCTTCGGCGCCGAGGTGCTCTTCGACGATGCCACCGAGGTCGACCTGACTGGCGAGATCAAAGTGGTGAAGACGTCCACCGAGACCTACCACTCGCGGGCGGTCATCCTCGCCATGGGTTCGGGGTACCGCGAGCTCGGCGTTCCGGGAGAGAGGGAGATGTCCGGGCGCGGCGTGTCCTGGTGCGCGACCTGCGACGGCTTCTTCTTCAGGGGCCAGGACATCGCGGTGGTTGGCGGCGGCGACTCGGCCGTCGAGGAGGCCACCTTCCTGACCCGGTTTGCCAACTCGGTCAGCCTCGTGCATCGCCGTGACGAGCTCCGGGCGTCCAAGATCATGCAGGACCGCGCGTTCGCCAACGACAAGATCCGGTATGAGTGGAACAGCCTTGTCACGCAGGCCATCGGCCACGACGGCAGGCTGGCCGCGGTTCGGCTCAAGGACACCGTGACGGGCGAAGAGCGGGACCTGCCAGTGACCGGACTGTTTGTCGCGATCGGTCACGACCCGCGAAGCGAGCTGGTCAAGGGCCAGGTCGACCTCGACCCGGAGGGCTACGTCCTGGTCGACGGCACATCGACACGGACCAACCTGCCGGGCGTGTTCGCCGTCGGCGACCTCGTGGACCACACCTACCGCCAGGCGGTGACCGCTGCCGGTACCGGCTGCGCCGGCGCGCTGGATGCGGAGCGCTACCTGTCCGACCTCGACCACGCCGCCGCGTCCGACCGCAGGAGCGCCCGAGCGGTCCTGCAGGCGGCAACACACTGATCACCGTCTGAAGGCCATCCAGAAAGCAAGAGATCAACCCCACCACCGAAGGAGATCCCGTGGGCGCCAACACCGCCGCCGTCACTGATGAGACGTTCCTCGCCGACGTGCTGCAGCACGACAAGCCGGTCGTCGTCGACTTCTGGGCGGCATGGTGCGGCCCGTGCCGTGCGGTCGACCCGATCCTTGACGAGATCGCCGTCGAGCACGTCGAGAAGATCAAGATCGTGAAGTTGAACGTTGACGAGAATCCGCAGACCGCAGCGTCGTACGGCGTCAGGTCGATCCCGACGATCAACGTGTACCAAGGCGGTCAGGTCGTGAAGACCATCATCGGCGCCAAGCCGAAGGCCGCGCTGCTGCGGGACCTCGCCGACTTCATCTGAGGTCGGCCGCACCCGAATGTGGGCGTTGAGCGGCGTTGGGACCATGTCCCAGCCCGGCCAACGTCCACACTCGCGTCGAGGGCGGGTGCTCGGCGGCCCGTGCTGAGAGCGCCGATTTCCGTATTTGCGCGGCTCGCCGAACTGGGCATGATGCGGGTTTACGATATGCCCCCCGACCCGCCCGCCCGGTGCCCCCCGACCCGCCCGCCCGGTTCAGTCCCGAAAAGCCCCGTTCCAGAGAGCGAGCGTCCGTGTCGCCTGTGTTGCCACCCGTGGATGCCGCGCCGTTGTATCGGCTCGGTGACCGCGGTGCGGCCGTGGCCGAGATCCGGGCCCGGTTGGCGAGGGTGGGACTTGGGCCGGGGTCCAGCCTGCTCGGCGCGGACGGGCCCAGAAGCGAGTACGACGACGCCCCGTTCGATCACGAGGTCGACGCCGCGGTTCGCGAGTTCCAGCAGGCCAACGGACTCACCGCGGACGGTGTGGTGGGGCCGCAGACCTGGCAGCTGCTCGACGAGGCGCACTGGCAGCTGGGCGATCGGGTGCTGACGTTGGTACCCGGCGCGCTGCTCACCGGGCGCGACGTCGCCCAGCTCCAAGCCCGGCTGTTCGAGCTCGGCTTCGACGCGGGTCGAGTCGACGGCGTCTTCGGTCGACAGACCGACCTCGCCCTTCGCGAGTTCCAACTCAACGTCGGCCTGTCTGCGGACGGCACCTGCGGTCCGCGCAGCTTCAAGGCGTTGGGACGGCTGGCCCGCACCGTGACCGGCGGGGCGCCGCACACCCTGCGAGAGGCGGAGGTGTTGCATCGCAGCGGACCCGCGCTGGCCGGCAAGGTCATCGTGATCGATCCCGGGCACGGCGGTCGGGACCGTGGGCGCAGCGGACACGGGCTCGAGGAAGCCTGGCTGGTCGAGGACGTGGCGGCCCGCATCGAGGGCCGGCTGGCCGCCGTCGGTGTGGCCGCGTTCCTCACCCGCGGCCGGCTCGCCGCCGGCGAGGACCCCCCGACCGAGCTGGAGCGCGCCCAGTTGGCCAACGACGCGCTCGCTGACCTCGTGGTATCGCTCCACGCGGACGCGCACCAGACCGCCCAAGCCAATGGCGCCGCAACGTTTTACTACGGCAGCGGTGCATGGCAGTCCGGCGTCGGTGCGGCCTTCGCCGACCTGATGCTGCGCGAGGTCGTCGCCCGGACGGATCTGCAGCCCTGTGGTGCGCACGCCAAGACCTGGGACCTGCTGCGCTACACCAGGATGCCAGCCGTCCGGCTCGAGCTCGGCTACCTCAGCCATCGCGGCGACGCGGCGCGCTTGTCCGATCCCGCCTTCCGCGACGTCGTCGCCGAGGCGGTGCTTGCCGCCGTGCAGCGGCTCTACCTGCCGGCTGGCGAGGACCAGCCCACCGGCTTCATCAAAGTCTCTGACCTGGTGCGCGTCTAGCTCCCGATCCGCGCAGTGGAGTCATCCCGGATTCGCGATCCCGGCGCACACGGCGATCAGGCCCTAGCGTTTCAGCATGCCCGATGCGCCGACTCCGCTCCCTCCACTGCCCGAGGACTGGGACCGCTGCCTTGCGGTCGCCGCGCATCCCGATGACATCGAGTACGGCACGGCATCCGCGGTCGCGCGCTGGACCGCGCAGGGCAAGGCCGTGACCTACCTGCTGGTCACCCGCGGCGAGGCCGGCATTGACGGGATGCACCCGGACGTCGCCGGCCCGCTGCGCGAGCAGGAGGAGCGCAACGGCGCGGCGGAGGTCGGCGTCGACGTCGTGGAGTTCCTGAACTACCGCGACGGCGTGGTCGAGGGCGGGGTGCCGCTGCGTCGCGACATCACCCGGGCCATCCGACGCCACCGGCCAGACATCATCGTGACCGGCGACCACTCGATCCGGATGTTCATGGGGATGCCCAACCAGGCCGACCACCGAGTCGTCGGACTGGCGACGCTGGACGCAGCCAGAGATGCCGGCAACCGGTGGATCTTTCCGGAGCTGGACGACGAAGGCCTGCAGTCCTGGGGCGGGGTACGGTTCGTCGCGTTCGCCGGCGCCGTCCGGCCGACGCATGGCGTCGACATCACCGGCGAACCACTCCGGCGCGGCATCGCGTCACTGGCCGCCCATGCCGAATACACGAAAGGGCTGGGCGACGCCGGCCCCGAGCCCGGCCCGTTCCTCACCTGGATGGCAAGGCTGAGCGGTCCGCAAGCAGGCGTCGAGGAAGCTGCTCTTTTCGACGTCGCGATGATCCGCTTCGAGGGGCCTCTTCCCTGGGACTGACGGACCCGCTGCCTGTGCGGCGTGAATGCTCGGGTCCGACGGGCCGCTGCCCTGGGGTGATCAGCGACGTCCAACCGGCGCGCCGGTCCGCCGCATTCCCACCACCGGAACGGGTGGGCTCATCGAGCCGAGCAGCCGCTCGAGCGCGACCTCGACGTCCTCCCGCCACGAAACGGTCGACTTCAGGTCCAGCCGCAGCCGCGGCCAGCGATGGTGCGCGCGCACGGTCTTGAAGCCGACAGCGAGCAGGTACTCCGCGGGCACCACGCAGCGCGGCTCCCAGGGGAGGTCTGGGTCCGCGTCCGGTCTCCGCTCGCCGTATGCCTCCAACGCCTTGACGCCACGACGGACCAGATCTTTGGCCACCCCTTGGACCAGCATCCGGCCGAGCCCGCCACCGGCGAACTCGGGCAGCACCTGCGCGGTTATCAGCAGCACCGCGTCGCCGCTGACCGGCGCCGTCGGGAACGCCACCGAGCGCGGCACGTAGGCCGGCGGCGCATACAACACGTAGCCTGCTGGGACGCCGTCCACCTCCACGAGTTGGCCGCACGACCCCCACTCGAGCAGCACGCCGGAGACCCAGGCCTCCTTCTCGAGTTCGGTGTCACCGGCCTCCAGTGCCCGGGCGCCGGCGACCGGGTCGAGCTCCCAGTGCACGCACCGCCGGCAGCGGACCGGCAGGTCGTCGAGGTTGTCGAGGGTGAGCGGCACCAGCCGGCGTGACATCACGCGTCCAGACCGGCCGGGCGCTCGACGCTGATCGACTTGTCCTCCGCCGATGGCGGCGGCACGTACGCGGGCGTGTATCCGGCGGTGGCATGCGGCCGCAGCAGGCCGACCAGAAACCCCGCGAGAGTGCCGATGCCGAGCCCGAATGCGATGCAGACGATCAGCAGGACACTGATGCGAGGAACCCCTCGACCCTCCACCGGCGCCACCCTCCGGACGTGCGGCCTCTGTCGTGAGGCATCGTATGACCCGACAACTCGCACCGCCCACCAAACACCCGGCCTGCCGCCCGTCCGCCCCGAGCCCCGAGGAGGGGGTGATCCCGTGACAGCGCATGTGCCCGACCCGCCCGCCCGCCCCATGCCCCACCCGCAGCCGGGCGCGCCCAGCGGACCAGGTCCACGGCCGCTGGCCGTTGGCAACCGTCTCGACCCGTACGTCGAGCGCTATGCCGCACGAACCCGCGGGATGGCCGCCTCGGAGGTCCGCGCGCTGTTCGCGGTCGCGTCCCGACCCGAGGTGGTGTCGTTGGCCGGCGGCATGCCGTACCTGCGCGCGCTCCCCCTCGATGCGGTCGCCGAGGCGGTGGCCCGGCTGATCATCGACCGCGGGACGTCTGCGTTGCAGTACGGCAGCGGCCAGGGCGACGAAGGCCTACGCGAGCAGATCGTCACCGAAGTGCTGCCGACCGTCGGTGTGCACGCGCACCCGGACGACATCGTGGTGACGGTGGGTTCGCAGCAGGCGCTCGACCTCGTCACCCGGGTGTTCTGTGACCCAGGCGACGTGGTGGTTGCCGAGGCGCCGTCGTACGTGGGTGCGCTGTCGACGTTCGCCGCATACCAGGTCGAGGTCGTGCACGTCGCGATGGACGAGGAGGGTCTGCTCCCCGAGGCGCTGCGGGACGCGCTCGCGGCGATCGAGCGCGCGGGCAAGCGGGCAAAGTTCCTCTACACGATCCCGAGCTATCACAACCCCGCGGGGGTGACGCAGGGAGCGCAGCGTCGGCATGACGTGTTGAACGTCGCGCGCGCCGGCGGCCTGCTGGTGCTCGAGGACGACCCTTATGGACTGCTCGGGTTCGACGGTGTGGTGCCGCGCGCGTTGCGGGCCGACGACGACGAGGGAGTGATCTACCTCGGCTCGTTTTCGAAGACTTTCGCGCCCGGCTTGCGGGTTGGGTTCGCCGTCGCCCCGCACGGCGTACGGGAGAAGCTGGTTCTCGCGGCGGAGGCGGCGGTGCTCTGCCCGCCTGCGTACAGCCAGCTCACTGTGTCCACCTACCTCGCGACGCAGCCGTGGATGGAGCAGGTCAAGACGTACCGCGAGACCTACCGCGAGCGCCGGGACGCACTCCTGGGCGCGCTCACGCAGATGATGCCCGCGGGCACTTCATGGACCCGGCCCACCGGCGGGTTCTACAGCTGGGTGACGCTGCCGGACGAGCTGGACGCGACCGCCATGCTGCCGCGGGCGGTGACCGCGCGCGTCGCCTACGTGCCCGGCACCGGCTTCTACTCCGGGTGGGCAAAGACGTCACCCGAGGCGCACTCCGCCATGCGGTTGTCCTACTGCTTCCCGGATCCGGACCGCATCAGGGAGGGCGTCCGCCGGCTGGCCGGCGTCATCGAGGAGGAGCTGGACCTGCGCGCGACGTTCGGCGCGGCCGCGGCGGCGCACCCGGTCGGCGGGCCGCACGAGACCAACGACCCGCTCGGGTCCTCGCCCGGGCCGGATCTGGCGTGAGGAGCCCTCGATGAGCGGAGCCGGACGCGTCGTCGTGCTGGCCGGCGGGCTGTCCCACGAGCGCGACGTGTCGGTGCGGTCCGGCCGGCGGGTCGCTGAGGCGATGCGCGGAGCCGGGGTCGAAGTGGACGTGCTGGACGTCGACGCGTCGCTGCTGCCTGACTTGATCGCCGACCGTCCTGCAGTGGTGTTCCCGCTGCTGCATGGCGCGGCGGGCGAGGATGGCGCGATCCGAGATGTGTTGGGGTTGTTGAGGATTCCGTATGTGGGGTCCGTCCCGGACGCGTGCCGGGTGGCGTTCGACAAACCGGCGGCGAAAGCCGCGCTGACCGCCGCCGGGCTGTCCACACCGGACGCGGTCGCGCTGCCACACGCGACCTTCCGCGACCTCGGCGCCACAGCCGTGCTCTCGGCGGCGGTCGATCTGCTCGGACTGCCGCTCGTCGTCAAGCCCGCCCGCGGCGGCTCAGCACTCGGCATGTCCGTGGTCCACACCATCGAGGAGCTGCCCGCTGCGATGGTCGGCTGCTTCGCATACGGCGAGACCGCGCTGGTCGAACGCTTCGTGACCGGCACTGAGGTCGCAGTCTCGGTTCTCGACCTTGGTTCCGGGCCGGTGGCGTTGCCGGCAGTGGAAGTCCAGCCGGATGGGGGGGTCTACGACTACGAGGCCCGCTACACCGCTGGGGCGACTGAGTTCTTCTGCCCGGCGCGACTGGACGCCTCGGTCGCCGAGGCGTGTGCCAAGGCAGCGGTACTCGCTCATGAGACGTTGGCGCTGCGCGATCTGTCGCGGTCGGACATCATCGTCGACGCTGCGGGCGTGCCGTGGCTGCTGGAGGTGAATGTGGCACCGGGGATGACAGAGACGTCGCTGATGCCGCAGTCGGTGGAGGCATCCGGTCAAGACCTGGGTGCAGTATGCGCAGCACTCGTGGAGGTGGCCGCTTCCCGCGAATAGCTGTGCTTCCTGCCGCCTGCGGCTCTGGTCGCACCCGAGACTCAGACGTGCCCTGAGCGAACGAAGGGAGCGCGGGTCGCGCATGGGCAGCACACTGTTGTCGTGAGCCTGACGACGACCGACGCAGCCGCGCCGGTGCGTGACCCAGCGCTGGCGCGCCGGATCGTCGGGCTGTTCATGCCCTACCGCGGCCGCGTGATCACGATCGTGGTTCTCGTCCTTGTCGGGGCAGTACTCGGTGTGGTCAACCCGCTGCTGACGAAGGTGGTCTTCGACCAGGCGCTGTTTCCGCCAGGCGGTCCGGACATGGCACTGCTGTGGCGGCTGGTCGTGCTGATGCTCACAGTCGCCGTACTCGGCGGCTCGATCGGCATCTGGCAGGTGTGGGCATCGAACGTGCTCGGGCAGCGGGTCATGCGAGACCTACGCAGTCGGCTGTTCAGTCACCTGCAGACGATGTCGCTGCGCTTCTTCACTGGCACCAGGACAGGGGAGATCCAGAGTCGGCTGACCAGTGACGTGGCCGGCGTCCAGACAGTCGTCACCACCACGGCGACGACCATTCTGGGCAGTGTCGTCTCGTTCGCCTCCGCTCTCGTCGCGATGGTGGTGCTGTCGTGGCAGCTGACCATCGTGGCGGTGCTGTTGTTCCCGGTCTTCTTCTGGCTCACCAAGCTTGTCGGAGACCAACGCCGCAAGGTGGCCAGTGCGACACAGAGCACGATGGCCGACCTGACGGCGACCACCGAGGAGTCCTTATCGGTGTCGGGAGTGCTGCTGGCGAAGGTGTTCAACCGGCAGGGCGACGACCTCGCCTCCTTCGACGAGGACAACGTCCGGATCGCGAAGCTGCAGGTGCGCCAACAGCTCATCAGCCAGGGCTTCTTCACGGTAGTCATCACGTTCCTGTCGGTGACACCGGCGTTCGTCTACCTGGTGGCGGGCTACCTGATGGACACGTCGTCCACCATCACGGCTGGCACGATCGTCGCGTTCACCACGCTGCAGACCCGCATCTACTTCCCGCTGGGCCAATTGCTGCAGAGCATCGTCGAGCTGCGCTCCTCGTTGGCGTACTTCCAGCGCATCTTCGAGTACCTCGACCTCATGCCGGACATCACCGAGTCCGCAACGCCGGTCACGCTCGCGCGAGAGGCCGCATCGGGCCACGTCCGGTACGAGGATGTGCGCTTCCGGTACGAAAAGGCGCATGAGGCGTGGACGGTCGCTGGGGTGTCCCTGGACATCCGACCAGGGCAGCTGGCTGCGCTCGTCGGTCCGAGCGGTGCCGGCAAGACCACGCTCGGCTATCTGCTGCCACGGCTGTACGACGTCGATGCGGGGTCGGTGAGCATCGACGGGGTCGACGTGCGCGACCTGTCCTTCGCATCGCTCGCCGACGTCGTCGGGGTCGTCACTCAGGAGTCCTACCTGTTCCACGGGACGGTCCGCGACAACATCCGGTATGGCGTCCCGGACGCCACCGACGAGGAGGTGGAGAAGGCAGCGCGAGCCGCAGCCATCCACGACCGGATCATGTCGTTCCCGGACGGATACGACAGCGTGGTCGGCGAGCGCGGGTACCGACTGTCCGGTGGGGAGAAGCAGCGGGTCGCCATCGCCCGAGTCCTGCTGCATGACCCGAAAGTGCTGCTGCTCGACGAGGCCACGTCTGCTCTGGACACCGCGAGCGAGCGGCTGGTGCAGGCGGCGCTTTCTCGCGCCATGACCGGTCGGACCACGCTCGCAATCGCGCACCGGCTGTCCACGATCGTCGCGGCCGATGTGATCTACGTGATCGACGGTGGCCGCGTGGTCGAGCAGGGTACGCACGAGCAGCTGCTCGTTCGCGAAGCCATGTATGCGCGGCTGTACCACGAGCAGTTCGGCGACGGACAGATCGAGGCGCGGTGCGCCGACGGCATCCTGATGCGAGACGGGTCCTTCGTGCCGGATGCCGCCATCACACCCTGAGTCTTCGCGCGTACGTCATCTGGTATGAGACAGGGCAAGCTCAAAGCCGCGGCCCGCAGGCGAGAACCCATGGCTTTTGGACCTGTATGGCCCGATTTTTCACGACTGCGAGTGGAGCGCTACTCGACAACCTCGGTCTCGACTGCCATCCCGACCGACTGCGGATCGATCGTCTCGACGATGCGATGGAGGTCGTCGAGCGAGCCGAACTCGATCGTGAGCTTGCCTTTCGACCTGCCGAGCTCCACCCGGACCCTGGTCTCGAGCCGGTCCGACAGTCGCCCGGCGACGTCCTGCAGGCCCGGGGCGGTCGGGCGGCTGGTGCGGCTGCGAATGGGCCGCTTAGCGGCGTCTTCGCCGACCGCCACGATCTCCTCGACAGCGCGCACGGACAGCCCTTCGGCCACGATGCGTTGCGCGAGCCGGTCCTGGGCAGCTGCGTCGTCCAGCCCGAGCAGGGCCCTGGCATGCCCCGCCGAGAGCACTCCAGCCGCGACCCGGCGTTGGACCGGCGGCGGCAGCTTGAGCAGCCGCAACGTGTTCGAGATCTGCGGGCGCGACCGGCCGATCCGGCCGGCCAGCTCGTCATGGGTGCACCCGAAGTCCTGGAGCAGCTGGTCGTAGGCCGCGGCCTCCTCGAGCGGGTTCAGCTGGCTGCGGTGCAGGTTTTCCAGCAGGGCGTTGCGCAACAGGTCGTCGTCGTCGGTCTGCCGAACGATCGCCGGGATCGTCCCGGTGCCGGCCTGCTGCGCAGCCCGCCACCGGCGCTCGCCGACCACCAGCTCAAATCGACTCTGCTGACCGTCACCTGGCAGCGGTCGGACGACGACCGGCTGCAGCAGCCCGATCTGCTGGATGGAGTGGACGAGCTCGTGCATCTCGTCGACGTCGAAGACCTGGCGCGGCTGCCGCGGGTTCGGTGCGATCTGGTCGAGCGGAATCTCCGTGAAGTACACAGCCACCTGCGCAGCTGCGGGCCCAGCCGCATGAGCATTCGACTCCCCATGCGCCCCGGCGCTGGCACCGAAGTGTGCGATGTCGGCTTGCGGATCGTGATGGCCGTTCACCTGGCCGGCCGCCGGATCCTCCGCTGGCGGCAACGGGGCGGTGGGAATCAGTGCACCGAGCCCTCGACCCAGACCACGTCGGCTCACGTCGCCTCCTGAGATGTCTGGGATGTCTGAGTTGTGGCAGGGTTGTTCGCGCTGCTCGGTTGTTCCTGCGGCACGCCGTTGACCTGGCGCGACGCCGGACCGGCGGCGCCTACCTGGGCCGACAGCTCGCGAGCCGCCTGCAGATAGGACACGGCGCCGCTGGACCCAGGGTCATAGGTGAGCACCGTCTGCGCATGGCTCGGTGCCTCGGAGATGCGCACCGACCGCGGGATCACCGTGCGCAGCACCCGCTCACCGAAGTGCTGGCGCACGTCATCAGCGACCTGCTGAGCGAGGTTGGTCCGTCCGTCGTACATCGTGAGCAAGATCGTTGACACCACCAGCCGCGGGTTGAGGTGCTGCTGGACCATCTCGACATTGCGCAGCAGCTGGGCCAATCCCTCCAGTGCGTAGTACTCGCACTGGATCGGGATCAGGACCTCGTCTGCGGCGGCCATCGCGTTCATGGTCAGCAGGCCGAGCGAGGGCGGGCAGTCGACGAAGACGTAGTGGAGCCGTGCCGCGAGGTTCGCGGTGTATCCGGTCAGCGCACGGGACAGCCGATGCTCGCGGGAGACCAGCGGAACGAGCTCGATCTCGGCCCCGGCGAGGTCGATGGTCGCCGGAGCGCACGTCAAGTTCGGCAAGTCTGGGACCGACTGGATCACCTCACCGAGCGTTGTCTCGCCCATGATCACGTCATAGATCGACGGGGTGCCGGCATGGTGCGGGATGCCGAGCGCGGTGGAGGCGTTCCCCTGCGGGTCGAGGTCGAGGACCAGCACGTCCGAGCCGTGCAGTGCCAGGGCGGCGGCGAGATTCACCGTCGAGGTTGTCTTGCCGACCCCGCCCTTCTGGTTGGCCACCGTGACAATGCGTGTGCGGTCGGGGGCTGGCAACCCACGGGTACGACCACTGCGGACCGCGACGGCGGTCGCAGCCGCCCGGGCGATGGGTGTGTCCACGTCGTCTCGCGAGTTGAGATCGCCACTCGTTTCACGTGAAACGGTGCCGACTCCATCGGTCACCGGCGCCTGCCTTCCCCTGGCTGAACTCTGCGTGGTGACTTCACGGTACGGACTCGCGCGACGAAGGTGGTGTCCGACGTGCCGGGTGTCGGCAATTCGAGAACTTCCGGGGTGGTGGCGCCGAACCGGGCCAGGGTTACGGCGGCGGCGGCGGCCTCGGTCGCGACCGACGAACCCTTCAGGGCCAGCAGCACACCGCCGGGCGCCAGCAACGGCAGGCACCATCCGGCCAGCCGGTCCAGCGGCGCGACCGCGCGGGCAGTCACCACCGGCCAGGTGCGGCGACCCGACCATTCTTCGGCCCGGCCGCGAATGACCTCGACCTGGGTGAGCCCGAGCGCGTCCACCGCCTCGGTCAGGAACGTGGTCCGTCGCAGCAGCGGCTCCAGCAACGTGACCGGCAGATCCGGTCGCAGCGCGGCGAGCACCAACCCAGGCAGCCCGGCCCCGGAACCGACATCGCACAGGCCGGCGGCATCAGCCGGGAGGAGTGGTTCAAGGACGGCACAGTTCAGCAAGTGGCGCTCCCACAGCCGGGGCACCTCCCGCGGCCCGATCAAGCCGCGTTCGACCCCATGTGTCGCCAGCAGCTCGCCGAGCGCGGCGAGTCGCCGCAGGGTGGCCGGGTCGAGCGCCGACTCCGCCGCCGGCGGCCACACCGGCAGGCCCGCGGGCAGCGGTTTCACGTGAAACGCGGGGTCAGCCCTGGTTTCACGTGAAACGCGGGGTCAGGCGGGCCGCACGACGACGTAGCGCTCGGGGTCCTCACCCTCGGAGGAACTGGTCAATCCGGCGTCGGCGACGACGTCGTGGACGACCTTGCGCTCGAAGGGGGTCATCGGGGGAAGTCGGACCGGCGCAGCGGAGGCGGTGGCGTCTTCGACCGCCTTGCGTCCGATCGCGGCCACCTCCGCGCGCTTCGCGGCGCGAAAGCCGCCGATGTCCAGCATGAGCCGGCTGCGCTCACCGGTCTCGCGCAGTACCGCGAGTCGGGTGAGTTCTTGGAGCGCATCCAGCACCTCGCCGGCGGGTCCGACCAGCTGGCGCAGCTCGGCTCCGATGACCTGCACCATCGCGCGGTCGTTCTCGACGTCCATGTCGAGGTCGCCGTCGAGGTCGGCGATGTCCAGCAACGCCTCGAGGTAGTCGGCCGCAATGTCGCCTTCACGCTCGAGTTCGGCGACGCGGTCGGCGGACTGGCGGACAGCGACATCGGGCTGCTCGCCCGACTCGCTGTCAGGGGTGCGCTCGTCCGGCACGGTCTCGCCCGTGTCGGACCGGATCTCGGTGGAAGTGGTCTCGTCGGTGCTCACTGCGGTTGTTCGCTCCTGCGGCTCGGTGCCGGCGACGTCGGGTGTCGATGACTAGCGCTTGCTCTGCCGTTTGGCCTTCGACTGCTTGCGGGGTTGGATCCGGGCCGGCGTCGGCTTCGGCGGGGTCGAGGGTTTCGCGGCCGAGTCGGTCACCTCGCCGTTGACCGAGCCGGGTGCCGCCCCATCCGTCGGGGCTGAACCGGCTGAATCGGTCTTCTTCGCCGCCTTGTGTGCCGCTTTTGCGGCTCTCCGCTCCTGCAGGGCGTCGTAGGCGGGGGATCCAGGGGTCGGGTTTCGCCGGATCACGTAGAACTGTTGACCCATCGTCCACAGGTTGGTGGTCAACCAGTAGATGAGGACGCCGATCGGGAAGTTGATGCCGAAGACCGCGAACATCAGCGGGAACAGGTACAGCATGATCTTCTGCTGCTGTGCCAGCGGGTTGTCCTGGCCGGCCGGCATGTTCTTCAGCATCAACTGACGCTGGGTGATGAACTGCGACGCGGACATCAAGACGATCATGACCAGGGTCACGATGATGATCGCCGGGTCACCGTTTGCGTCGGTGAACTTCGCCGAGAGCGGCGCACCGAAGATGGTGGCGTCCGCCATCGACTCGACCTCGGCGGCGTTCATCACCCCGACGGTCTTGCCCTGCGCCACATACGAGAGGACGTGGAAGAGCGCGAAGAAGAACGGCGCCTGCACCAGAATTGGCAGGCAGCTCGACAAGGGGTTCGTGCCGGTCTCCTTGTAGAGCTTCATCATTTCCTGGGACATGCGCTCCCGGTCGTGCCCGTGCTTCTCCTTCAGTGCCTTCATCTGCGGCTGCAGCGCCTGCAACCCGCGCTGTGCCTTGATCTGCTTGACGAACAGGGGGATGAGCGCGATGCGAATGACCACGACGAGGCCGACGATCGACAGCCCCCACGCCCAGCCGCTGTCCGGGTCGAAGATTGAGCCCCACAGGTCGTGCCAACGCAGCAGGATCCAGGAGACCCCGTTGTACAACCAGTTGAACAGACCCACGGGTCAGACACCTCGCACGATCGTTGAAGGAGGACGTGAGCGACGGTCGGTCGATCTTCGGCGTCGTTCGGTGCGTTGCTGACCAAGCATCCGCCGGACTCCGCCGCGAGGTGGGACCGGGTCCGGGCCGCCGGGCATCCACGGGTTGCAACGCAACACCCGACGAACCGCGAGAAACGTGCCGAGCAGTGGACCATGGACGGCGATCGCGCCGTACGCGTACCGGGAGCAGGACGGGTGGTATCGGCACACCGGCCCAAGCAGCGGCGAAATGGTCCACTGGTACAGCCGGATCAAGGCGAGCAGTGGCCACGCCATGGCTCGGGAAACCGGGTTCAGCGAGCGGACGGTCATGGCGTCACATGCGGTGGCAGGAGGCGGTCGAGTGCCGCGTCGAGATCGGCCGCCAGATCCGCGGACGTGGCCGAGCCAGCCGGCGTGAGGGCCCGCAGCACCAGCAGCGAGCCTGCGGGCAGGCGCGGCGCGCGGGACTGCGCCACATGGCGCAGGCGCCGGGTTACCCGGTGCCGGGTCACCGCGTTGCCGACCGCACGGCTCACGACAAACCCGATCCGTGGCGGTGCCGACTCCGGCTCGAGAGCACGCGCTGTCGGGGGCACCAGCAGGTGGCCGACCAGCGTGCGGCGACCCGCCTGGCGCCCGCGTTTGACCGTCGTCGAGAAGTCCTCGGCGCGGTGGAGTCGATGCTCACGGGGAAGCATGACGGCACGCACACAACCGGCCCGACCGAGCCTGGTCGCGCTCAGGCCGACAGGCTGGAGCGGCCCTTGCGGCGCCGGGTCGACAGGATCGCGCGGCCGGCTCTGGTCCGCATCCGCAACCGGAAGCCATGGGTCTTGGCCCGCCGGCGGTTGTTCGGCTGGAAGGTGCGCTTGCTCACCAGGTGCTCCTCAACAGGCACGGGTCGTGCGGGGTGTGACGTCGACCTGCACTGACCGCCCCGGAGGACCGTCCCGACGACGGCCGCCACAGGACACCGACGCGACCGGGCGCCCGTGGTCAATCGGTCTTCGGCAGTCGTTCGCGCAGGCATGCAGCAGTGGCCGTCAACGAGTGACAGGCTTCCCTACGGTACGGGTGGCGTGCGAAATCGGTCAAACCACGACTCGTTGAACGTGACACGCCGAGAATCCCGCAGATTGCGGGATCTGCACTCCCACAACCGCTTGTCCACATGGTCGCGGGCTGTGTAGCGTCCCGAGAACCGGTCCTTCCCCCCGGTCTCGTCACCACAGATCCCCAACCTGTGGATGACCGTGTGGATGACGAGGCCGGCGACCCCTGGACGGAAGTTAAGCCGACGCACACGCGTGGCTGATGGTGTCCCGTCGCCGGGGCCCGGAACGCCGCGCTGCCAGGGCCAAGTGACAGGTTCGAGCGGGACGGAATGAGGCGACCGGTGGCCGAGACGACGCCCGACCTGGCCGCGATCTGGACGGCCACGTTGTCCGGGCTGGATGAGGTATTGAAGCCCCAGCAGCAGGCCTTTCTCCGACTGACCCGCCCGTTGGCGATCGTCGAGGACACCGCGCTGATTGCCGCGCCCAACACCTTCACCAAGGACATCCTGGAGAACCGGCTGCGGTTGCCGGTCACGGAGGCGCTCACTGAGCGGCTCGGGCGCGAGGTCCGGCTGGCGGTGACAGTGCAGGAGGACCTCGATGGGGGCGTCACCGAGAACGACGAGCTCACCGATGAGGTCGCCGATGCGACCTTCGCCGCCGACCTGGACAACGTCAGCCTGCACAGCGTCAGCCGGGTCGGATCCAACGGGTCCGGGTCCTCGAACGGACTGGTCGACGACCCCGCCGGAGGACCGAGTCGCCCGGGCTCGGGCCAGCCGGGATCCCGCGGCACCGGGCCGGAGGCCAGCCGACTCAACCCGAAGTACACCTTCGACACCTTCGTCATCGGGTCCAGCAACCGGTTCGCGCACGCCGCCGCGGTTGCGGTCGCGGAGGCGCCCGCCAAGGCATACAACCCGCTGTTCATCTACGGCGAGTCCGGCCTGGGCAAGACGCACCTGCTGCACGCGATCGGCCACTACGCCCGCAGCCTGTACTCCGGCGCCCGGGTGCGGTACGTGAGCTCGGAGGAGTTCACCAACGACTTCATCAACAGCATCCGCGACGACAAGGCGGCCGCGTTCCAGGCGCGCTACCGCAACATCGACATCCTGCTGGTCGATGACATCCAGTTCCTGCAAGGGAAGGTCCAGACGCAGGAGGAGTTCTTCCACACGTTCAACACGCTGCACAACGCGAACAAGCAGATCGTGATCACTAGCGACATGCCGCCCAAGCAGCTGCAGGCCTTCGAGGACCGAATGCGGTCACGCTTCGAGTGGGGCCTGATCACCGACGTGCAGCCGCCGGACCTCGAAACCCGGATCGCCATCCTGCGCAAAAAAGCCGCTCAGGAGCGACTGTCGGTCCCCGCGGAGGTCCTCGAGTACATCGGCAGCAAGATCACCACGAACATCCGGGAGCTGGAGGGAGCGCTCATCCGGGTGACGGCGTTTGCCAGCCTGAACCGGCAGGCCGTCGACCTCGCGCTGGCCGAGATCGTGCTCAAGGATCTGATCACCGACACCGCCGATCCGGAGATCACCTCCGCGACGATCATGGCGCAGACCGCCGGCTACTTCGGCCTGACCCTCGACGACCTGTGCGGCTCCTCCCGCTCGAGGGTGCTGGTGAACGCCCGGCAGATCGCGATGTACCTGTGCCGGGAGCTCACCGAGCTGTCCCTCCCGAAGATCGGCCAGCAGTTTGGTGGCCGCGACCACACCACGGTGATGCACGCGGAGCGCAAGATCCGCCAGCTGATGGCGGAGCGGCGCAGCGTGTACAACCAGGTCACCGAGCTGACCAACCGGATCAAGTCGCAGGCCCGACAGAACTGATCAACCCTCCCGACACGAACTCCCTGTGGTGAGCCGGTCACGATCCGTGTATGCAATTCGCCAGCACGTCGTTGACGATCATCCCTTGCACACCCTGGGGACAAGGCTGTGGACGTGTGGATGACGACCGGTGGGTAACCCCGCTGGTTCCGAGCCGTTGTCCGGCACCACGCCTGGCAGGAGCATCGGTGGGCCCGACCGTCCCCAGGTCGGACACAGCCGCTTACGCTCCGCGACCTGGGTCGATGGTTGCGATCCCCAGGATCCGCGGCTGCGACGACGACTATGAGAATGCTCGTGATGAGGAACGCCCAAGAGCAGTCATGGCCGACTGGACTTGGGGATCGCGCGGTGTCGGCGCGGCCGCATACAGTCGCGCGCACCCGATCTCCACCGACGACTCTCGCGCTACTAGTCTCCGGGCACGAAGTCCAGCCGAGGAATGCACGAGAACGCAGCAGAGACGAGACGAGATGACACCTTCGGACGTCGACGGAAAGGCGTGTTCCGCGTGAAGATCCGCGTCGAGCGTGACGTTCTGGCCGAGGCCGTCGCCTGGGCTGCGCGCAGCCTGCCCACGCGGCCGCCGGTGCCGGTACTGGCGGGCCTGATGCTGGAGGCCCACGACGACGAGCTTGCGCTGGCCGGCTTCGACTATGAGGTGTCCGCCCGGGGGGCCGTCCCGGCCGTCGTTGACGAGCCGGGTCGAGTTCTGCTGTCGGGCCGCCTGCTTGCCGACATCTCCCGATCGCTGCCCAACCGGCCGGTTGAGCTGCAGTCCACCGCTGGTGACCAACGCGTCGAGGTGTCCTGCGGCTCCTCGAGGTTCGTCTTGCAAACTCTGCCGGTCGATGAGTACCCGACTCTGCCCGACATGCCGACCGTGGCGGGTCGCGTGGGTCGGACCGAGTTCGCCGGCGCCGTCGGGCAAGTCGCGGTCGCCGCTGGCCGCGACGACACCTTGCCGGTGCTCACTGGCGTCCGGATCGAGATCGAGGGCGCGCGGATCACGATGGCGGCCACCGACCGGTACCGACTGGCGGTGCGTGAGCTCGACTGGTTCCCTGACCAGCCGGGCTTGGAGGCAACGTCACTGGTACCCGCGCGCACCCTCGCCGAGACTGCGAAGTCCATGACCGGTGACGACGTCGTGCTGGCTCTGGCGAGCGGGACCACCGGCGAGGGCTTGATGGGCTTCGAGAGCGGCGGCCGGCGCACCACGACCCGGCTGCTGGACGGTGAGTTTCCCAAGTACCGCAGCCTGCTGCCCAGCGACTCCTCGACCACGACGTCGGTGGAGACCGCGGCATTCGTCGAGGCGGTCAAGCGGGTGGCGCTTGTGGCCGAGCGCAACACGCCGATGCGGCTGTCCTTCACCGGCGACGGCGCCCGGCTCGAAGCCGGCACCGGTGAGGAGGCCACCGCGTCGGAGGAGACCGAGGCACGCACCGATGGCGACGACATCACCATCGCGTTCAACCCGACCTACCTGCTTGACGGGCTGACGGCAGTCGAGGCGCCGGTCACCCGGTTCGCGTTCACCACCCCGACGAAGCCTGCCGTGCTCACTGGGATCGCCTCCCCAGACGAGCAGCCCGATGGCCGCTACAGATACCTGCTGATGCCGGTCCGGCTGTCCGGCTGACGTCCACTGGCCGTGTACGTCAGTCACCTGTCCCTGGTGGACTTTCGCTCCTACCCCACGGTGGAGCTTCCGATCGAACGCGGGGTGACGACGTTCATCGGACCAAACGGTCAGGGCAAGACCAACTTGGTCGAGGCGATCGCCTACGTCGCCACCCTGGCCAGTCATCGAGTCGCGACCGACGGACCACTTGTTCGGGTTGGTGCCGAGCGGGCGATCGTACGCACGGTCATCCAGCGCGACGACCGCGCCACGCTGGTCGAGCTTGAGGTCACCCCCGGGCGGGCCAATCGGGCGCGCGTGAACCGTTCGCCGGTCCCGCGACCGCGGGAGGTCCTCGGCTTGCTGCGCACGGTCATGTTCGCCCCTGAGGACCTGGCGCTGGTCAAGGGAGACCCGAGTGAGCGCCGGCGCTTCCTGGACGAGCTCTTGGTTGCGCGAACCCCGCGGCTGGCTGGGGTGCGGGCGGACTACGACCGGGTGCTCAAGCAGCGCAATGCCCTCCTCAAGTCCGCCGGCGCTGCGGTCAAGCATGGTCGACCTGGTGCGGACGTGCGCACGCTCGAGGTCTGGGACAGCCATCTGGCCGAGCATGGGGCCGCCCTGCTGGCAGCGCGCCTCGAGCTGGTGACCGCGCTGCGGCCCCTGGTCGACAAGGCATACGACTCGATCTCGAGCGGGCACGGACCGACGGCGCTCGACTACGCCTCCTCGCTTGGGCCTCAGGCCACACTCGAGGCGGATCGGTTGCTCCTCGCAGCGGCCTTGCTCGATGGCATGGCCGGCCGACGCAAGGATGAGCTCGACCGCGGGGTCTCGCTGGTCGGTCCGCACCGTGACGACCTTGTGCTTCGACTGGGCCCGTCACCGGCCAAGGGGTATGCCAGTCACGGGGAGGCATGGTCGTATGCGCTCGCGCTTCGGCTGGCCAGCTACGACCTGCTCAACGCGGAAGGCGACGAACCGGTCCTCATCCTGGACGACGTGTTCGCCGAGCTGGACGATCAGCGGCGCAACCGGCTCGGCGAACTCGTCGCCGCCGGCACCCAGGTGCTCGTCACCGCTGCTGTCCCGGACGACGTCCCCGGCCGGCTCAGCGGGACCAGGGTCGATGTCATGGCCGGGGAGGTGCACCGTGTCCTCTGATGGGTCCTCTGATGGGCCCGATCAGCCTCCTCCGGGCGCTTCGGGCGAGCTCGATCTCGCCCGGAGCGCATTCGCAGCCGCCCGGCAGCGAGCCGCCCGCGACCAGCCCAGACCGGACCAGCGGGTGCGTCGGACCCGCCGGCAGACTTCCCCCCTCGTCTCCGGAGCGGGCGAGGACGACCGCGATCCGCAGCCGCTGGGCAGATCGGTGGACCGGCTTCTGACAGATCGCGGCTGGCAGACCGAGGTCGCCGTTGCCGGCGCGGTCGGTCGCTGGGAAGAGGTGGTCGGCGCGGAGGTCGCCGCGCACGTCACGCCGAGTCGCTTCGAGGACCAGGTCCTGTATGTCCGGGCCGACTCGTCAGCGTGGGCGACCCAGATGACGTATCTCGCACCATCGGTTGTCCGTCGGCTCAACGATGAGCTCGGTGCCGGGACCGTCCTCCGGCTTGAGGTGCAGGGTCCGGTCGGACCGACATGGCGCAAGGGCGGGTACCGGGTCGCTGGTCGCGGCCCCCGCGACACGTACGGCTGACCGGGCCCGCCGGCCACGCGGGGACCGCACGCGAGCCCAACCCAACCGGGGCCATAGGGGGACATATCCCTAGGCCTGCGGAACCGCGAAAACTGTCCCCAGCGGCCTAGGACGGCCATTTCATGCTCTCCAGACGGGTAGGATTTGGAGCAGTTCAGGCCGACCTGGCCAGGCAGCCGGCGAGCGCATACGTGGTCGTCGTTGTCGGTCGAGATCGGTCTCGTGCGCCTCCTTGCAGCGCTCGACGGATCCGGTTCGAACGAGCGCCGCTCGAACGAACGCAGTGAGCCAGGCCCCGTGACGGGCGCCAGAGAGGTGACCGAACCCCGCATGACCTCATCGGTTGGAGTTCCCGACGCCGCCTATGACGCGGCGTCGATCCAGGTTCTGGAAGGGCTCGAGGCCGTCCGCAAGCGCCCGGGCATGTACATCGGCTCGACCGGCGAGCGTGGCCTGCACCACCTGGTGTACGAGGTCGTCGACAATGCCGTTGACGAGGCTCTGGCCGGCTACTGCGACACCATCGACGTCACGATTCTGGCCGACGGCGGGGTCCGGGTGCTGGACAACGGACGTGGCATCCCGGTCGACGATGTGCCCGGCGAAAACCGGCCGGCGGTCGAGGTCGTTCTCACCGTGCTCCACGCGGGCGGCAAGTTCGGCGGCGGTGGCTACTCCGTGTCCGGCGGCCTGCACGGTGTCGGGGTCAGTGTCGTCAACGCGCTCTCCTCCCGGCTCGACGTCGAGGTTGACCGGGACGGCCGGCACTACACCCAGCGCTACGAGTACTCCCAGCCGGCGACTCCGCTCGTCGACGAGGGGTCCACTGATCGCACCGGCACGATCGTCACCTTCTGGGCAGACCCCGATGTCTTCGAGACCACCGAGTACGACTTCGAGACGTTGTCCCGGCGCTTCCAGGAGATGGCCTTCCTCAACAAGGGGCTCACCCTCTCTCTGCGCGACGAACGACCCAGTCATGCCGTCACCGAGGACGGCAGCGCGGCCGCCAGCCTGGACCAGCAAGGAGCAACCGCACGGACGGTGTCCTACCGCTACGACGGCGGTCTGGTCGACTTCGTCAACCACCTGAACAGCAAGAAGGGTGAGGCGCACCGCAGTGTGATCAGCCTCGAGGCCACTGACGCCGAGACCGGTACCAGCCTGGACGTAGCGATGCAGTGGAACACCTCCTTCGCGGAGTCGGTCTACACCTTCGCGAACACGATCAACACCCACGAGGGTGGGACCCACGAGGAGGGCTTCCGCGCGGCCCTTACCGGGCTGATCAACAAGTTCGCGCGGGAGTGGGGCATCCTCAAGGACAAGGACACGAACTTGTCGGGTGAGGACGTGCGGGAAGGGCTGACCGCGATTGTCAGCCTCAAGCTCGTCGAACCGCAGTTCGAGGGCCAGACCAAGACCAAGCTCGGGAACACCGAGGCCAAAACCTTCGTGCAGAAGCAGGTCAACGACCAGCTGGGCGCCTGGTTCGAGCAGAACCCGGGCGAGGGCAAGGAGATCGCCCGAAAGTCGGCGGCCGCGGCGCAGGCCCGGATCGCGGCTCGCAAGGCGCGCGACCTTGCCCGAAGCCGCAAGGGGCTGCTCGGCTCCACAGGCCTGCCGGGCAAGCTGCGGGACTGCCAGTCGACCAACCCGGACGAATGCGAGGTGTTCGTCGTCGAGGGTGACTCGGCGGGGGGCTCCGCAGTGGGCGGGCGCGATCCGCGCACCCAGGCGATCCTCCCGATCCGCGGCAAGATCCTCAACGTCGAGAAGGCGCGCATCGACCGGGTGCTCGGCAACCAGGAGGTGCAGGCGATCATCAATGCGCTCGGCACCGGCATCCACGAGGACTTCGACGTGGCCAAGCTGCGTTACGGCAAGGTCATCCTGATGGCGGACGCCGACGTCGACGGCAAGCACATCCAGACGCTGCTGATGACGCTGCTGTTCCGGTTCATGCGCCCGCTCATCGAACGCGGGAACGTCTATCTCGCGCAGCCGCCGCTGTACCGGCTGCGATGGACCAACGCGCCGCATGAGTTCGTCTACTCCGACCGCGAGCGCGATGCACTGCGCGAGGCCGGGCTGGCCGCGGGCAGGAAGCTGCCGAAGGAGAACCCGGTGCAGCGCTACAAGGGCCTCGGCGAGATGAACGCCGACGAGCTGTGGGAGACCACGATGGACCCGGACCAGCGCGTGCTGTTGCAGGTCTCCCTCGACGACGCCGCGGTGGCCGACGAGATGTTCACCACGCTGATGGGTGAGGACGTCGAGTCCAGGCGGTCGTTCATTCAGCGCAACGCCAAGGACGTCCGCTTCCTGGACATCTGACGCGCGGCCCACGGCATACAACGGCATGACAGCACCATCTGTCGGACAGGCCGCGTCACGGTGACGCGAATCGTCTGACCCGAAGCCAGGAGAGACTGAAGCGAGTTGAGCGACTTCACCGTGACCAGTGGCGGCGGCGACCAGGGCGGCGACGCCCGCATCCAGGTCGTCGACCTCACCGGCGAGATGCAGAAGAGCTATCTCGACTACGCGATGAGTGTCATCGTCGGGCGTGCGCTGCCCGACGTCCGCGACGGTCTCAAGCCGGTGCACCGCCGGGTCTTGTATGCGATGTATGACGGCGGGTACCGCCCGGACCGGGGCTTCAACAAGTGCAGCCGGATCGTCGGCGACGTCATGGGTCAGTACCACCCCCACGGCGACACCGCGATCTACGACACACTCGTCCGGCTCGTCCAGCCGTGGTCGATGCGCTACCCACTCGTGCAGGGGCAGGGCAACTTCGGCTCTCCGGGCAACGACCCGGCGGCCGCGATGCGCTACACGGAGTGCCGCATGGCGCCTCTCGCCATGGAGATGGTGCGCGACATCGACGAGGAAACTGTCGACTTCTCGCCCAACTACGACGGCCGGTCTCATGAGCCTGTCATCCTGCCGAGCCGGTTCCCGAACCTGCTGCTCAACGGCAGCGCGGGCATCGCCGTCGGCATGGCCACCAACATTCCGCCGCACAACCTGCGTGAGGTCGCCGACGGAGTCCAATGGGCGCTGTCGCACCCCGAGGCAACGCAAGAAGAGCTGATGGCCGCGCTCATCCAGCGGATCAAGGGTCCGGACTTTCCGACCGGCGCGCTGGTCGTCGGCCGTGCCGGCATCGATGACGCCTACCGCACTGGCCGTGGTGCGATCACCATGCGCGCGGTCGTCGACGTCGAGGAGGACAGTCGCGGTCGACAGACGCTCGTCGTCACCGAGCTCCCCTACCAGGTCAACCCGGACAACCTCGCGCTGAAGATCGCCGAGCTCGTCGAGTCGGGTCGAGTCGGCGGGATTGCGGACATCCGCGACGACACGTCCTCACGCACCGGCCAGCGGCTGGTCATCGTGCTGAAGAGGGACGCGGTCGCGAAGGTTGTCCTCAACAACCTCTACAAGCACACCCAACTGCAGGACACCTTCGGCGCCAACATGCTCGCGCTCGTTGACGGGGTCCCGCGCACTCTCCCCCTCGACCTGTTCGTCTCGAACTGGGTCACCCACCAGATCGAGGTCATCGTCCGGCGCACCCGCTTCCGGTTGCGCAAGAAGGAGGAACGCGCTCACATCCTGCGCGGCTACCTCAAGGCGCTCGACGCGCTTGACGCCGTGATCGCGCTGATCCGCGCGAGCGCCACCGTCGACGACGCCCGCGAGGGTCTCATCGGGCTGCTCGACATCGACGAGGTGCAGGCCACCGCGATCCTCGACATGCAGCTGCGCAGACTCGCCGCCCTCGAACGGCAGAAGATCATCGACGAGTACGACGAGATCATGCAGGAGATCGACGCGCTGAACGCAATCCTCGCGAGCGAGCAGCGGCAGCGCACGCTGATCTCCGAGGAGCTCACCGAGATCGTCGACAAGTTCGGCGACGAGCGGCGCACCAGACTGGTCGCAGCCGAGGGCGACTTCTCCGCGGAGGATCTGATCCCCGAGGACGACGTCGTCGTGACGATCACTCGGGGCGGGTATGCGAAGCGGTCGAAGGCCGACCTGTACCGCTCGCAGCGGCGCGGCGGCAAGGGAATCCGCGGGGCACAGTTGCGCGAGGAGGACGTGGTCGAGCACTTCTTCGTCACCACGACGCACCACTGGATCCTGTTCTTCACCAACAAGGGCCGGGTGTACCGCGCCAAGGCATACGAGCTGCCGGACGCGGGCCGAGACGCCAAGGGCCAGCACGTGGCGAACCTGCTCGCCTTCCAGCCCGACGAACGAATCGCGCAGGTGCTCGACCTCCGCGATTACGAGGTAGCCCCCTACTTGGTGCTGGCCACCCGTCGGGGGCTGGTGAAGAAGACCCGCCTCGGTGAGTACGACTCACCGCGAACCGGTGGCGTGATCGCCATCAACCTGCGCGATGACGACGAGCTGATCGCGGCCCGGCTGATCGGCGACGGGGATGACCTGCTGCTGGTCTCCCGCAAGGCGCAGTCGGTGCGCTTTACCGCCGGTTCCTCGACGTTGCGGCCGATGGGTCGCGCGACCAGCGGGGTGACCGGAATGCGGTTCAAGGGCGACGACGAGCTGCTGGCGATGGACGTCGTCGAACCGGGTGCCGCGCTGATGACCGTCACCGATGGCGGGTATGCCAAGCGGACCCCGCTGGCCGCCTGGGCCCCGAAGGGGCGCGGCACCATGGGGGTCATCGCGATGCGGATCGTCGAAGAACGTGGTTCCCTTGTAGGCGCCCTCGTCGTCCACGAAGGCGACGAAGTGCTCGCCATCGCCTCCTCCGGGGTCGTGATCCGGACCCGGGTCTCGGAGGAAGAAATGCGTCTCACCGGGCGCGACACCATGGGCGTGCGTTTGATGAACCTCGCCGAGGGTGACACCGTGGTAGCCGTGGCCCGCAACTCCGAGGCCATCGTCGACTCCGACCGCACCGACTCCGACCGCACCGAGCCGACTGCCGACGACGGGATGAGCACGTGACAGACACCAGCGCGCCGCGCGGAGGGGCGACCTCCAGCACGCCGCGTACCCGCTCGGCGATGGGTTCGACCGCCTACCGCAGCGGGTCCGCGACAAGCAACGCCCCGAGCCCAATCACCGCGGCCGCCGGCGAACCCGGCACCCAGGCAGGCCCCACCCAGGCGGGCACCGCCCGACGCTCAGCGACGGCAGGTGCCCACCGGCCGGGCTACGAACCTGCGGTGCTCTCACCCGGCCCAGCCGCCGCCCCGGCCCCGCCGGCACGTCGGCGAGCACGCCTCGTCCTGATGAAGATCGACCCGTGGTCGGCGATGAAGGTGGCGTTCACGCTGTCGATCGCGGTCGCCATCGTGATCTTGGTGGCCGTGTCGGTGTTGTGGTTCGTGCTCGATGCGGCCGGCGTGTTCGCCGCTATCGACCGCACGGTGAGCGACGTGGCTCCCGAGAGCTCCAGCTGGACCGTGGACGAGATCGTGGCCTTCCCCCGGGTCATGGGCTTCTCGATGCTGCTCGCCGTCATCGAGGTCGTCCTGGTCACGGCGCTCGCGACGCTGGCGGCCTTCATGTACAACCTGTGCGTCGGCCTGGTCGGTGGTCTCGAGGTCACCCTCGCCGAGGACGCCTGACCTCGGCTCGTCTCCGACGGTTGGCGTTGGGTCAGCCTGATCCGATCGGGTAGCCTGCTGCGGCGTTCCCGGGCCTATAGCTCAGACGGTTAGAGCGCTTCCCTGATAAGGAAGAGGTCGGAGGTTCAAGTCCTCCTAGGCCCACCTCCTAGGCCCACCTTACGAACCGCCAGGTCAGAGGCCAGATTCCACACATGTGAGTCTGGCCTCTCACCGTTTCTGAGGGCACCACGGGAACACGACGGGAACACGAGTTACCCGGGAACGTTCCGGCTCATGCGGTGTCACGCACCCTCAGACACACCCTCACCAAGCTTGCGCGAGACACCGCCGCCGACCCTGCCCAAGTCGACCTCGAGACGGTGACGCGTTGGCTCGCCAACTTCTGGTCACCGGAGACCCGCAAGAGCTACCGCTCCAGCCTCGTGGTCGTCCTCTCTTGGGCGCACGACGCCGGGCCGTCCCGCTCCATCACGATGTAGTGAAGAAGATCTACCGTGCCGAGTGTCAACGGTCACGTAGTTGTCCCCGCAGGCGGTCACGAGTTCTCCCCACTGGTGGTCATGGTTGTCCCCGTGGGCGGTCGTGGGTTCTCCCCGCCAGTTCAGGTCGGCAGTGCGGTCACCCCCTTGCCTGAGGTTGCTTGCGCGAGCCGGTAGGACTGGCCGTCGGTGACGCAGATGTGCGCGTGGTGGAGCAGCCGGTCGACGGTGGCGGTGGCGAGGGTCTTGGGCATGATCTCGTCGAAGCCGCCGGGGTGCAGGTTGCTGCTGACGGCGAGGGAGCGTTTCTCGTAGCAGGCGTCGACGAGCCGGTAGAAACCTTCGGCGGCGTCCTCACCGACGGCGAGCATGCCGATGTCGTCGACGATGATCAG
>JBEVHX010000068.1:0-10504 GCA_040510995.1 Candidatus Nanopelagicales bacterium
GATAGCGACGAGACCGCGTTCGGCGTACTCCGGACGATGCGCATGGCTGGGCTCGAGGTTCCAGGCAACGTGTCGGTGATCGCCATCGACGACCACCCCATGGCGTCGGTGGTCGGCCTCACGACGGTGGCCCAGCCGGTGTACGACATCGGACGGGCGGCGGCCACCTTGCTCCTCGAGTCGTTCGAGGGGCGTGGCGACCCGTTCGCGCGGGTGGAGCTCCCGACCCAGCTGCGAGTTCGCGGCTCGACCGCTCCACCGCCCGCCGCTGCATAACGCTCCGCTCCGGGTGTTGGGCGGGCGATCGGCGGGTAAGGAGGCGGCATGTCCGTCGTCTTCGCCATCGCCGTCGCCGCGGGGCTGGCGGCGCTGCTCGCGGCCGGCATGACGTGGTCTCCGCGCGTGCACGCGGATGTGGTGGACCCGGAGGCCGAGGAGCGCTGGATCCTGCGGCGTCTGCGGCACCACCCAAGGTTCGCCGACTTCGTGCGTCGCCGCCTCGACCCGGTGAAGACCGGTGGCCTGTTGCTCACGACCATCTTCGGCATAGTCCTCCTTGCCACCATCGTGATCGGCCTCTTGCTGACCATGGTGCGGGGCAATCACGGGTTGGCGGCATGGGACCAGTCAGTCGCCCAGTGGGGTTCGGACCACGCCACGGACACCTCCACCCGGCTGCTCGAGCTGATCACCCAGCTCGGCAGCACCGCGGTCTGTCTCGTGGCGCTCACAGCGACCGGGGTCATCGACTATGTGCGGCATCGCAATGCGAACGTGATCCTGTTCCTCGCCACGGTCGGTGGTGGCGTGCTGCTGCTCAACAACGTCGTCAAGTGGCTGGTCGAACGGGAGCGCCCGGAAGTCGACCCGCTCACCGGCTTCGCCGGTTCATCGTTTCCATCTGGGCACACCGCGAGCGCAGCCGCGTGCTGGGCGGCGATTGCGCTCGTGCTCGGCCGGCATCACAGTCGCCGCACGCGGTCCGTCCTGGCTGGGGTCGCGGCCGCGATCGCCATTCTGGTCGCTGCCTCGCGCGCTCTGCTCGGCGTCCACTGGTTCACCGACGTCCTGGCCGGGCTCGCGCTCGGCTGGGGATGGTTCACCGTGGTGGCGATCCTGTTCGGCGGTCGCATCCAGCGGCTCGGCGAACCGGTGGAGCGGGCCGCGGCTGGCACCGAGCAGTCGGTCCGCGGGGAACAGGTCGACCGGGTCGAGAGCAGGAAGCGTTCATGAGGTACGACACGCTGCCTGATGACGACGCGGTCGACCGCTCCACGTCGCGCACGGGACCGGCGGACAGCGCCCTCAAACACCCGCCGCTCACGGCTCGACTGCTCGCGGGCTACCTGCTGACCTTCGTCGTTCTGGCCAGCGTCATGACCGGACTCGGTTTCGCGGTCGTCGACGGCTTCGACAGCACCGCGCTGTCAAAGACCGACGAACGAGTCGCCGACTGGTTCGTCGAGCATCGCACCGAAGCGTGGGACAGGTGGACCCACGTCGGCTCGATGTTCTCAGACACCCTCACCATCGTCATCGCAGCGACCGTCGTCTGCCTCACGACGCTGGTGGTCGCGCGGCGCTGGCACGAGACATTCCTGCTCGCCGGCGCGTTGCTGCTCGAGGCGATGGTCTTCGTGACCTCCGCCAAGCTCGTGAGCCGCGACCGTCCCGACGTCGAACAGCTGGACATGTCCCCGCCGACCTCGAGCTTCCCCTCCGGACACGAGGGGGCAGCGGTCGCGTTCTACGTCGGCCTGGCGGTCATCGTGTACTGGCAGACACACCACAGGCTCGCCCGTTCGATAGTGGTGCTGCTCGCGGTGGTCATCCCGGTCTCCGTTGGGCTGTCACGGATGTACCGCGGCATGCACTTCCTCACCGACATTGTCGCCGGTGCACTGCTGGGCCTTGTCGCGGTCGTGGTGGTCTACCAGATCGTTCGGCTCGGCACCGAACACCTCGACCGGCGTCGCGCCGAAGGCGACCTGCGCATACCGCGCCACGCAACCCGGCTGACGCGATGAGTGAGGTGACCGCTGCGGACCACGTGGTCGTCGTGCTCAACCCCGCGAGCGGTGGGGCGATGGATCGCCCGACGTTCGACAAGGCGATGGCCGAGGCCGGCCTCGCGGCGAACGTCGTCGAGACCACCGATGAAGACCCGGGTCACGGGATCGCGAGTCGCGCCCTAAGCGACGGCGCGCGGGTCGTCGTGGCGGTCGGCGGCGACGGCACGGTACGAGCCTGCTTGGACGCTCTCGTCGGCACTGAGGCTGCGCTCGCCATCGTCCCCACGGGGACCGGCAACCTGCTGGCGCGAAACCTCGACCTGCCGGACGACCCAGCTCGTGCCCTCGGGCTCGTCATCAGCGGCGCGCGACGCACGATGGACGTCGGTCGGGCCAACGGCGAGGCGTTCGCCGTGATGGCTGGCAGCGGGCTCGACGCACTGATGATTCGTGACGCCAACGCGACGGTGAAGGAGCATTTCGGCCCGGTCGCATACGCGCTCAGCGCCGTGCGCCACCTGCGAAGCGACCTCGTCGAGACCCGCGTTCGGGTCGACGGTGAGGTCGTGCTTGATGCGCGCACCGCGATGGTGCTCATCGGCAACTGCGGCCGTCTGCAAGCCGGCGTACAGGTCTTCCCGGAGGCTCGACCCGACGACGGCCGACTCGACGTGGCGGCCCTGAGCCCGCGCTCGGTCCTCGACTGGCTGCGAGTCGGCACCGCTGTGCTCAGGCGGCGACCCGCACCGGACCGGCTCGTCCGCCGGTTCTCCGGTAAGCGGATCGACGTCCTTACCAGGCGGCCCCGCGCATGGGAGCTCGACGGCGAGGACCGGCCGCCGACCGAGCTGCTGCGATGCGAGGTCGTCGCCGGTGCCCTGCTGGTATGCGGACCACCCGTGGAGGGTCACGGACTGGAGGAGTCATGAGCAGCGCCCGGCGGGTCCCCGAGACCTATGACCTGAGCGGCGACGATGCCCGCGAGACGTTGCGGCGGGCAAAGGTGCGGCTGCTGCTGAAGGACGCCTTCGTCCGACTGCGCCTGGCCGACGGCTTCAGCCACGCCCGGGCGCTGGCCTTCCAGCTTGTGCTCGCGCTGATCCCTGGTGTCATCGTCGCCGTGGGTATCGCCACGATGCTCGAGGAGTCCGAGATCGCGACCATGATCCGCGGCAGCCTGGACTCGCTCGCGCCGGGTCCGGCCGGCGACATCTTCCGGGCCGCATTCGAACAGGGGGCACACGCCGGCAATGCCGACCGGATCGCGGTAGTGGCTGGTGGGTTGGCGTTGCTGGTCGCGGCGGTGACGACGTTCGGGCAGATCGAGCGGGCCGCGAACCGGCTCTACGGGGTCGAGCGAGACCGGCCAACATTGAAGAAGTACTTCCGGGCCACGTTGCTCGCGCTGTCCAGCGGCCTGCTCATCGGTGCCTTCCTCATCCTGGCCGCCTTCGGGCGCAACGTCGGCGACTCCCTGGAGGACACCTGGGAGACGTTGTGGCAGGCGCTCAGGTGGCCGGTAGGCCTGGTGCTGCTCCTGGCCGCTCTTGCGTTGGTGTTCCGCTTCTCTCCTCGGCGGCGGCAGCCAGACCCCACTTGGCTGGCGGTTGGAGCCGGCGTGTCAGTCATCGGCATCCTCGCCGTGACCGGCCTGCTGCACGTCTACCTCAACGCAAGCCAGTCGCTCGGCGACACCTACGGGCCGCTCGCGGGCTTCATCGGACTGATGCTGTGGGCGCTGCTGTCCTCGATAGCGCTGCTCTACGGGCTGTCCTTCGCAGCGCAGCTGGAGGCTTTCCGGGCGGGTGTGCCTGATCCGGAGCGGACGGAGAGGGTGGAGGCCCGCGCTGCGGCAGGATTGCCCGTGTGATCGTGGCGCGAGGGCGTTATCTGTACCGGCTGGACGGCACCCGGCACCCGCTGACGGAGTCCTTCGAGATCTCGATGCATGACGGTCTGGTCACCGTCTTCGGCGTGCGCCGGTCGGACCCGGACGACCTGGTCCTGGAGGCGTCAGCCAGCTACGGCGTCCAGTCCTTGATCCATGCCGAGCTGACCATGTCCGCTGGCGCGGGGACGACGCGTCGGGCGTCGTATGAGCTGCTGGGCGACGAGGTGGTCGTGCGCCGCGGGCGGCACAGTCAGGCCGTCTTCGTTCCGGAGGACGCGGAAGTCTTCCCGCTGCTGCGGGTGTTCCAAGGACGGGTGGTGGCGCGTGCGCTCGCCGCCGGCGAGGCAGGGCTGACCGTCGTGACACCGGACATCCGTGCCGGGACCAGCGGCCCGGAGCTGCTCGTGCCGGTAGTCGACGTCTGTGCTGCGAGGGCCCAGGCCGACGGGACGCTCGAGCTTCGGGGCGGCATGTCCGAACCCGGGCCAGCAATCGTGTGGCTCGAAGAGGGTGGTCTGCTGCGCTCGATGACCTGGGTGGACGCGAGTGGCGGGTCATGGGAGGTCGAGCTCGCAGAGATCGACGGCTCGGTCCGTCCCCTCGAGTGGTGACCCGCGATTTCTGCATGATCACCGCGGGGTTCACCAACCCCAATGCATGATCATGCAAAAAATGACCCAGCTGGCTCGTGATCATGCAAGAAGGGCTGCGGTCGCCATCCGGTGCAGGAGCTGGCCGTGCTCGGCGCGGTCGAGGTCGCGGGCGCTGTGCGGCGTGGAGTTCATCAGGCCGAAGGCGGCGTGTACCGCGGCGCGCGCGGTCCGGTCGTCGTGCCCACCATCGGACCCGGGCCGGAGCCGGGTCACGACGTCCACCCAGACCTCTGCATATTCGCGCTGCAGCCGCCGGATTCGCCGGCGCGGTCCCTCGGGCAACGATCCGAGGTCGCGGTCGTAGACGGTGATCACCGCGCGGTTGTCGAGGGCGAAGGTCACGTGCGCGTCGACGAGCGCCCCCAGTGCCGCCTCGTCGTTGCCCTCGCACGCCTCGACGCACACCCGGCCACCGTCGAGCAGGTCCTGGCTGACCCGCAGCAGCAGCTCGGCGAGGAGAGCATCCTTGCTGGTGAAGTGCCGGTAGACCCCGGGCCCGGAGATCCCGGCAGCGGCTCCCAAGTCGTCGACCCCGACGCCGTGGAAACCCCGCTCGGCGAACAACGCAGCCCCGACCCGGAGCAGCTCCTCGCGACGGGTGGCCATGACGATCAGACTAGACGACCGTGTGAACGAACGCTAACATCACCACACCGCGCATGTGAACGATCGCTCACAGACTCTGTCGATCACGGAGGAGCCAGCACGTGACGTTCGACTCGATCCTCGTCGCCAACCGCGGCGAGATTGCCCGTCGGGTGATCCGTACCGCCCATGCCATGGGCTTACGCACAGTAGCTGTGCACTCCGACGTCGACTCCGCCCTGCCGTTCGTGCGTGAGGCCGACGTCGCGGTCGAGATCGGGCCCGCCGCGCCGGCCCACTCCTACCGGCACGTCGAGGCGATCCTGCGGGCCGCCAAGGACACCGGCGTCCAGGCGATCCACCCCGGCTACGGGTTCCTGTCCGAGAACGCTGACTTCGCACAGGCCGTCATAGACGCCGGGCTGGTATGGGTGGGCCCTCCGCCGGAGGCCATCCGCGTGATGGGGGACAAGGCCGCGGCGCGCGGCGTCGCACTCGATGCGGGGGTACCGGTTGCGCCAGGTGCCCGGGAGCCGGTGCGCGACGTCGACCCGGCGATGGCCATCGCTGGCCAGATCGGCTACCCGCTCATGGTCAAGGCGGTCTCCGGCGGCGGCGGGATGGGCATGGGCGTCGTCCACGACTCGTCCGAGCTGCTCAAGGAGGTCGAGCGCCTGCTCGCTTTCTCTGAGCGGTTGTTCGGCCGCCCCGACCTGCTGCTCGAGCGCTTCTACCCGCATGCCCGACATGTCGAGATCCAAGTGCTCGGACTGGCGGACGGACGCGTCGTCGCACTCGGAGAACGTGACTGCTCGGTTCAGCGCCGCAACCAGAAGCTCGCAGAGGAGACGCCCTCGCCTGGCACGACGCCGTCGCTGCGGATGCGGATGGCGGAGGCGGCCGTCTCGCTCGCCACGAACGTTGGCTACCGCAGCGCGGGGACGGTCGAGTGCCTCGTTGATGTCGATGCTGGTGACTTCGTGTTCCTCGAGATGAACACGAGGCTGCAAGTGGAACATCCGATCACGGAGGCTGTCTTCGGCATCGATCTGGTCGCGGAACAGCTCCGGATCGCGGGAGGCGAGCCGCCTGGCTTCGACCCAGACCGGCTCGAGCCTCGCGGTCACGCCCTCGAGCTGCGGATCAACGCGGAGGACCCGGTGCGGTTCCTGCCCGGACCGGGCGCGATCACCGACTGGGTCGAGCCCGTGGGGGAAGGCATCCGCGTGGACTCCGGGTATGCGGCGGGAACGACAGTGACCCCCACATACGACTCGCTCATGGCCAAGCTCGTCGTGCACGGACCGGATCGGGCGAGCACCCTGGAGCGCGCGCGCAAGGCCGTCGCGGGCTTCACGATCACCGGGCCGAAGTCCAACCTCGCCTTCCATGCCGAGCTGTTGGAGTGCCTCGAGTTCGTCAGCGGCGACTATGACACCGGCATCGTCGGCCGGATGAGGAGCCCCAAGTGAACGAGGCCGGAGCACATGACCACCTGCACGACCACGTCGAGGAGCTGCGCAAGCAGGTCGAGAGCGGCGGCGCGACGAAGTACCACGAGGCCAACGCCAAGCGCGGCAAGTTGTTCGCTCGCGAGCGGGTCGCGCTGCTGGTGGACGCGGGGTCGTTCGTCGAGGACGGCGGCTTCGCCAACGTGCTGGCCGGTGACCTGCCGGCCGACGGAGTGGTCACGGGTATGGCGCGCGTCGACGGCCGACCGGTCTGCGTCATGGCCAACGACTCGACCGTCAAGGCCGGCTCGTGGGGGGCACGTACGGTCGAGAAGATCATCCGGATCATCGAGCGGGCCTACCAGACGCAGGTGCCGATGGTCTACCTCGTCGACAGCGCGGGGGCGCGGATCACCGACCAGGTCGACCTGTTCCCTGGCCGTCGCGGCGCGGGTCGGATCTTCTGGAACCAGGTGCGGGCTAGCGGCTCGATCCCGCAGGCCTGCGCCCTGTTCGGGCCGTCCGCGGCCGGCGGCGCCTACATCCCGGCGTTCTGCGACGTCGTCGTCATGGTCGAGGGCAATGCATCCATGTACCTCGGCTCGGACCGCATGGTCGAGATGGTGACCGGCGAGAAGACGACGCTGGAGGAGATGGGCGGCGCGGTGATGCACACCAAGGAGTCCGGCGTCGGGCACTTCCTGGTGAAGACCGAGCAGGACGCGCTCGACACGGTGCGGCGTTACCTGTCGTATCTGCCCTCGTCGTGGGAGGGCAGCCCGCCGGTCTCGGATGCCGCCGAGCCGGAGGCGGCGATCTCGCTCGATGGGCTGGTACCGGACAACGAGCGTCAGGCATTCGACATGCGCCGTTTCGTGCGCGGCCTGGTGGACGAGGGCTCGTACTTCGAGATCCATGCGCTGTGGGCGCGCGAGCTGACGGTCGGATTCGCCCGGCTCGACGGCGAGGTCGTCGGGATCGTCGCGAACAACCCGATGTTCAAGGGCGGGGTCCTGTTCGTGGACAGCGCGGACAAGGCCACCCGGTTCGTGCAGCTGTGCGACGCGTTCAACGTGCCGTTGGTTTTCCTGTCCGACGTCCCCGGCTTCATGGTCGGGGCGGCGGTGGAGAAGCAGGGCATCATCCGTCATGGCGCGAAGATGATCACGGCGATCGCTGAGGCGACGGTGCCCAAGTTCTGCGTCGTGGTGCGCAAGGCATACGGCGCGGGTCTGTACGCGATGGCCGGCCCGGGATTCTCACCGGACGCGACGATCGCCCTGCCCACCGCCAAGATCGCGGTGATGGGCGCCGAGGCAGCTGTCAACGCGGTGTATGCGAACAAGATCGCGGCGATCCCGGACGAGGGCGAGCGTGCGCGGTACGTCGAAGGGTTGCGAGAGGCATACGAGGAGGACATCGACATCGTCAGGCTGGCGTCAGAGCTGGTCGTGGACTCGATCGTGCTCCCCAACGAACTGCGCGCCGCCCTGATCGCCCGGCTGCGCGCGGCCCGGACCAAGGATCGTCAGTTCTCCCGCCGCCGCCATGGCGTCACCCCGGTGTGACTATGGCGGCATACCCGGGCTGTCAGACGATTCGTGTCACCGGTGATGCCGAACCTCCGACACGAACGACGCCACGACGCGACGCCAACCGCAGCCCGTCACCGGTGACTCACAACGAACGACGAATCAGAAGCGACCGACCGAGGAGTGACCCGCAAATGGACCACAAGCTGAGCCCCGAGCTCGAAGACCTGCGCAAGACGGTCGAGGCGTTCGCGCACGACGTCGTGGCTCCGGTCATAGCCGAGCACTACGAGAACGAGACGTTCCCGTACGACGTCGTCCGGCAGATGGGCGAGATGGGCCTGTTCGGCCTGCCGTTTCCGGAGGAGTACGGCGGTATGGGCGGCGACTACTTCGCGCTGTGCGTCGCGATCGAGGAGTTGGCGCGGGTCGACTCGTCGGTCGCCATCACGCTGGAGGCAGGTGTCGGGCTCGGGGCGATGCCGCTCTATCGGTTTGGCTCGGAGGAGCTCAAGCGGCAGTGGCTGCCGCGCCTGTGCAGTGCGGAGATTCTCGGCGCATTCGGGCTGACCGAGCCCGGCGGCGGCTCCGACGCGGGTGCCACTCGCACCACCGCGAAGCTCAGCGCCGACGGCAGCGAGTGGGTCATCAACGGCTCGAAGGCGTTCATCACGAACAGCGGTACCGACATCTCGGCGTTCACGACGGTCACTGCGGTGACCGGCGAGAAACCCAACGGGGACAAGGAGATCTCCGCAATCCTGGTGCCGCGCGACACGCCAGGCTTCACCGTTGCGCCGCACTACTCCAAGGTCGGCTGGAACGCCTCCGACACGCACGAGCTGTCGCTTTCCGACGTCCGCGTGCCGGTGACCAACCTCGTCGGCGAGCGCGGACGCGGTTTCGCGCAGTTTCTGTCGATCCTCGACGAGGGTCGGATCGCGATCGCCGCGCTGGGCACTGGGCTCGCGCAGGGCTGCGTCGACGAGTCGGTGTCGTACGCGCGAACCCGCGAGGCGTTCGGACGTCCGATCGGGACCAACCAGGCGGTGCAGTTCCTGGTTGCAGACATGGAGGTCCGGGCTGCATCCTCCCGTCTGCTGTGGCGAGACGCCGCATCCAGGATGGTCGCCGGCGAGCCCTTCAAGCGGCAGGCGTCGGTCGCGAAGCTGTTCTCCTCCGAGGCGGCCGTTGACAACGCGCGGTACGCGTCACAGGTGCACGGCGGCTACGGCTTCATGAACGAGTACGCCGTCGGCCGGTTCTACCGGGACGCCAAGGTCCTCGAGGTCGGCGAGGGGACCTCCGAGGTCCAACGCATTCTCATCGCGAAGGACCTGGGCCTGCCCGCCTGACGAGTCTGGACGTGCGCGGCCTATTAAGCGAGGTCCCAAGCTCCTCACATCCACAAGCGCGGCGTCGTCGTTAGGCTTGCCCTCGCTGCATCCGAACCGATCGCCGACGCACGAGGACGAGGTGGTCGAGGGTCGTGCACCCGTCCAGCGACTCCGTTGACGCCCTGGCGCTCGACGCCGCGGCGCTGGCCGACCAGATGCGGGCTCTGGTCGCGAATGGGCGCCGGGCAGAGGCGTTGTCGCTGTACGCCCGAGCGCGGGACCGACTGTGGGAAGCCGGTGGCCGGGAGCCGCCAGCCGAGCTGCGCGCGCTCCAGGCTGAGCTGCTCGCGGATGCGGTCCTCGCCGTGCCGCGGCCGCGAGTGGCAGGGACGACGACCACACCAGGTATCGGGTCGTTGCCGCCGGAGTCGTCGACCAGCTACGTCGGGCGCTCCGAGCTCACCGCTGAGGTCATGTCACTGCTCGCCGCCGCCAGGGTCGTCACGCTGCACGGGCCAGGCGGGGTGGGCAAGACCCGGCTCGCACTCAACGTGGCGCACCGGCTCGCCGCCAACCGCGATGCGGCAGTCGCCTGGGTCGATCTCGCCCCGGCGCGCGACCCCGAGGGCGCGCTGTATGCGGCGGCCGACGCGATCGGGGTCCGCGACATCGCACTCGACGATCCCGTCGGCAGCCTGGTCCGCGCGCTCGGTGACGAGGCGACGGTGGTGGTGGTCGACAACTGTGAGCATCTGCTCGACGTCGCCGCTCATCTTGTTGACGGACTTCAGGCCCGCAGCCGACGAACGACGGTGCTCGCAACCAGCCGCGAGCCACTGGATGTCGACGGCGAGCACGTTCTCCCGGTCCCAGCGCTGACCACGACCGCGGCCGATCAGGGCTCACCCGCGCTTGAGTTGTTCGACGATCGGCTGACAACGGCGCGTGGGCATGGCCTCGAGCCCAGCGAGATCGACGACGCTGTGGCGATCACTCAGCGCCTCGACGGGTTGCCGCTCGCACTGGAGCTGGCCGCCGGTCGA
>JBEVHX010000069.1:0-19278 GCA_040510995.1 Candidatus Nanopelagicales bacterium
TGGTGGTTCCGCAACTCCGGCGGCTAACAGCCCGCGAAACATCAGCCCCGACCGCACCCCCGCGACCGCAACGATGTGCCGCCGATTCGGTCTTCGACGCGGCGGCACATGGTTGCGGGGACTGGGTGGCTCAGTAGCGGTAGTGGTCCGGCTTGTACGGGCCGGCCACGTCGACGCCGATGTACTCGGCCTGCTCCTTCGTCAGCTCGGTGAGCCGGACACCCAGCGCATCGAGGTGCAACCGGGCCACCTTCTCGTCAAGCTGCTTGGGCAGTGTGTAGACGCCGGTCGGGTACTCGGCGGTCCGCACGAAGAGCTCGATCTGCGCAATCACCTGGTTGGTAAACGAGTTCGACATCACGAACGAGGGGTGCCCGGTCGCGTTGCCGAGGTTGAGCAGCCGGCCTTCTGACAGCATGATGATCGCGTGGCCGTCTTCGAAGTGCCACGCGTCGACCTGCGGCTTGATGTTCTCGCGGCGGATGCCCGTCGCCTTGGTCAGGCCGGCGATGTCGATCTCGTTGTCGAAGTGGCCGATGTTGCCGACGATCGCCTGGTGCTTCATCTGGGCCATGTCCGCGGCGGTAATGATGTCCCTGTTGCCGGTCGCGGTGATGAAGAGGTCCGCGGTTGAGACGACGTCCTCCAGACGCACGACCTGGAAGCCGTCCATCGCAGCCTGCAGTGCGCAGATCGGGTCGATCTCGGCGACCTTCACGATCGCGCCCTGGCCGCGCAACGACTCCGCGCATCCCTTGCCGACGTCGCCGTACCCGAAGATGACCGCGGTCTTGCCGGACAGCAGCACGTCGACCGCGCGGTTGATGCCGTCCAGCAACGAGTGCCGACAGCCGTACTTGTTGTCGAACTTCGACTTGGTCACCGAGTCGTTGACGTTGATCGCCGGGAACAGCAGCGAGCCCGACTTGTGCATCTCGTACAGCCGGTGCACGCCCGTCGTGGTTTCCTCGGTTACGCCCTTGATGCCAGCCGCGACCTGAGTCCACTTCGACGTCGAGGCCGCCAGCGACGCGCGCAACGTGTCGAGGACAACTGCGTACTCCTCCGAGTCGTCGGCCGTCGTGTCCGGGACCTCACCGGCCTTTTCGAACTCGACGCCCTTGTGCACGAGCAGCGTCGCGTCGCCACCGTCATCAAGGATCATGTTCGGGCCGTCACCGTCCGGCCACGTCAGAATTTGCTCGGTACACCACCAGTACTCCGGCAGCGTCTCGCCCTTCCAAGCGAACACCGGCGTGCCCGACGGAGCGTCGACCGAGCCTGACGGTCCGACCGCGACCGCCGCCGCCGCGTGGTCCTGCGTCGAGAAGATGTTGCACGACGCCCACCGCACGTCGGCGCCGAGTGCGACCAGCGTCTCGATGAGCACTGCGGTCTGCACGGTCATGTGAAGCGAGCCGGCGATCCGCGCGCCGGTCAGCGGCTTCGACTCGCCAAACTCCGCGCGCATGGCCATCAGGCCCGGCATCTCGTGTTCGGCCAGCCTGATCTCCTTGCGACCGAAGTCAGCGAGCGAGAGGTCAGCGACCTTGTAGTCCTGCGGCGTCAAACGTCGATTCGTCACGCGGGCAGGGTACCCGGGGTGCCGAGTGATGCCGTGCATGCGCCGCTCCGGCGCTTCGTCACGGCGGCTGGATACCGGGGCTCGCGACGTATGCCGTGCCACGTCCGCGCAGCTCCAGCACTTCGTCGCTGCTCAGGTATGCGGATGCGCCCCGCGGCAGCGCCGTCGCGCCCGCATACAAGGAGCCCGAGACGCACAAGACGATCCGCGGCCCGACCGCGTCATGCACGACCACCACGCCGTGCTCGACGTCAACCCGGCGCAACGCGAAGTCCGGGGTTGGCGTGCGGTACAGCCACACGCCCGCGGACTCCGGCGACGGCAGCACGACAGGCGGCGGTTCGGCGGAGAACTTCAGTACGGACAACAGCTCCGCCACGTCCACGTGCTTAGGCGTCAGGCCACCGCGCAACACATTGTCCGAGCTCGCCATGATCTCGACGCCGGCGCCGGCCAGGTATGCGTGCAGGTTGCCGGCGGGCAGGAACACCGCCTCTCCGGGTGAGAGCGACAGGATGTGGAGCATCAGCGACGTGACAACACCGACGTCGCCGGGATAGGCCTTAGCCAGCGCAAGCATCCACTGCAACGGCGCCCGCCACGACGCCGGGATGTCGGGCCGTCCCAGGACGTGTCGCGCGGCCGCATCCACGTCCTGCACCAGACGTGCTGAACGGTCCGGCGGCAGCGTCATCAGTGCGGTGAAGGCATGTCGCAGCCCCTCGGACTCGTCACCGGCCAACAGAGGCTCGGTGAGCTGCGAAAGCTCGCTCACGCCCAGACCCTCGACCAGCCTTCGGGTGGCGTCCGGTCGACGGAACCCGCAGAGGGCGTCGACCGGGGTCAGCGCGCACATCAGCTCCGGCTTGTGGTTGGTGTCGCGGTACCGCCGGGTGGGGGCGTCCAGCGGCACGCCCGCGGCCTCCTCGGCGGCATACCCGGCTCGCGCCTGCGACAGAGACGGATGCGCCTGCAGCGACAGCGGCGCGTCCGCCGCGAGCACCTTGAGCAGGAACGGTAGATCCGGCTCGATGTCGCGCAGCGTCCGCCCGTCCGGGAGCCGCGACGGCCCGCCGGCGTGGGCGCCCATCCACAGCTCCGCCCACGGCTCGTCGGCGGGCGACGTCGCTCCCACCAGCGTCGGGATAACCGTGCGCGAGCCCCATGCGTAGTGCTGGACGACATTGTCCAGCGGGACCGGACTCACGCGTGCGGTCCCTCCGGCTCGGCTGCCACCGCCGCGGCGGCGCGGTAGAGGTCAGGCTCAAGGTAGATGACGCGCGCGACCGGAACCGCGGCCCGGATTCGCGCCTCGGCGGCGTTGATCGCAGCGGTCAGCTCACCCGCAGAGACCTGCGGAAGGACCGCGAACTTCGCCGCGACCAGCAACTCGTCCGGCCCGAGGTAGAGCGTCTTCATGTGGATCAGCCGCTCGACCTCGGGGCCTTCGAGGATCGCCGCGCTGATCGCCGCATTGTCGACCGACGAGGCACCCTCGCCCAGCAACAGCGACTTGGTCTCGATGCCCAGGATGATGGCGACGCAGATGAGCAGCACGCCGATGCAGACCGTGCCGACGCCGTCCCAGATCCCGTCGTCGGTCAGGACCGTCGCAACAACACCGAACATCGCGAAGAACAGACCGAGCAGCGCCGCGCAGTCCTCGAGCAGCACGACAGGCAGCTCGGGCGCCTTGGCATGGCGGACGAACTGGGTCCACGACTGCCTCCCGCGAATATGGTTCGACTCCCTGACCGCGGTGCGCAGCGACCAGGACTCAAGGCCGATCGCAACGAGCAGCACGATGATCGGCACCCAGTAGTTCTCGAGCGGCTCGGGGTGCTGGAGCTTGTGCACGCCCTCATAGATCGAGAACATGCCGCCGACCGTGAACAGGATGATCGAAACCAGGAACGCGTAGACGTAGCGCTCGCGGCCGTAGCCGAACGGATGCTCAGGGGTTGCCGCGCGGCGCGCTCGGCGCCCGCCGATGAGCAGCAGTACCTGGTTGCCGCAGTCGGCCAGCGAGTGCACCGACTCGGCGAGCATGGATGACGACCCCGAGACCACGTAGCCGATGAACTTCGCGACCGCGATGCCCAAGTTCGCCAGCAGCGCCGCGATGATCGCGCGGGTGCCGCCTTCGGTGCTCATCGTGCCGTCCGCTCCCTCAGGTCGGCGATGTGCGGTGACGTGTTGGGGTCGAGTCCGCTGGCCAGTGCCAGGTAGGTCGAGGCGAAGTCGGTGAATGCGACCAAGCTCGCGACGCGAGCCAGGTCGCTGGTTCCCTCGGTCGCGGCCTCGCTCACCCGCACCCCGGCGTCGATCGCCCCGTCCCACACGGCCTGCGCCACCCGGAGCGTCTGCTCGTCCGCCGCGGTGTCGCGCAGCATGAGCAGTCGGATGCGCGCCCCACGTGCGGTGCCGCCGTCTTCGAAGGGGTCGGCAAAGATGTCGGCGGGCTGACGGGCGAACGGGCCGTCGAAGGTGGCCACGACCTCGGTCGCAGCGTCGGGGAGAACTCCGGTCACGGCTGGGTGGCGGGCGTTGCGCGCGAGCTGGGTCGCGGCCCGGACCGCGGCGACCCCAGCGAGGTCACCGGTGCCGAGCACCAGCGGCACCGACCCGGCGAGCTCCAGCGCGAGCGACTTCGCCGGGTTGACAAAGGACTCGGACGCCGGCCGCATCCGCTCGGCGATCTCGTCAAGGACGTCCGCGGTCTCGGACAGGACCGCGGCGCTGACGTCGACCAGGTCGAGCGCATGCGCGGCCGCGAGCACGGGGACGGCCAACGACCACAACGACGCCCGCGACGTCCGCCGCGACCTGGACACGGGCACGTGCACGCCGTGGACCCGGGCGGATGCGGTGGCCAGGGGTGAGTTAGCGCTGCCGACGGTGACCAGTCGGCAGCCGCGGCGAGCGGCCTCGGCGGCGACGGCGAGTGGACCCTCGGCGGCTCCCGACAGCGAGACCGCGACCACCAGATCAACCGGGCTGACCCAGCCTGGGAGTGTCTTGGCGTGCGTCGCGATCACCGGTACCGGCGATCCGGGGCCGGCGAGCGCACCCAGGAGGTCGGCGACCAACGACGAACCGCCCAGCGCGGCGACCACAACGGCGCGTGGCCGGCCGTCGTCGGCGACCCCTTCGATCCCCGCCTCGCGGGCCAGCAGCTCGGACTCGCGGACCTGCGCACCGGCGCTGGCCAGCGCGATCAGCGACTCCCCCGAGTCGGCCGCCGCGAGCGCCTCGACGGAGTCGAGCAGCGCCTCGTTGACCGGGATGCTCATTCGGCAGGCGCGACCGGGTTGCCGATGCCGTTCGGTCCGGGACTCGCCTCGTCGAGCAGCATCACCGGGATGTCGTCCTGCACCGGAAACGTCGTCAGGCAGGTCGTGCACTGGATGACCTCGGCGTCCGGGTCATCGGCGGTGCCGGTGCGGACCGGGTCGTGCCGATCGCAGGGGCAGGCGAGGATCTCGAGCAGGATCGGGTCGAGGTTCATGCCGCTCCCCCTCGGATGATCGCGAGCACCTCGTCGCGCACCTTCTCCATCGTCACCTGGTCGCCCGCCTCGACGTTGAGCCGAAGTAACGGCTCGGTGTTCGATGGGCGCAGGTTGAACCACCAGTTGTCCGTCGTGATGGTCATGCCGTCCAGGTGATCGACGGTCGCGCCGGTCAGGTCCGCAAACGCGGCCTGCACCTCGGCGGTCTTCGCGGCCGAGTCGGCGACGGTCGAGTTGATCTCGCCGCTCGCCACATACCGCTCGTATTCGGCCAACAGCTGTGAGAGCGGCCGGTCCTGTTCGCCCAAGGCGGCGAGCGTGTGCAGGGCGGCGAGCATGCCGCTGTCCGCACGCCAGAAGTCGGCGAAGTAGAAGTGACCGGAGTGCTCGCCACCGAACACCGCACCGGAGCTCGCCATCTCGGCCTTGATGTAGGAGTGGCCGACGCGGGTGCGCACCGGATGACCGCCGCTCTCGGCGATGACCTCGGGGACGGCTCGCGACGTGATCAGGTTGTGAATGATCGTCGCTCCGGGATGCTTGGCCAGCTCGCGGGCGGCGATCAGCGCGGTGAGCGCGGACGGGTTGACGATCTGGCCGCGCTCGTCGACGACGAAACAGCGGTCGGCGTCGCCGTCGAACGCGAGACCGATGTCGGCGTGCTCTGTCACCACTCGCGCCTGTAGATCGCGCAGGTTGTCCGGCTCGATCGGGTTCGCCTCATGGTTGGGAAAGGTGCCGTCGAGCTCGAAGTACATCGGGACCACATCGAGGGGCAGCCCATCGAGGACGACCGGCACGGTGTGGCCGCCCATCCCGTTACCCGCGTCGACCACGACCCTGAGGGGGCGGATCTTCGTCAGGTCGACCAGGTCGCGCAGGTAGGCGGCGTACGCGGGAAGGGTGTCGCGCTGCGAAACCGAGCCAGGCTGGCCGTCGTAGGCCGGGATCGCGTCCTGCTCGATCATTCGCCGAACGTCCGCGAGCCCGGTGTCCTGGCCCACCGGCGCGGCGTATGCGCGGCAGAGCTTGATGCCGTTGTACTGCGCGGGGTTGTGGCTCGCGGTGAACATGGCGCCGGGCACGCCGAGCGAGCCGGACGCGAAGTAGAGGCCGTCGGTGGACTGCAGGCCGATCTGGACGACATCGGCGCCGTGCGACGTCACGCCGTGCGTGAACGCGTCGACCAGCTTCGGGCCGGAGGGGCGCATGTCGTGCCCGATGACGATTGAATCCCCGAGGTCGCTGCCCGCCCGCAGCACCTCGACGAACGCCGCCCCGACCAGGCGTGCCAACTCGACGTCGAGCTGGTCGGGCACCGTGCCGCGGACGTCGTAGGCCTTGATGACGGCAGACAGGTCGCGCATGTCGCGCACACTATCTGCGCCCGCTTACGGCTGGGGCACCCGGAAGACCGTCTGCTGCTGACGCAGCACGAGTCGCAGTAGTGGGCCGTGGGCCTCCGACGCGACGCCGACGATCGCTGAGCCGTGTGCCGCTGCCCATTGGCCGCGTCCCACGAGGCCCGGTCGCCCGCAGATCTGGGCGCCGCTCAGTGGACGATGGCAGGCGAAACGCTGCCGGTGGCGGGCAGTCGCGACTTCGCTTGCTTGCGCGGAAGCATCAACGCTGGGATCAGGGTCAGGACCACCAGGACCCACGCCACCCAGAAGGTGTTCGCGAACGCGGCCGCAGCTTCGGCCAGCCCACGCTGCACAAACTCGGGTGCGATGTTCAGCTGCGCGAACACATCCGGCTGGGTGTTCGAAAGGATCGCCGCTTCGGCTTCTGTGATGCCGTCCTCGAGCCCAGGGATCTGGTCGGTGCCCGGGATGACCGGCGAGCGGTTCAGCTGGGTGGTCAGCACGACTGACATCGTCGCGATCCCGACCGAGCTGGCGATTTGCTGGGTGATGTTGAGCAGGGTGGAGCCGCGCGCCACCGAGGGTGGGGGGAGTGCCTTCAGGGCGGAGGTGAACAGCGGCATCATCGTCGCTCCCATGCCCATGCCCATCACGAAGAGCATGGGTATCAGCCGGGAGTACGGCGTGTCCGCGGTGACCTGGGTCAGGCCGAACATTCCGAAGATGATCAGCGCCAGGCCGAACGGGACGATCCGGCCGACCGGGTACCTGTCGACCAGCCGACCCGCGATCGGCATGGTCAACATCGCGCCCAGCCCTTGTGGCGCGATCAGGAGACCCGCGTCGAGGGTGGACTCCCCCCGGACTTGCTGGAAGTACGTCGGCACGAGCAGCAGGCCACCGAAGAACGCCACCGCGAACAGGGCCATGGTGATGACCGACACCGTGAGGTCGCGGTTCTTGAACAGCCGAAGGTCGAGCAATGGATGCTCGGGGCGGAAGGAGTGCCAAACGAAGGCCACCATGAGCGTGGCTCCAAGGAGCATCGAGACCCACACCCGCGGCGCCGAGAAGTCGCCCCCGGTCGCCGGCAGCGACGACACACCGAACAGGAACAGCGCCAGGCCCGGCGACATGAGCGCCATGCCGACAAAGTCGAACGACTCCGACGGTTCCGGCGTGTCCTTGGCGAGCACCCGCCAGGCATAGACGAGCGCGATCACGCCGAGCGGAAGGTTGATCAGGAAGATCCAGTGCCAGCTGGCCTCTTGGATCAGCCAGCCGCCGATGATCGGGCCGAGGATCGGGCCGAGCAGCATCGGCACACCGAGGATCGCCATCAGGCGGCCCATCCGGTGCGGACCGGCCGCCCTGGTCATGATCGTCATCCCCAGCGGCATCAGCATGCCGCCGCCCAGGCCCTGGAGCACTCGGAAGACGATGAGCGCGTTGATGCTCCACGCGGTCGCGCATAGCACTGAGCCGAGCGTGAACAGCGTCACCGCGGTCATGTAGAGCCGTTTGGTCCCGAACCGGTCGGCCGCCCACCCGGTCATCGGAATCACGGTCGCCATGGCAAGCGTGTATGCCGTCACCGTCCACGCGACGTGCGAGTACGAAATCTCGTTGCCCGGCGAACCGAACTCGACCTGGAACGTTGGCAGCGCAACGTTGACCACGGTGATGTCGAGGATCGACATGACCGCGCCGAGGACGACGACGCCGGCGATCTTGAGGACGGCGCCGTCGATGTGATCGGGGTGCTCGCCCTGCGGGGCCGACGCCACCGCATTCTGTTCCTGCTGCATGATGGCGGTAAGAACACTTCCCGCGTCACGTATTCCCGCATCGTGGCCGAGGTCCGTTTGCATCGCGGCGAGTCTGCGGCGCGGATGGTGCGACGCTCAGCCAGAACCCAGGAGTGAGCCGGATGACCGGCGGCTGCTGGGCGGCGGTCGAGGAGGCTAGGCCTCCGGGTCGCGCAGCACCCTCAGGTGCCCGCGGCGTCCGATTTCCTCCATGGTCGCCTCACCAGCCGGGGTACGCGGCCGCGGCGCCGGCCGGGCCGCCTCACGAACGGCGTTGGCCAGGGCCTCCAGGTCATCGGAGGACGGCGTCCTGGCCTCGGGGTCGGGTGCCAGCCGGACGACCTCCCAGCCGATGGGGCCGGTGAGCCGCGCGCTGTGCACCTCGCACAGGTCGTAGCAGTGCGGCTCGGCATACATCGCCAGCGGCCCGAGCACCGCGGTCGAGTCCGCATACACGTAGGTGAGCGTCGCGGTCGCGGGACGACCGCACGCAGTACGCGAGCAACGCCGCCGAGGACTCACGCGCAGACCGTACCGGGCCGGTCGCCGCACCCCCGGCATTGCCGCTTGATCGTTACGTCGCGTCGGCGCTCTCCGCGGGCCCCGACGAGTGCCAAAGCGACGTATCCGTGGATGGACCTAGGCTGGCCGGGTGCGGCTGCGACCTCGGCGCCACCCCGCGCCAACCCGGCGCCGCCGGAACCGCGACCGCCGCGGCCGCGGGCTCCGCGGCCCCCTGGCGCCGCCCGAGGTCCCGCTGGTGCGTTCGCGGGCAGAGCAGTTCGACGACCTGGTCCTTGACTCGGTCGAGCGGCTCGACGAACACCTGGGCGGCAGGCTGGACGGAGTGGAGTTCGTCGTCGACGAAGTCCCGCCCGACCCGCGGACGCTCCCGGCGGACGGTGCGTGGGTGGACGACCCGGTCCCGCTCGGGCACAGCTTCCGCGCGACCAGCGACGCGAACGGCCGCGTTGTGGTCTACCGCCGACCGGTGGAAGCCCGCGCCGACGGCCGTACCGACCTTGCGGCGCTCATTCATGTCGTGGTTGTGCAGCAGGTGTCGGAGCTGTTCGGCATCCCGCCCGAGGAGGTCGACCCCACACTGCTGGACGACGACTGAGTCCGTCAGCGCAAGCCGGTGCGCAGGTCCTGGTCCACTGCTGGTTGCTCGACGGTGATCGGCGGCGTTCGCAACGGCTGGGCGGTGACGAGCGGCCCGCGCGCGTCCAGCTCGCTCACCCACCTGGCCGCGTAGAGCGGCTCCGACCCGCGCTCCGGAACGACCACCGCGGTGAACGACGTCGCGTCGGGTGCAAGCGGCAGCATTGACGTGGTCCCGGCGGTCACTTCGAACGGAGTTGTCACCGGTGCCTCGCCGTCGGGCGTCACGACCAACGAGCCGCGCACGCCTCCGAGCGGGGCGACGAGCAACAGGACCGTCGCTGTGCTCGCGTCCCGCGTCCCATCGACCACACTGGTCGGCCCGGTCAGCGCCGAGCCGCCAGCCAGGTATGCGAACTCCGGCGCCTGCCCTGCGGCGCCGCGGACTTGGCGCAGACCGGCGACGATCGGCTGGTCGGAGGCGAGCCGCAGCGACGCCCAGACATCCGGCGCGACCGCCGACAGATCGACGGTGGTGATCTCCCCTGGTGAGACGTCGACCAGGTCCATCCCGGTTGGCGCGAACGTGCCGTCCGGCGCGATCACCTGCATCCGCACCAGCGCTGGTTCGGCTCCAGGCGCGAGCATGACCAGCTGGCGTGAGCCGTCCGGCGCCGGCGCCAGACCGGGGACCAGAACCTCGGTCGACGGCGCCGAAGACACCGGCACCCAGTCGTTGCCGAGCGGCTCGAGACCCGAAGCGGCGGTGTCGAAGACTGCGGCGGACACGCTTCCGGTGCTCGTAGTCACGTGGAGCGCCAAGGTCGCGACGCCCGGCGCCAGGGCGTCGACGGCCACCCGCTCTTGCTGCCCCGGCAACACCGGGATGCCACGGCCTCCGGGCGCCTCCACCGGGCCAGCGGGACCGAAGACATCGACATTCACCAGAGCGGGCGCCTCGCCGACGTTGGTGAGGTAGACGGTGGTCACCCGGCCGACGTCCGAGCCGCCGCCGACGAACCAGAAGTCTGTCCCAGACGCTGCACACGCGGTGCCGGAGCGTCCGCGGGACAGCCCGTCGGCTGCCCGAGTCGATTGCTGAGCGGCAAACCCGGGCGCCAACGCTCCATCCGCCTCGGCCAGGACCGGGGTTGCCTGCCCGTCCCCCGGCGGCGACCAGCGGGTGACCGTCCCGGCCGCGGCGAGCGGGACCGGGTCCTCAAGCGCCCCGAGCCGCGCGATCGACCCGCCGCCATCCGGTCCAAGGTCGGGCAGCACATCGGGCGGTGTCAGGGCGCTCACCGTCGAGGTCTGATCTGCCGCTTCGACCGGGGAGGGGCATACCAACGCCGCGGTGGCGATCGGCACGTCTTGTGTGCCGCCCGACCCGCCGACGGTTGGAGGTGCCACAGATGCTGCCGCCAGCGTCACCGCCACCACCGCGAGCACCGCAGCGGCCAATCCGATCGCCGGCCGCGGGCCCCTCACGACTCCTCCTCGTCTGGGCGTCGGCCCGGCAGCGCGAGCAGGACGGTCAGCCCCACGAGCACCGCCTCGGCAATCAGCACGAGACCGCGCCGGTCCCGCTCGCGGAACACCTCGAGCTCGCCGGCGCTCGTCGGTAGATCAAAGGACTGTGCCCACCCCGCGTATCGGGTCCCCTCCAGCGGCTCGCCATCAAACGATGCGCGCCAGCCGTCGTCGGCGGTCTCGGCAAGGATGAGCCTTCGCCCAGCGGGCCCGGCAGTGATCTGCGTCGAAACGGTGTTCGACGGCGAGCGCAGCACGGCCACGCCGCCGTCCTCTCGGACGATACGCACCCGACCCGTCCGCTCCTGCACCTGCCAGGTCGGAGCCTCCTCGACATTGGGCAGGCGGGTGAGGCCCGGCTGGCCATCGAGCCGCTGGACGATCGGGTCGTCCTCGCTTCCGTGGAAGACCACATACGACACAGCCAGGTCGGCCAGCCGCTGCTTCTCGTCGCCGACGTCTCGGCCGCCCACGAGGTCCGCGACCAGCGCATCGACATGGTCCACCTGGTCGGCGTCAGGTGCGACATCCGCCTCGCCAAGCACTGGGCCGTCGTCCCCGTCGAGCGACCATATGGCGCCACCGCTCGGAGTCGGCTCGAGCACGAGCGCCCGCTGCTGTCGGTCGTCGTCCAGGAGTGCCGCGACCCGCCCGGGCAGCACGCCGCCGTCGCCTCGTACGAGCGGGTCCTCAGCACCGCGCAGCACCCACGCGCCGGCGAGCAGCAGGGGCATAGTCGCCGCCGCGATCGCGACCAAGACCGTAAGCCGCTGCAGCCGGCCGCTGCTGAACGAGGGTGGCCCTTGCGCGGCGAGTGAAGCGGTGAACACCAGGGTCCCGCCCAGGAGGACCATGAACGGCCCGGTCCAGACCCCCTGCGGTATTCCTGTCGAAGGTGGCGTCGTCGTCGTCCGCGCCAGCACGGCGGCACTCGCCAACGCGACGACGGCCAGCGCCCACGTCAACGCGACCAGCCGGCGACGGACGGACAGCAGCAGGGCGGCCAGGCCGGCGATCAGAAGGCCGACCACCAGCCAGGGTGTGGGCGTGCCCGGCCCGCCCGGCGCGAACAGCGGCAGCTGCCACGCCGGCACCGCCTCGACCAGTTCCGGCGTCGGCGCCCCGGCCTCGACCAGGAACCGGCTCGGCTGCCGAAGCAGTTGCCACGACCACGGCAGCAGGAGCAGCAACGGGCTCAGTGCTGCAAGCGCCAGCCGCAGCGCCGGCCGCCACGCTCCGACGAACGGGATCGCCACCAAGACCAGCACCACCGCGAGCGGCCAGACCACCGGCGCGAACGACACGATCACGCTCAGCAGCAAGCCGGCGACAGCGGCAGCCCGGGTACTTGCCGGTGCCCTCGTCGCCGCGACCACCAGCGGCGGCAACAGAAGGTGGACGACGACCGTGCCGAGCCGACCGGTCGCGATCGCTCCGGTCGCCGCGGGCAGCAGCGCGTATGCGGCCCCAGCCCACACCCTTCCGAGGACATGCAGTCCCGAACGGCGCAACGCGAGGTACGCCGACACCCCCGCGAGCGGCACCTCGAGCAACAGCAGCACGTCGACCAGCAGCGACACCGAGCCGAGGAACGGCAACGATGCCACGCCCAGCAACCACAACGATGGAGGTGCGTCGACGGTCGACCCGAGGGCGACGGGATGCCAGCTGCTCCGGTATGCGGTGAAAAGGTCGGACGCACCCAGGCGGGCAGGCAACAGCGCCCCGCCGTGCAGCAGGCCACGCCCAACCAGCGGCCAAACCGCCACGAGGGCGATGACGAGCAGTCCGAGAAAGAGGAGCACGCCCGGTCGAGCCAGCACGCGCCGCAGCCGGGAACGGGTGTCGACTTCCTCGAGCGGCTGCGCCGGCTCGTCGAGCGAGGCGCGCCTTGCACTCGGCTGCCGCAGCCGGTCGGCGTTGCCGGCCACGACCGCGGAGACCGTGTCCAGCCCATGCCTGGCCTGGCTGCCCCACGGCGCCATGAGCGGACGCAGTTCACGCGACGGCACCGTCTTCGTGGCCCTTCGAGCGCGGCGCGCGCGCCAGACCCGGTCCGGGCGCAGCACAACGGCCGCGTATGCACCGAGCTCCTCGACCGCGTCGCCGGCTGCCTTGGTGAGAAACAGTCCGACGGTTCGCAGCAGGGTCGCGACCGTCAGCCGCAGGTAGGTCCACGGCAAGGTCCATGCCGCGCGATTCGCGAGGAGCACGTGCAACGACGCCTCGCGTTCCGCTCTGTGCAGACCGTGGCGCGCAGCGTCGCGGCCGCGGCGGCGGTGGGTGGCGGCCTCGGCATGATGCACGATCGCATCCGGGGCCACGACGACACGGTGGCCGGCGAGGTTCGCCCGCCAGCCGAGATCGATGTCGTCGCGAAAGAGCCGGATCCGCTGGTCGAACCCGCCGAGCTCGTCCCACACGCTTCGGCGAACCAGCAGACCCGCCGAGCCAACAGCCAGGACGTCGCCGCGACCGTCGTGCTGCCCCTGGTCCTGCTCGCTGCGCTCCAGCCCTGTCTCGCGCCGGCCGGAGCCGGCAATTGTGAGCCCGATCTCGAGCAGCCGGCGGGTATCGGCCCAGCCTCGGACCTTGGGGCCGACGATGCCGACGCTCGGCGAGTTGTCGACCGCGCCGAGCAGGTGCTCGAGCGCCTGTGGCAGTGCGGCGCTGTCGTCGTGCAGCACCCAGATCCACGTCAGGTTCGGGGGGTGGTCACCGACCGCGTGCTTGGCGTCGGCGTGCATGACGCCGGCGGCGACAGCGGCACTGAACGGGACATGTCGGTCAAGTGTGACGACGTCGTCCGCGCCCAGCTCGTTCGCCAGCAGCTCCGGGGTGCGGTCGGTCGAGCCGGTGTCGACGGCGACGACGACGTCTGGGGGTCGCGACTGCGCCCCAAGTGCCGCGAGGGAGCCGGGCAGCCAACGCATGCCGTTGTGCGCGACCAGGATCAAGACCACGCGATGCTCGTCGAACGTTTGCGGTGCCAGCGGCGGTTCGAGCTCGTCCTGTTGATCGGCGGTGAAGGGGTTGGGGTCCGCGGGGAGCCTTGCGCCTTCGACTGGTGAGGCGTCGTCAAAGGCTGTTGGGGGTGCGGACATCGGGCCGGAAGCCTACGTGAGCGGGCTCCTTGGGCTCAGAGGTCGCTCGTCAGGCGCACCGCTCGGTCGGCCAGCACGGCATTGGTCCACACCCGGCTACCCGGCGCGAGCTCGACGTCCGCGCCGATCTGCGCCCCGTCGCCGACGACGCACCCGTCGAGCCGGGTCCGCGGCCCGATCACCGCGCCGGCGCATACCACCGAGCCGACGATTCGTGCGGAGTCGCGGATCTGGACCCCATCCTGGATCACCGAGCCGTCGACAACTGCGCCTGCCTCGATCATCGCGTCACGACCGACCGCGCTGCCGCCGAATACTCGAGCGGTCTCATGTACCGACGCGCCGTCGAGAATGAGCCGCTCGCCGGTCGGTCCTGGCAGGGCAGGGCTCGCGAGCGCGCCCGTGACCAGATCGCGCGAACCCTGGACGAACGCCTCTGGCGTCCCGAGGTCAAGCCAGTACGCCGTGTCGACATACCCCATGACCGGCGCGCCGTCGGCGAGCAGTCCGGGAAAGGTCTCGCGTTCGACGGAGACAACCTTGCCCTCGGGGATGCGATCGATGACCGATCGGCGGAAGACGTAGCAGCCGGCGTTGATCCGGTTGGTCACCGGTTCCGGCATCTTCTCGAGGAACGCGGTGACCCGTCCGTGGTCGTCGAGCGGCACGCAGCCGAACGCGCGGGCGTCAGCCACCTCGGTCAGGTAGAGGGTGACGTCCGCGCCGTGCTCGGCGTGCAGCCGCAGCTGCGCGCCGATGTCGTGGCCGCTGAGCACGTCGCCGTTGAAGATGAGCACCGGCTCGTCAGCGTCGGCGCGGAGCCCCGACGAGGCGTTGCGGATGGCCCCGCCGGTGCCGAGCGGCTCCTCCTCGGTGACGTAGTCGACCTCGAGGCCGAGCCGGTCGCCGTGGCCGAGCCACGCCTCGAAGACTTCGGCGCGGTAGGAGGTCGCCAACACCACGTGGGTGACGCCGGCGGCTCTGGCTTGCGCGAGCTGGTGCGCGATGAACGGCACTCCGGCGACGGGCAACATGGGCTTGGGGGTATTCACGGTCAATGGTCGAAGACGAGTCCCCATGCCTCCGACCAGGAGGATCGCCTCCACCTTGCCCACCTCCGGCTGTGTCCGCGGCAGGCGTGAGGGTACCTGTCGGACCACCCGTCCGGGCGTCCGAGCAGGCCGGCTGCGGTTAGGCCGCGCCGCTCTTCTTCAAGCGGCGGCGCTCGCGTTCGGAGAGCCCACCCCAGATGCCGAATCGCTCGTCATGCAGCAACGCGTACTCCAGGCACTCGGCCCGCACATCGCAGGTGAGGCAGACCCGCTTCGCCTCTCGGGTGGATCCGCCCTTCTCCGGGAAGAAGGACTCCGGATCCGTCTGCGCGCACAGCGCGCGCTCTGTCCAATCGAGTTCTGCGTCGGCGCCGTCGTGCAGCGGGAAGACCGCGCTCATGACGAGCCCCTTTCTCCGATCTCGACCCAGCGTGTCATCGGAGGAACGACACTGTTGGAATTACACTCCGGTGCTTCTCGCGCGTCAAGGCAAACGGTGCGCGTTTGCGAGGATCTGCGCCATGCGGATCGTGGTTCCAGCCGGCGGCATCGGCGCCGCGCGCTTCCTGCGCGGCTTGTTGTCGTATGCGTCCTCCGCCGCCATGGACGCTGACGTGACGGTGATCGGCAACACCGCCGACGACATCTCGTTGTTCGGTCTGCGCGTCTGTCCCGACCTGGACACGGTGATGTACACACTCGGTGGCGGCATCTCAGAGGATCAGGGCTGGGGCCGCGCCGACGAGACGTTCGTGGTGAAGGCCGAGCTGGCCGCATACGAGATGGAGCCTCAGTGGTTCGGTCTCGGCGACCGTGACATCGCGACCCACATCGTGCGCACGCAGATGCTTTCGGCTGGATACCCGCTGTCAGCTGTGACAGCGGCGCTGTGCGCGCGGTGGCAACCCGGAGTGGAGATCCTGCCGATGACCGACGACCGGGTCGAGACCCACGTCGTGGTCGATTCGGATGGCGGACCGAAGGCGATCCACTTCCAGGAGTGGTGGGTGCGGCTGCGCGCCGAGGTGCCGGCGCAGTCGATCGTGCAAATCGGTGCGGATGACGCCAAGCCGGGCCCTGGGGTGTTGGAGGCGCTGGCGGCCGCGGACGTGGTGTTGCTGCCGCCGTCGAACCCGGTGGTGTCGATCGGGGCGATCCTGTCGGTGCCGGGGATCCGGTCGGCGCTGCTGTCCTGCTCCGCACCGGTTGTCGGGGTATCCCCGATCATCGGCGGCGCACCGGTGCGCGGCATGGCAGACGCCTGTCTGGCCGCGATCGGCGTGGCGACCTCGGCTTCTGCCGTTGCGGGGCTTTATGAAGACTTCCTCGACGGGTGGCTGGTCGCGCCGTTCGACGGCTTTGCGCACGAGCGCATCCGGGTCGAGGAACGTCCGCTGCTGATGTCGTCGGTTTCCGCCACGGCGGACATCGCGGGTGCCGCATTGGCGATGGCGGCGTCGCTGTGACTCACTTCGAGGTGTTCGGCGTCGAGGGAATGCCAGAGGTTGCGGCAGGCGACGACCTGGCGGCGTTGATCCTGGCGACCGGTGTCGCGTTTCAAGACGGCGACATCGTGCTCGTCACCTCCAAAGTCGTGTCCAAAGCCGAAGGCCGCGTGCTGTCGGGGGTGTCGCGCGAGTCCGCGATCGAGGACGAGACCGTGCGGGTGGTGACAACGCGCACCGACACCAACACGCTGATCGTCGAGACGCGGCACGGCTTTGTCACCGCGGCTGCCGGCGTGGACGCGTCGAACGTTGCCGCCGGTTCGGTCGTGTTGCTGCCGGAGGACCCGGACGCGTCGGCGCGCTTGTTGCGCTCTCGGCTCAAGGCACGCGCCGGTGTGGACGTCGGGGTCGTGGTGACCGACACGTTCGGGCGGCCGTGGCGCAAAGGCCTGGTGGACGTCGCCGTCGGCGCGGCCGGTGTCTTGGTGTTGGACGACCACCGGGGGCGGGTTGATCGGTTCGGCAACGAGCTCGGCATCACTGTGACGGCGGTGGCCGACGAGCTTGCCTCGGCCGGGGAGCTCGTGAAGGGGAAGCTGTTGTCGGTGCCGGTCGCGGTCGTGCGCGGTCTCGGGCATCTCGTGGATGCTGACGACGGGCCGGGCGCCACGTCGCTGGTTCGCCCGGCCGACGAGGACCTGTTCCGGCTCGGCACCGCCGAGGCCGTCCTTGAAGGTCGAAGATCGGCACTGTTCGCGCGCCGCACCGTGCGGGAGTTCTCCGCGCAGGCAGTGTCCCGGGACGCGGTGCTGCGGGCGGTGTCGGCCGCCATCACCGCACCCGCGCCGCACCATACGACGCCCTGGCGATTCGTACTGCTCGAGGACCCGGCCCGTCGGGAGCGGTTGCTCGACGCGATGCGCTCGGCCTGGATCGAAGACCTGCGCGCCGACGGCTTCGATAAGGAATCCATCGAGCGGCGGATCAAGCGCGGCGACGTGCTCCGAGCAGCGCCCTCTCTCGTCGTGCCCTGCCTGCTGCGGGACGGTTCGCACGCCTACCCGGACGCGCGGCGAGCCGAAGCGGAGTGGGCGATGTTCCTGCTCGCCATGGGCGCGGGCATCGAGAACCTGCTGGTGGCGCTGGCCGCCGAGGGGCTTGGTTCCGCGTGGGTTTCATCGACGCTGTTCTGCCAGGACGTGGTGCGATCGACGCTCGACCTGCCGGGCGACTGGGAACCGATGGGGACGCTCGCGATCGGCCACGCGGCCAGGCCGCCAGCGGATCGGCCGGCTCGAGCCGTGGACGGATTCGCCCATGAGCGCTAACGACCGCGGTGGTCGAGCGGCGCATACCGCGGACCACGCCGCGGCGCGCCGATGCCCGCCAGCTCGATCAGCCGCGTGACGCGAAAGCGGTGACCAACATACGGCTCGAGCAGCTCGAGCATCCGGTCGTCGTCGCCCACCTCGCCGGTCAGGGCGTAACACGTGTTCCTTGCGATGTGGAAGTCGCCGATACTCACGGCGTCCGCATCGCCATGCGCTCTCTGGCGGACCTCGGCCGAGGTCCAGACGCCGACACCAGGCACTCTGCGCAAGCCCCGGTCTGCATCGTCTTGTGACATCGATGTCGTGCGCTCGAGCGCGTACGCGACCTTGGCAGCTCGCACGATGGTCGCCGAACGATTGGGGCCGACACCGGCGCGATGCCACTCCCAGCTCGGGATGGCGGCCCACTGCTCGGGCGTGGGCTGCACACGAAGCCCATCCGGAGCCGGCCCTGGCGCCGGTTCGCCGTACTTGACGACGAGCCGGCGCCACGATCGGCGCGCCTCCATGCCGGTCACCTTCTGCTCGATGACCGAAGGCACCAAGGACTCCAGTACGCGGCGCGATCGTGGAACGCGCCAGTGCCCATAACGCCGCCAGAGCTCGATGAGCACCGGGTGGGCTGGAACGAAGCTGCTCGGATCGTCGGCCTCGCCCAGGAGCTCGGGCAGCGTCTCGTTCACCCAGGCGGCACCAGGACCCCAGGCCCGGGAGTGAACCGTCCCGGTCGAAGCATCCGTGACCAGGCGTTGGGTGGCGGCGCCGTCAGGCGTTCTCACGGTCCGCCACACCGTCGACCGATCAGCACTGGTTCGAAGGGTCGGGTCGCTGCCGGCGTGCCGGAACGCACTGAGGATCGTCAGCACAGGCACCGGGCGCCCCGGGCGCCATGACCGTGTGAGGTCCGACACTCTCGTGATCACCTCTCAGGGAGCCTTGGGGATTGCACGTACACTCCCTGCGTGTCCCGAAACCTAGCCAAGCACCCCGACGCCAAGTCGCGTCGCGAGCTCCTCGACGAGCAGAAGCAGGCCGAGCAGCGCGCCGACCGCCGCCGTCTCATCATGATCATCGGCGGCGCAGCAGTCATCGCCGTTGCGCTCGTCGGGGCAGCCGTCTGGGCCGTGCAGAGCTCGCAGCAGAGCGACGACGCCTCGTCGTTTGGCGTCTCCGCCTCCGAGGCGGGCGCCAGCGAGGTCTTCGAGGACGACAACACCGCCGAGAGTGCCGGCGTCCACGTCGGCCCGAACACGAGCCAGCCTGACGTGACGACCGTCGATTACGCGAACAACCCGCCGTCGTTCGGCCAGCACTACCCGTACTGGGACCAGCTCTACGACCGGTACTTCTACGGCGACCGTGACGCGCCCCAGGTCGAGGTGCTCGTCCACAACCTCGAGCACGGCTACAGCATCCTGTGGTACGACCCGGACCTGTCCGACGA
>JBEVHX010000070.1:0-12065 GCA_040510995.1 Candidatus Nanopelagicales bacterium
CCGGCGATCGATCTCCGGCCACTCGACGTGCTCGTCGTGCTCGGCGTCGGAGTCGTCACCGGGCTGATCGCGGCCTGGCTCCCGGCCCGACAGGCATCGCGGCAGGATGTCGTGGCCGCGCTCGCCGGACGCAGGCCGGTGCCGCGCGTCCCGAGACGGATCCCGGCGCTCGGTGCGGTCGCGGTCTTCGTCGGTGCGCTCATCGCCTTCTACGGCGCCGGCCCTGGCGACCCGCTCGCGATCGTCTTCGGCTCAGTCGTCGCCGAGCTGGGACTGGTCGCAATGTCCCCAACGCTGGTCGCGTGGGTCGCGCGGATCGGTCCACGGCTGCCGGCGGTGCCCCGGCTCGCGCTGCGCGACGCGGCGCGGTCGCGGACGCGCAGCGGTCCGGCGGTCGCCGCGGTCATGGCAGCGGTCGCCGGGGCGGTCGCAGTCAGCATCTTCGCCACGAGCCAGGAAGCCGCCGACAAACGCGGGTACATCCCCATGCTGCCGCAGGGCATGGTCGGCGTGTCCACGCTGTTCACCGGTGCCGATGCGAACGACCTCGAGCAGATCGTCGCGACCGTCGAGCGCGAGCTCCCAGTCGAGCAGACCTCCCTGATTCAGGGCTATGTGCCCGACGAGGGCGCATGTCAGGCCGACGGCTGTGATCTGATGACGGTCGTCACGCCGCCGCAGAACGAGTGTCCGCTGGAGCGCCCCAGGCCGATCGACACGGCGGACGCCGCCGCCGCCGCCAACGACTGGCGCTGCCAGGGCCGCGAACCGTACTCGTCCATCTTCGGGGATTGGCTGGTTGGGGATGCCGACACGCTGGAGGCACTCACCGGGGTGGACGACCCCGGCGCCCGTCAGGCACTCGAGTCCGGCGGGGTCGTGATGTTCGACCGTGCCTCTGTGCTCAACGGCACGGCGACACTCCAGATGGTCCGCTACTCGGACGAAGGGCGAGCGGTGAAGGGCGGGACCTCGACGCCAGATGCCGCCCAATCCGGCGAGTCCGGAAGGCCGGAGGTGCTGCATTCCGTCGACGTGCCGGCGGTTTGGCTGTCGGAAGGGGTACGGCCGGGGGCCGGCCTCCTGTCTGCTGAGGCGGCGGCCGCGATCGGCCTCCCGGTCGAGGAGAGCGGCGCGCTGTTCGAGACCAGCCGGATGCCGACGCAAGCCGAGGAGGACACAACACAACGACAGCTCGACCTGGCCGTGACCTCCGGCAGCTCGCCCTACCTGGTGGTCGAGCGCGGCTACCAGAACGACACCGCTCTCGCGTTGCTCGTGCTCCTCGCCGTGACCGGTGTCGTGGCGCTCGGCGCCACGGCGATCGCGGTGGGCCTGGCCGCCGCCGACGGCCGACCCGACCTCGCGACGTTGGCCGCAATCGGGGCGGCGCCGCGCACCCGAAGGTTGCTCGCCAGCAGCCAGGCGCTGGTCATCGCCGGACTGGGCACTCTCCTCGGCATCGTCGCCGGCTTCGTGCCCGGCATCGCGGCCGTCCGCAGCCAGACCGACTGGAGCGTGCCGTTCACCGGCGTTGGCAGTCCACCCGTGCTGCCCGTCGTCATCCCGTGGGGGAACCTCGCGCTGCTGCTCATCGTCGTACCGCTGCTCGCCGTGGTCTGCGCCGCGTTGTTCAGCCGGTCGCGACTACCGATGGTGCGAAGGTTGACGTGACGGCACCGCGATGAGGACGGAGGAACGCACCCGCGGTCGGCGCCGCGCCCGAAGGCTTGGGATGTGGCGGCTGCATCGGCGTCAGGTGGTGACGGGTTCCTCGGCGGCGAGCGGCACGACGCCGGCCCCGGTCAGCTTGCCCCGCCAAGCCTCGATGGTCGCCTCGACCGACATGCCGACAGACTCGTAGAGCCTGGTCGCCCCGGTCGCGTTGGCGCTGTCCACACCGAGCTCGGCGCCCACCAGGCCGCGCTCCGCATACGACCGGAACGCCGTGAGCAGCAGCGCCTTGGCGAGCCCACGGCCACGGTGCTCCGCGAGGGTGCCGAGGGTGCGCACGTAACCGAAGCCGACGTCTGCGAACCGAGCAGAGCCCATGAGCGCTGCCGCCTCCCGGCCGTCGACCAGCGCCAGCCACCACTGCGACGGATCGAAGCCCGACCAGCCGCGAGCATCGGTCCACCAGGTGTCGAACTCTCTTCGGTGGGAGCCGAAGTGCTCTGCGAAGGACTCGTCGACCACGTGATGCAGCCGGCGCAGGTCAGTCTCGTCGTCGACGTCGACAAGGCGGATCTCGACCCCGTTCGCCAACGTCGGGGGCGCTGTCGGCACCGCCGGGTCGAGCCCAATGGTCATCCGCCAGAACCGGCGTACGACTGCCAGACCCGTGGCCGCCAGCCGACCGGACCACACCTCGTCCTGGCTGTAGCAGCCACCTTCGAGCACCAGGTCACCGCCATGGTCGGCGCGCAGGTCGGTGGCCCGGCTCAGACACCGGTGCAGCAGCCACTCCCACAACGACTGGTCGGCACCCGGCCGTACGTACGGATCGAAGACGAACTCCGCGTGCTCCGGGTCCCACCAGGTCACCACATACCCGACAGCACGTCCGTCCGGATCATGAACCAGCCAGCATCCGTGCTGGAGGTCGACCAGCCGATCCTCGAGGTCGGCCCTGACGTCGTCCGCGGCGACATCCGGTCGGGCGAGGAACTGCAGGTCGTAGTCGCAGACCAGGGCGAAGATCTCCGGAACGTCGCTGATCTGCGGCGGCCGGGCGGTATGCCCGGCAGGCAACCCGACGTCAGTGCGCGTGCGAGTGGTCATCACGAGCGCCCAGCCTCGCCCACTGATGCGAGCCAGGTCCACAGGGTTTGCGGAGCGCATTGACGCTGCCTCGGCGCGCCTTGCGCCACGGTGTTGGATGGGGTGCATGAGCCAGAACCCGGAGCAGCCCATCGTGGTTGTCGGCCCGGACGGGCAGCCGATCGGCACGGTCGTCCAGGGTGGCCTCGACACCGACGGAGACGGTGAGGCCGATGCAACGGAGCACCAGGAGCGCCCGCTCGTCGACCTGGTCGAGCAACCCGCCAAGGTGATGCGCGTGGGCTCGATGGTCAAGCAACTTCTCGAGGAGGTCCGCTCGGCGCCACTCGACGAGGCCTCGCGGCGACGGCTTCGAGAGATCCACGAGCGCACGATCAAGGAGCTGGAGGACGGACTCGCCCCCGAGTTGGTCGAAGAGCTCGACCGGATGACCCTGCCGTTCGGAGAGGACGAGGTGCCGTCGGACGCCGAGCTACGCATCGCCCAGGCCCAGCTGGTCGGCTGGCTCGAGGGACTGTTCCACGGCATTCAGACCACACTGTTTGCGCAGCAGATGGCTGCCCGCGCTCAACTCGAGCAGATGCGGCGCGCGCTGCCCGCGGGCGTCGGCCCACCGCCAGGGGGGCTGCCCCCCGGTATGCAACCAGGACACGAGCAGCAGCCGGGTCGCGGCGCCAGCGGGCCATACCTCTGATCCTCCGGGCCGCCGCTCTCGACCGGGCGGGTCACGCGTGACGCGCAGCGTCTGACAACTTCGCCAGCAACCGCTCGAGCACCACGGCGACGCCGTCTTCGTCGACCGTTCCGGTGCGCCGGGGAATGGCCGCCAGCACGTCTGGGTGCGCGTTGCCCATCGCGTACGCCCGGCCAGCCCAGCGCAACATCGCGAGGTCGTTCGGCTGGTCGCCGAACGCAACGACCTGGCGGGCGGTGATTCCGCGCGATGCGCACAGCCGGGCGAGCGTCGTGGCTTTGCTGATGCCGAGCGCGGAGATCTCCAGGAGGCAGTCCGCCGGGTTGGAGTGTGTCGCCTCGGCCAGCCCACCGAGCAGCGGCGCGACCATGGCCAGCATCGCGTCGCCACGCGAGATCTCATCGCGCACAAGCAACTTCACGATCTGGGCGCCCGCCGGCAGTGACCCAAGCAGGTCGCCCTCGACTCGCCTCGTGCCGATATCCCAACGCGGCTCGTATCCGACCTCGTGCACGAACCCCCCAGTCGTCTCCAGCGCGAACGCCGCACCAGGCAACACCCCCCGCACCCGCTCGATGATGGCCGGCACGCTGGACGGCGGGAGGGCGTCGACAAACATGACTTGCTCCTCCTGCAGGTCGTAGACCAGCGCACCGTTCGCGCAGATGGCCAGGCCGCGGTGACCGGTCGCTTCGACGACCGCACGCATCCAGCGCGGCGGTCGACCCGTCACGACGACGAGGTCGATGCCAGCGTCCTCGACGGCGTTCAGTGCGGCCACGACCCGTGCGCTGATCGTGCCGTCGCTGCGGACAACGGTGCCGTCGAGATCGGTCGCGACCAAGCGTGGCATCTGTGCCGTCGACCCGCTGCTCACAGCAGCGACTCCAGGACCAACGCGGCGCCGTCCTCCTCGAACGACGCGGTCACCTCGTCCGCGACCACCTTGACCACATCCGGCGCGTGGCCCATGGCCACGCCTCGCGCCGCCCAGGTGAGCATCTCCAGGTCGTTGCGTCCGTCGCCGAGCGCCACGGTGTCATCCTCGACGATGCCGAGGCGTTCGCGGACGTGCTCAAGCGCCGACGCCTTGCTCACGCCGAGCGGCATCAGGTCGAGCCACGCGGTATAGCCGACGGCATATGAGACGCCATGCAGGCCGACCCGGTCGACCACGTCGAGGAAGTCCTCCGCGTCGCCCTCGACATCGCGCACCACCACCCGGGTGACCGGTTCGGCAACGAGCTCGTCCAGCGGCACGACGCCGAGATGACCGTCGAGCTCACCGGCCGGAAACGGCCCGGTCGTGAAGTAGCCCTTGCCCACCTCCTCAACAGCGAACACCACGCGGGGCAGCTCGGCCTGCAGCAACGTGACCGCTGGGCGGGCGTCGAAGGTCACGACCTCGAACAGCTCCGACCCGTCAGCCCGGGCTGTGACCGCACCGTTGCTGCAGACGACCACCTCGTTGTCCAGCCCGAGCAGTCGAGCGGTTGGAGCGGTGCCATGCAACGAACGGCCGGTGGCCAGGACCACCGCATGGCCCGCGTCGTACACCGCGCGCACGCCCGCCTGGACACGATCCGACACCGCGCCGTCGGGCGCGAGAAGTGTTCCGTCGAGATCCAACGCGACGAGAAGCCGGCCCACGGTGTCAGGCGCCGAAGGGTTCCAGCACGTTGCGGCCCAAGTAGCCGCGCAGCGCTGCCGGCACCACGACCGACCCGTCGGCCTGCTGGTGGTTCTCCAAGATCGCGACGATCGTGCGTGGCAACGCGACCAGGGTGCCGTTGAGCGTCGCCAACGGGCGCACGCCGTCAGCGTCCCGCAGCCGGATGCCCAACCGTCGGGCCTGGAACTCACCGCAGTTCGAGGTCGAGGTCAGCTCGCGGTAGCGGTGCTGAGTCGGGATCCACGCCTCGCAGTCGTACTTGCGCGCGGCGCTCGCGCCGAGGTCACCAGTGGCGACGTCGATCACGCGATACGGGACCTCCAACGTGTCGAGGAAAGCACGCTCCCACTGCAACAGCCGCTGGTGCTCCGCCTGCGCCTGCTCGGGCACGACGAACGAGAACATCTCGACTTTGTCGAACTGGTGCACGCGGATGATGCCCCGGGTGTCCTTGCCGTGGCTGCCGGCCTCTCGCCGAAAGCAGGGGCTGAACCCCGCATACCGCAGCGGCAGCCGCTCGGCGGGGAGGATCTCGTCGGAGTGGTATGCGGCAAGCGCAACCTCGGACGTGCCGACGAGATAGAGGTCGTCGGACTCGACACGGTAGACGTTCTCCGCCGCCTGCCCGAGGAAGCCAGTGCCGTCCATGGCCTCCGGCCGGACCAACGCCGGGGGGATGACTGGCGTGAATCCCCACTGCAGCGCCATGGACATCGCGTGGTTGACCAGCGCCAGCTCGAGCAGCGCGCCCACGCCGGTCAGAAAGTAGAACCTGCTGCCGCTCACTTTGGCCGCGCGCTCGACGTCGATCGCGCCGAGGACCCGACCAAGCTCCACATGGTCGCGAGGCTCGAAGCCGTCGGCTGCGAAGTCGCGCGGCTTGCCAACCTCCTCGATCGTGACGAAGTCCTCCTCGCCTCCAACCGGGGCATCGAGCTCGACCAGGTTGTGCAGCTGCGCGAGCAGCGCCGCGGCGTCGACGTCGGCCGCATCGCGGTCGGCCTCCGCCTGCTTCACCGCGGCGGCCAGATCCTTGGCCCGGTCGAGCAGCCGCTGCTTCTCCTCGCCGCTCGCCCGTGCGACATCCTTGCCGAGCGTCTTCTGCTCGGCCCGCCGACCGTCGTACGCGGACCCGGCCCGCCGACGCCGCTCGTCTGCCTGGACCAACCGGTCCACGATCGACGGATCCTCGCCTCGGGCGGTCTGCGAGGCGCGCACCCGCTCGGGGTCATCCCGCAGCACCCTGAGGTCGATCACCGTCGCATCACCTCCCCAAGGCTAGCGGCGCAAAGTTGATCAATGATCCGCAACCTGCGGCGCCTGAGACCACCGTGTGCACTGGTCCGTGCTGCCAACAGGTGATGCTCAGCGGCGGCCTTCACGGACGCGGGCCAGCCAAGCCTGCGCGTCGGAGTAGTCGGCGTCGCTCACGCCGCGGCGCAGCGAGGGCCGCACGGCGTCGACCCGCGGATACGAGCCGAGGTAGCGGACGTCGGCGCACACCCGGCGTAGGCCCATCAGCGCCTCGCCTACCCGGGCGTCATCGACGTGCCCCTCGGCGTCCACCGAGAAGGAGTAGTCGCCGATCCCGCCGCCGGTCGGCCGGGACTCGATGCGCGTGAGGTTGATCCCGCGGACCGCGAACTCGGTGAGAATCTCCAGCAGCGCGCCCGGGTGGTCCTGTCCGATGTACAACGCGAGCGTCGTTTTGTCCGCGCCGGTCGCCGGCGCCGGCGGCCGCTGCTTGGTGACCAGTACGAACCGGGTCTCGGCGTAGGGGTTGTCGGCGATGTGGTCCGCGAGAATCACCAAGTCATACACGCGGGCCGCGAGCGGGCTGGCGATCGCGGCGTCGTATCCCGACTCCGGCTCACGAACGGCAGCGGCCGCGCCAGCGGTGGACGCAGCGGGCAGGAACTGGGAGTCCGGCAGGTTGTCCGCGAGCCAGCGTCGGCACTGGGCCTCGGCGTGCGGGTGCGTCGCGACCCGCTTCACGTCCTGCAGCGAGATGTCGGGCCGGGACATGAGCGCGAAGTCGACGACGACATGCTGCTCGCGGATGATCACCAGCGGGTCGCCGCTGGCCAGCTCGTCGAGAGTGGCCGCGACCGCCCCTTCAACCGAGTTCTCGATCGGTACCATCGCGCCGACCACGTCGCCTCGGCGCACCGCGGCCAGCGCGATGCTGACGTCGGCATACGGAACAGGGTCGGCGGGCGTGGTGCCGAGGGTCGCGAGCAGCGCCGCCTCAGCGAAGGTGCCCTCGGGCCCGAGGAAGCCGTAGGCGGGCAGCGACTCGCCGGCCTCCCCGGTGTCGGTGCTGGGCAGCTCGTTCACGACCGGCCGCGCAACGCCGCGTTGATTGCTTCCTGTTCCTCGGGCGACAGGGCCATCTCGCTGCCCCCTGCTTTGACGCCCTTGGCATACGCGCGCGTCTCGGAGCGACCGTTGATCGCGGAGATCACCAGCCCATCCCCCACATCGTCGAGCATGGCCGCGGAGAACGACATCCGCCCGCCCATGTCCTGGAAGGCGTCGTAGCGCACCACTGAAACGTGCCTGATCGTGTCCACCAGGTCGACTTCGGCCCGCGCAACCCGGGCGTCGAGCCGGCCCACCTCGTCCCGCAGCGAAGTCACCCCTCTCACATCGTCCGAGCCGCCCGCAACCGGGTCGAGCCCGCGCAGCGTGCGGCGCAGCGCGCCGATCCGCAGGTGCGCACTGAACGCCACGAGCAAGGCGAGCCCCCCGGCGATCGCGCCGCCGAGAGCGAGGTATTGGACGAGATCCTGGTCGAGCGACACGGTGTTTCCTCAAGGCTCCTCGAGGGTCGAAGCCGCGGGCCGCAGCCAGAGGCCTGCCCGAGGGTACCGGGCAAGCGCGGCGCACCCCGTTGAGCGCGCCCTAGGCTTCGCACGTGACCGACCCCGGCTTCCTCGACCTCGGGTTCGCGCGTCTGGACACGCATCGAGTGGCGCGGACCGGCGACCCGGAGGTCGTGTATGCCGCAGGCAAGTCACCCCCGCAGGTCGTGGACCTGCTGACCGCCCTGCGAGCCGCGCACCCGCACCGGCCGGCGTTCGCTACCCGGCTCGCGCCCGAGGCGGCCGACGCCGTCCGCGGGGCATTCGGCGCCGTCGCCAAGGTCGATGACGAGGCCCGCTGCGCGGTCGTGGGCGACTTGCCGACGCCGATCGGGCTGGTCGGCGTGGTGGCGGCGGGGACGTCCGACGGGCCGGTCGCCGCCGAGGCGGCACTCAGCGCCCGGGTGCACGGCGCGGGTGTCGAACGGATCACCGACGTCGGCGTGGCCGGGATCCATCGGCTGATGGCGGAGCGAGATCGGCTGGACGCCTGCGACTGTCTCATCGTCGTCGCGGGGATGGAGGGCGCGCTGCCCAGCGTGGTCGGCGGTTTGACCGGCGTGCCGCTGGTGGCGGTACCGACCTCGGTCGGGTACGGCACCGGTGCCGGAGGACTGGCCGCATTGCTGTCCATGCTGAACTCCTGCGCGGCCGGCGTGGTCGTGGTCAACATCGACAACGGCTACGGGGCCGGAGTGCACGCCGCGCGGGTGGCCCGCCGGTCGGCTCACGGGATGGCAGCGTCGCAGACCGCTGAAGGATCGCCGTGACGATCGCCTGGCTGCAATGCCACGCGGGTGCCAGCGGTGACATGTTCCTGGGCGCCTTGGTGGATGCCGGCGCCCCGCTCGACACCATCCGTGATGCGGTCGACCGGGTTGGGGTCGAGTCGATTCCGTTGGTCGCCGAGATCGTGCAGCGCGGCGGGATCGCGGCGACGCAGGTGCACGTGCGCGCCCCGGCCACCTCGGTTGTGCGGACCTGGGCGAACATCCGCTCGATGCTGGAGGCCGCGGACCTCGCCGAGCCGATCCGGGCCCGCGCGCTCGACGTGTTTGAGCGGTTGGCGCGCGCAGAGGCGGCTGCGCATCGCACGAGCCCGGAGCAGGTGCGCTTCCACGAGGTCGGGGCGCTCGACGCAATCGCCGACGTGGTCGGTGCCGCCGCCGGCCTGAATGCGCTCGGGGTGACCCGAGTCGTCTCGACACCGGTCGCCGTCGGCCACGGCATGGTCCGGAGCGACCACGGGCTGATGCCGGTGCCAGGACCCGCGGTCGTGGCCCTGCTGCAGGAGGTGCACGCCCCGACCTACTCAGGCGACGCACCGTATGAGCTGTGCACGCCGACCGGAGCAGCGATCCTCGCGTCCGTCGTCGACGCCTGGGGCGGTATGCCGCTCATGCGTCCGACGTCCGCGGGTGCGGGAGCCGGGGCGCGGGACCTCGACGAGTTGCCGAATGCGCTGCGCATCGTGCTCGGCGAGGAGTGGGCGGATGCGTCCACCGCGACGGCGACCGCCGTCGTACTCGAGGCAAACGTCGACGACCTCGACCCGCGGCTGTGGCCGTCGGTGTTGCAACGACTGATGGACGCGGGCGCGTCGGACGCCTGGCTTACCCCGATCCTCATGAAGAAGGGTCGGCCGGCGCACACGCTCTCGGTGCTGGTCGCGCATGAGCGGGTGGAGGACGTGCGGCGCGCCGTGTTCGTCGAAACCTCGACGATCGGACTGCGCGAGTCGATCGTCGGCAAACGCGCGCTCGACCGCCGCACGCACATCGTGGACGTCGACGGGGCTCAAATCAGGGTCAAGATCGCCCTGCTGGAGGGCGCGATCACCAACGCCCAGCCGGAGTACGACGATGTGCTCGCCGCCGCGGACAAGCTGGGTCGGCCGGTGAAGGCCGTGCTGGCTGCGGCGGTGGCGGCCGCTGAAGCGTCGGCGAAACCGAGCGAGTGAGCTGGTTCGACGTCGCGGCGGCCGTGGCTGCCTTCGCGCTGGTGTTCCCTGCGGAGCTGCCGGACAAGACCTTCGTCGCGACTCTGGTCATGGCGACCCGGCTGCGGCCGCTCGCGGTCTGGGTGGGGGTCAGCGCTGCATTCTTCGTGCAGTGCGGCATCGCGGTGACCGTCGGAGGGCTGCTGTCGATGCTCCCGGAGCGCGTTGTCGCGGGACTGTCGGCGATCCTCTTCGGGGTGGGTGCGGTCATCCTCATCCGCGGCGGACTGGAGGCCCGGGCCGCCGCGGTCGCCGAGGAGCGGGCCGAGGAGGAGGCGACTGCAGCTCGGCTTGCGACGACGACGGAGGTCGGCTCTGCCCGGTCGGCGGTGACCGCATTCGGAGTGATCCTCGTGGCGGAGTGGGGCGACCTGTCGCAGATCATGACCGCCGGGCTGGCGGCCCGCACCGGTGAGCCGGCATCGGTGTTCGTCGGTGCCTGGGTCGCGCTGGTCACGGTCGCCGGCATCGGCTCGCTGGTCGGCCGCTGGCTGGTGGAGCGGGTGCCGCTGCACCGCATCCGGCTGGTCTCGGGATCGATCCTCGCTGTGCTCGCCGCGGTGGCCGCATACGAGGCGGTCACGGGCTGACGAGTCCCAAGCGAATCTGGAGGATGGTCGGTGTTGTCGCGTCGACGGACCCAGCCAACGTCGAGGTCCCCGGTCAGCGCAGGGTGAGCTGGCGGGACTGGATGCCGGCCCGGGCATGCCGTTGCTCGGCGGTCAACGCGCCGTCAGCCGCCAACGCAGCGTCGAGCCGGGCCCGGAACGACGCAGCCGGCTCTTCCAGCGACCCGGCCGGGGTGTCGAACGGCAGGTCCCACACCGGGCAGAGGCGGCCATGCGCGCGGAAGGTGCCGAGGAATCGTGTCCCCTCCGTGAGCGTCAGCCCACCGTCGCCGTGCATCCGCGCGAGGGCGTCCAGCAGCGGCTCCTCGGCCTCCGGCAGCACCCAGCGCAGGTGCTCCTTGTCGCGGACCCGGGCCCAGTAAGCGGCCTCGACGCCGGTCAGCCGCTGCGTCGGGACGGCGGCCGCGTTCGCGCGCTCGAGGGAGTCCCGGACCTCGGCACCGACGTCGGTCATGCCGTCCAGCCAGTACTCGAAGCCCTCGTGGACCGAGACGATGAACGGCGCCGACGGATCCACCAGGTCCTGAAGCCGGGGTCCGGGACCGGGCAGCCCCTCATGCGCGACCGGCGTCCCGGGCTCGGCCGTCAGGGCGCGCAGCAGCGCATCCGCGACATCGCGGCTCGCATCGCCGGACGACGCCTGCACCTGCAGGCCAACCACGACCCGGCCATCCGCTCGAACCAGCCCTGGCCAGGCCAGGGGAAGTACGGTCGCGACGACCACGTCTCGTTCCGCATGCTCGCCGAGCAACCTCAACGGTGCGGTTGCCGCCGGGACCAGCTCGCGCATCGCGATCCAGTCGCACTCGCCGGGAAGCCCGGCGAACGGGCGCAGCACCACCGCGTCCTGCTGGCGGGCGGCCTCGCGGCCGTGGCAGGCCTTGTAGCGGCGGCCCGAGCCGCATGGGCATGGCTCCCGTGGGCCGACGACCGGGACCGGCCGGTCGGCATCGGCTCGGGATCGGACCCCGGCGGGACGTCGCTTGGCCATGACGGGGGAGCCTAATCGCCAGCCACGAGCGCCCCAGGCGTTGGCCGGGTCAGCGCAGCGTCAGGACTGCCCGAGTGCGGCTGCGATTGGCCTGGCGCTCCACGACCACGTCCTCCGACAGCGCGCTCACCAGGTACAAGCCGCGACCGGCTTCGTCAGCGGCGTGCAGCGGCCGAGCAGCCCGCTCACGGTCGGGACCGCCGTCGGCGACCTCGATCTCGAGCCGGTTGTCGGCGAGTCGCCAGACCAGCTCGATGCAGCCGTCTGCGAGGGCTAGGGCGTGTCGGACGGCATTGCCGACCAGCTCGGACACCACGATCAGCGCGTCGTCGAGGACCCGCTGTGGCAGGTCGAAACTGCCCAGACCGCGTTTCAGCATGCGGCGGGACTGCATCGCGCTGGTGGGGTCATGCGGAAGTCGGACAGCACCATCAC
>JBEVHX010000071.1:0-4915 GCA_040510995.1 Candidatus Nanopelagicales bacterium
CGTCCGCGACCGAGAAGGCGTTCACCAGCTGGAAGATTCCGGTCACGAAGACGTTGGCTCCGAAGAGCAGCGCGACGACGAGCAGCGTCGGCCCGGGCCAGATGATGGCCACGATGCCGACCAGCGCGGCCAAGATCCCGATGGTCAGCAGCAGGCCCCAGTGCTTGCCGAGCTCGGCCACCAGGTCCTTGCGTACACCCGCGTACGTGGGGTCCGTCATTGCTCCGCTCCCTTGGAGTTGGATCATGCAGCGTTGGCCCCCGGTACCACCAACTGTGCATGATCCATGGGGGTTGGACGGTGATTGGCGACGCCGTGTCGACGATCGTCGGGTTCGACCACAATGACGGGGTGACCGAGACCGTTGCCCCCGAAGGCGTGCTGGCCAGCGTGGAGTCCGCATACGGCGTGGATCTGGAGGTGCTGGACGCGATCCAGCGCCGGGTCCTTTGGCTGGCGGTCCGGATGGTTCATGCCGCGAACGCCGAGCGGGACACCGGCGACGGGGTGAAGGTCGGGGGTCATCAGGCGTCGTCCGCGTCGATGGTCACGGCGATGACGGCGTTGTGGTTCGCGCACCTGAACGCGGCTGACCGAGTGTCGGTCAAGCCGCATGCTTCGCCGGTCTACCACTCGATCGCGTACCTGCTCGGCAACCTCGACCGTGCGTACCTCACACGGCTACGTCAGCTCGGCGGTCTGCAGTCCTATCCCTCGCGGACGAAGGACCCGGACGGCATCGACTTCTCGACCGGCTCGGTCGGCCTAGGTGCGGCCGCGCCGTTGTTCGCGGCGGTCACCCGGCGCTACGTCGACGCGCACTTCGGTGCTCGCGACCACGCCCGCTTCATCGCGCTGATCGGGGACGCCGAGCTGGATGAGGGCAACATCTGGGAGGCCATCGCCGATCCGGCCACCCTTGGCCTCGGCAACGCGATGTGGATCGTCGACTTCAACCGCCAGTCTCTGGACCGGGTGGTGCCGGGCGTGCGCATCCGACAATGGCGCGGCCAGTTCGAGGCGGCGGGCTGGCATGTGGTCGAGGTCAAGTACGGCCGAAGGTTGAAGGCGCGCTTCGACCGTGCCGGCGGAGCGGATTTGCGCGACTGGATCGACGCGATGCACAACGAGCACTACCAGTCGTTGTTCGCGCTGTCGGGCCACGAGCTCCGGATGCGGTTCCTGGACGGCGCGCCGGCCGAGATCGCGGGACTGATCGGCGACGTCTCCGACGACGAGCTGGCGCCGCTGGTGCAGGACCTCGGCGGACACGACCTCGCCGCGATGCTCGAGGCATACCGCGCATGCGATGCCGTCACCGACCGGCCGAGTGTGATCTTCGCGTACACCGTCAAGGGCTGGGGGCTGCCGTTGGCCGGCAACCCGCGCAACCACTCTGCGCTGCTCTCAGCGGCGCAGATCGAAGACCTGCGATCGTCGATGGGGCTGACCGTGGACAGCGAGTGGGATCGCTTCGACGCCGCCTCGCCAGAGGGCATCCTGTGTGCGCAGCGTCGGGAGCGGCTGGCCCGCGCCCCGCGCAAGCCCGCGCTCGACATCCGGGTGCCGGACTCGACCGGTGTCCGCGCGGCAAAGCCGATCTCGACGCAAGAAGCCTTCGGCCGGGTGCTGGTCGACCTGTCGCGGGACGAGAGCGTCGCGCGACACCTGGTGACGACCGCCCCCGATGTGGCGACTTCCACGAACCTGGCCGGGTTCATCAACCGCACCGGTGTTTTTGCTCCCGACGACCGACGGTCGTGGAACGAGGACACCCTGCTCAAGTGGGCCGAGGGCCCGGGCGGCCAGCACATTGAGCTCGGCATCTCGGAGATGAACCTGTTCCTGCTGCTCGGGCAGCTGGGCCTGTCCTGGGACCTGTCGGAGCAGCCGTTGCTGCCGATCGGCACCGTGTACGACCCGTTCGTGTGCCGCGGGCTGGACGCGTTCATCTACTCGGTCTACTCCGGCGCTCGGTTCGTCGTCGCGGGCACGCCGTCGGGCGTGACCCTCGCACCCGAAGGTGGTGCTCATCAGTCGACGATCACAGCGTCCATCGGCCTGGAGCTTCCCGGCGTCACGTTTGTCGAGCCCGCGTATGCGACCGCGCTGGACTGGTTGCTGTGCGACGCGCTGGGACGGATCGCCGCCGGGCCCTCGCCGACCACGACGGCAGCACCGGCAGAGGACGGCGCCTACTACTTCCGGCTCACGACCCGGCCCATCGACCAGGCTCCGTTCGAAGCCGCTCGGACCAGGGTGGGGGACGCTGTCCTGCGCCGGCAGGTGCTGGCGGGCGCATACCGCCTGGTGGACGCGTCGCCGCTCGTCGAACGCGGGGCACCGGTCGTGCACCTGGTTGGGACCGGTGCCGTCATGCCCGAGGTGCTCGCCGCGGCGGCGGAGCTGGCCGAGGAGGGGATCGCCGCGCACGTGGTCGACATCACGTCGGCGGACCGGCTGTACAGCGCCTGGCAGCGAACGCTGCGGCAGGGTGTGCGCACCGCGACCACCCCGTCGGTGCCGGGTGCGCTGCGCGCAGCGTTCCCCGACCGGGCGCCGGTGGTGACCGTGCACGATGCGGCGTCGCATGCGCTGGCGTGGCTCGGGTCGTCGCTCGCGGTGGCATCCCTGCCGCTCGGTGTCGACACCTTCGGGCAGTCCGGCACCGTGCCCGAGCTCTATGGCCTGCACGACCTGCTTCCCGGCTCGATCGTCAACGCCGCACTCGCCGCGCTGGCGCTCTAGCACTCGTAGTGTCGGCGGCATGCCCGCCGGCCGGCCCGAGACGTCGCAGACCCTGGACCGCGGACTGCGGGTGCTGTCCTTGCTGGCGCAGGCGCGCGATGGCCTGTCGATCAACGACCTGGCCGCCTCGCTCGGCGTCAGCCGCACCGTGGTGTACCGCCTGCTGACCACGCTCGAGGCGCACGACCTGGTCCGACGCGACTCGGAGGGCATGGCGCGGCTGGGGTTCGGGGTAGCCCGGCTGGCCGGTCGGGTGCATCCGCTGCTGCGGCGCGCGGCACTTCCGGTGCTGCGTCGGCTCGCCGACGACGTGGGTGCCACAGCGCATCTGACCATCGCCGAGGGTGAGGAGGCGGTGGCGGTGGCGGTCGTCGAGCCGAGCCGGACGGACTATCACGTCGCGTATCGCGAGGGCGCCCGGCATCCGCTGGGCCGGGGGGCGGCCGGCCGGGCGATCGGCGCGGCTGCTGAAGCCAACAGCGGCATTGCCTCCGGCGGTTCGGGCGAACGCGCGGGCGGCACGGTCGGTTATGTGGTCTCGCACGGTGAGCTGCAGGCGGGGGCGTGGGGGATCGCCGCCCGGTTGCCCTCGCCGGTCCCTGTGGTCGGCTCGGTCGGCGTGGTCGCCCTGTCCGCGCTCGACGAGGCCGTGGTCGGTGCCCGGGTCATCGAGGCGGCCGCCGACCTGGCGCGTGCCCTGCGTGCCTGACTTCGCGCCTTCTCGCGCGAAACTTGAACCTTGAGGGGTTTGGGTCGGCTGCGGTCTCGACCCCGCCAACGTCCACACTCGAGGACGCGGGTGGTCAGGTGATGCGGGCGGCGGCGGTGACGAGCGGCAGGGTCCGGTAGGGAACCGGGTTGCGCAGCGCGATCACCGTGGACGTGCGCACGATCGACGGGATCGCCACCACGTCATCGATCACCCGTTGCAGGTCGTCGTTCGAGCGTCCGACGATGCGGACGAGTAGGTCGCCGGTGCCGGTGATGGTGTGCACCTCGAGGACCTCGGGGATTGCGGCCAAGTGGTCCTCGACGGTGCCGTGCCCCTCCACCTGCCGGATCTCCAGGGTGGCGAAGGCGGTGACCCCGTAGCCGATCGCCGCGGGGTCGATCTCCGGGCCGAATCCGGTGATCACACCAGTGGACTGCATCCGGTCGAGCCGGGCCTGGATTGTGCCCCGGGCGACGTTGAGCCGACGGGAGGCCTCAAGCACGCCGACCCGCGGTTCGGTCGCGAACAGGTGCACGATGCGGGCATCGAGAGCATCCATGGCGATGGCGAGCATACAGAATGCGCACTGATTCGGCGCTGCGTTGCTCAGACTGGACAGTTCACGGAACACTGCCACGTATGACGCAGACCTCGCTGACCGAGTCCGAGTCCCAGCAGGACCTCTTCCCGGTGATGGGCATGGATGCCGTCGTCTTCGCCGTCGGCAATGCCAAGCAGGCCGCCCACTACTACTCGACCGCGTTCGGCATGCGCTGCGTTGCATACGCGGGGCCCGAGACCGGACGGCGGGACGAAGCCGTCTACGTGCTGGAGTCGGGCTCGGCGCGATTCGTCTTCCGCGGTGCGGTGCGCGCGGGCACGAGCCTGGCGCAGCACGTGGCCGCCCACGGGGACGGGGTCGTCGACCTCGCCATCGAGGTGCCGGATGTCGAGAAGGCGTATGCGTTCGCTGTCGAGCACGGCGCCCGCAGTCTCGAGGAGCCGCATACCCTGACCGACGAGCACGGCGAGGTCGTGCTGGCCGCGATCGCGACCTACGGCGAGACCCGGCACACCCTCATCGACCGGTCACGCTTCACCGGTGCCTACCTGCCGGGGTTCGTGTCACGGGATCCGGTCGTCGAGCCGCAGCAACGCGCATTCCAGGCGATCGACCACTGCGTCGGCAACGTCGAGCTCGGGCAGATGGACGAGTGGGTCGCCTTCTACAACCGGGTCATGGGCTTCACGAACATGGCTGAGTTCATCGGTGACGACATCGCCACGGAGTACAGCGCCCTGATGTCGAAGGTGGTTGCGGACGGCACCCGCAAGGTGAAGTTCCCGCTCAACGAGCCCGCCATCTCGAAGAAGAAGTCGCAGATCGACGAGTACCTCGAGTTCTACGGCGGCCCGGGAGTGCAGCACATCGCGCTGAACACCGGCGACATCGTC
>JBEVHX010000072.1:0-9619 GCA_040510995.1 Candidatus Nanopelagicales bacterium
GAATGCGTTGACGGCCGTGGATGTGGTGCTTATCCGGTTGTAGTGCGAGTTGTGGGCCCTCGGGGGCGTTGGTCTTTTGTTCGACTTTTTCGGTGAGGTGCGGCGCCGCACGAACCGCGACCTCACGGTGCTCGGCCTGCTCCCGACCTTGTACGACGGGCGGACCAACCATGCCCGCGCGGTGCTGGCGGACGTGGGTGAGCGCTACGACATGAAGATCCTCGAGCCCCCCATCCCCAAGTCGATTCGCTTCGCTGAGGCGCCGGCCGCGGGTCGGTCGGTGCTCTCGACCGCACGGAGCTCGACCGGCTCGCAGGCCTACCGCGACCACGCCCAGCAGCTCGCCGCCAGGGTGGGCGTCCGTTGACCGACTTCGGCCGGCTGCGAACGCGTCGGTGGGACGACGCGCCCGAGTCCAACGGCGATCCGCACGGGCGACGGACGCTGTTCAGCGACCCCCCGCAGCATCCCGCCACCCCGCTCCTGGCGTTGTCGATCAACTGCTCGTCATGCGGCGACGAGTCGTTGGTTTCCGTGCGGGAGGCCATCCGGCTCGCCCTGCCGTCGGTGCATCTGCCGCTCATCCGTCGGCGTCACGAGTCGTGGATGCTCTGCCCGGCGTGCGCCGAGCGCACCTGGGTACGACTGCGCCCGCGGCTGTGAGCCGGCTGGTGAGATCAGCCTTCGCGCACCGAACCCGGCCGCGTCCCTCCTGCCCCAGCCGTGATCATGCACGAAAGTGGATGGTCGAGCGACCGGGGTCAGCTGCCCTGCGTGGGACGGGCGCCGCGGGTGCGCCGACGCTGTCGCTTGGGTGCCGCGGGTGCCGTCGCTGCCTTGCCGGACTCTGCGGCCGGCGTCGTCTCTCGCGGACGACGTCGCTGAGCGGCTGAGCGCCCCGGCCGCGAAGTGGTGGGTCGGGCGCGCGCCTTGCCGGTCTCGCCCAGATCTTCCACCTGCTCTGCCGCCAGGCCGGCCCGGGTCCGTGACCCACGGGGCAGGATGCCCTTGGTGCCGGGTGGGATGGCGAGTGCGTCAAAGAGGTGCTCGGAGCTCGAGTAGGTCTCGACCAGTTCGTCGAACGGCAGCGTCAGTGCCTTGTTGATCAGGGTCCACCGGGGCACGTCGTCCCAGTCGACGAAGGTGACGGCGGTGCCGGACTTGCCCGCTCGGCCGGTGCGGCCGACCCGGTGCAGGTAGGTCTTCTCGTCCTCGGGGCACTGGAAGTTGACGACGTGGGTGACGTCCTCCACGTCGATGCCCCGAGCCGCAACGTCCGTCGCCACCAGCACGTCGACCTTGCCGTTGCGGAACGCCCGCAACGCCTGCTCGCGAGCGCCCTGACCGAGGTCGCCGTGCACCGCTCCCGCCGCGAACCCCCGCTCGGTGAGTTCGTCGGCGACCTTCTGTGCGGTGCGCTTCGTTCGGCAGAACACCATGGTCAGTCCACGACCTTCGGCCTGCAGGATGCGCGCGAGCATTTCGACCTTGTCCATCGCATGCGCCCGGAAGACGTGCTGCTCCACGGATTGGACCGTCTGCATGTCGTCGTGTGGGTCGGTCGCGCGGATGTGGACTGGGGCATCCATGTACCGGCGGGCCAGCGAGATCACCTCGCCGCGCATGGTCGCGGAGAACAGCATGGTCTGCCGACCGTCCGGCACCCGAGCCACGATCCGCTCGACATCGGGCAGGAAGCCGAGGTCGAGCATCTCGTCGGCTTCGTCGAGGACCAAGGTCCTGACGTGGCCGAGGCTCAGGTCGCCGCGCTGCTCGAGGTCGAGCAGTCGGCCGGGGGTACCGACGACGATCTCGATGCCCCGGCGCAGGGCGTCGACCTGGGGCTCGTACGCGCGGCCGCCGTAGACGGCGAGGACGCGAACCCCGCGAGGTTTGCCCGCGAGCAGCAGGTCGCGCGCGACCTGGTGGGCAAGCTCACGCGTCGGCACGACGACGAGCGCCTGCGGCCTCCCGGGGTTTGGCAGCTCGCTGAACCCTGGCTCGGTCGGCGATGTGATGCGTTCGAGCAGGGGCAGTCCGAATCCGAGGGTCTTACCGGTGCCGGTCTTGGCCTGGCCGATGACGTCCGTGCCGGACATCGCGACCGGCAGGACCTGCTCTTGGATGGGAAATGCTTCGGTGATCCCGACTGCCGCGAGGGCGTCGGCGGTCTCAGGGCGAACCCCGAGCTCGTGGAACGTGGTGATAATGGCCTCTTCCTTCGGGCGGTAAGACCGAAGGGGGCCTGGCTGGCCGGCGCTGCCCGGGTCATGGGGCGCGCAAACGGGTCTCACCGCACATCAACAGCACCATGGTACCCGCGAATGTCATTAGGGTGCGCTTGTGCCTCCCGACCTGGAGACCGACCCGACGTATCGCGCGGCGGTCGTCGACCTGCTCGGGGTGCTGGCATGTACCGAGCTGTCAGCCTTCGCCCGGCTGTCGGCGGACGCTGCGCTGGCGCCGACCCTCGAGGACACCGCGTTGCTGGCGGACATGGCGGTGGCCGAGTTCCACCACCATGAGCTGTTGCGGGACCGCCTGGTGGCGATGGGCGAGGACGCATACGCGGCGATGGAGCCGTTCCGGGCCTCGGTCGAGGCCTTCCACGAGTCGACCGCCCCCGCTGACTGGCTCGAGGGGCTGGTCAAGGCCTATGTCGGTGATGGGGTGGGCGCCGACTTCTACCGGTCCGTCGCCGAGTTCTTGGACCCGGACACCAAGTCCCTCGTGCTGGAGGTTTTTGCGGACACCGGACACTCGGAGTTCGCCGTCGACCGGGTGCGTGCTGCCATCGAAGCGGACTCCAGGGTGGCCGGGCGGCTGGCGCTGTGGGGGCGTCGGTTGGTCGGGGAGATGCTCTCGCAGGCGCAGCGGGTGGCTGCCGAGCGGGATGCGTTGTCCCGGATGCTCGTCGGCGACCTCGAGTCCGGCGGGTTGCCGGGCTTCGACCTGGCCGAGGTCGGTCGGATGTTCGCACGGCTCACTGAGGCGCATACCCGGCGGATGCAGGCGCTCGGCCTGTCCGCCTGACCAATCCTGCAACTCGACCTGTCATGCGTCGACGCGTCACCGGTGACGCGTCTCGTCTCGCAGCGGGCCGATGACCTCGGTCAGAGGGCGCCGAAGCCGACCCGGCCGCGCTCGGGGCTGCCGATCTCGACGAACGCCACTTTCTCGGTCGGCACCAGGACCCGGCGCCCGTGGTCGTCGGTGAGGTCCAGCATGCCGTCGTCGTCGGCGAGGGCGGCCTTCACGGCCGCGACGACGTCGTCCGGGGTCTGCTCCGACTCCAGGACGAGCTCACGCGCCGCGCCCTTGACGCCGATCTTGACCTCCACGCCGACCTCCGCTGCGTCGCACCAGCCGTACTTTTCGGAGACTAGTGCCCGGACCGCTGATCACCGGCAACGGCGGCGTACGCCGACCGCGAACACTCGCTCACTGGGTGCGGGGGAAACCGCCGATCCCGCGCCAGGACAACGCCCCCAGCAGCCGCACCGCAGCGTCCTGCGGCACCGCTCGGTTCGTGGAGATCCAGTAGCGCGCGGACAGCTGGGCCATACCGGTCAGGGCGACGGCGAGCAGGTGCGCTTCTTCTGTCGACAGGCCGGCGTCGTGCGAGATCAGCTCCGACACCAGCTCGGCGCACTGCTGGGTGGAGCGGTCGACACGTTCGCGGACCGCGGGCTCCGAGGTGAGGTCGGACTCGAACACCAGCCGGAATGCGCCGTCCTGGGCCGCCACGAAGTCGTAGTAGGCCTGCATGGTCGCGGCCACCCGCTGCTTGTTGTCATCGGTCGAGCGCAGGGCGTCGCGGACCACGTTGATGAGCTGCTCGGCGCCTTGGTCCAGCAGCGCCAGATAAAGCTCGAGCTTGCCGGGAAAGTGCTGGTACAGCACAGGCTTGCTGACACCCGCCCGTTCGGCGATGTCGTCCATCAAGGCTGCGTGGTACCCCTGGGCGACGAAGACCTCGCGGGCCGCGTCGAGCAGCTGCGCGCGGCGCTCGGTCCGCGGCAGGCGGGTCGTCGGTGTGCTGCTCATCGGGCGCAGCGTACCTAGGGATCGCTCGCGACCCGAGAACGCTCAGCGGTACTCGTCCTCGTCGAGCTCGACCGCCTCCTGCTGCTCGGCCAGGTCAGCGGCGTCGGCCTCCGCGGTCTCCGCGTCGTCTCCGAGACCGACATCGCGCACGTCCTGGCGCTGCTCGAGTGCGTCGGCCTCATTGACCTCGATGTCCTCGGAGCGCGGTTCGGTGTCGGACATGCCGACACCGTACGGGCTAGTCGCCACCCCGTGTGACCGGGATGGGCCGTCCGGCTCCGAGCAGCGGGGAGAACAGGTCGCCGGACTTGCGAACCCGTTCGAGCACCTCGGGCGCGGTGAACCGCAGGTCGCTGGCGTCCTCGCAGGCCTCGATCTCGTCCCAGGTGACCGGCGTCGAGACGGTGGGGAGCGGGCGGGCGCGCAAGGAGTACGGCGCGACCGTGGTCTTGGCGGCGTTGTTCTGCGACCAGTCGACGAATACCTTGCCCGGCCGCAGGTCCTTGGCCATTCGGCTGACGACCAGCTTCGCGTGTTCGTTCTCCAGGCGCTCACCAAGGCGCTTCGCATACGCCGAGGTCTGCGCGTCCGAGGACGCCTGCACGGCGCAGTACAGCTGCAGGCCCTTCGAGCCACTGGTCTTGGCCACCGGCTCGAGACCGTCGTCGACCAGGAGGTCGCGCAGCAGCAGGGCGACCGCGGCGCAGGCGACCACGTCGGCCGGCGGCCCGGGATCCAGGTCGAGGACGAGCCGGTCCGGTGGCTTCACTCCACCCCGCGGACCAACGCGCCACTGCGGCACATGCATCTCCAGCGACGCAAGGTTGGCCGCCCACACCACCGTCGGCAGGTCCTCGATCAGGATGTAGCGAATCTCGCCCCGGTTCATCGAGGACCCGGGCACCGGCAAGGTGACGGTGCGGACCCAATCGGGCGTATGCGACGGCGCGTTCTTCTCGAAGAACGACTTGCCCCCGACGCCGTCCGGCCACCGAACGACTGTGAGTGGCCGGTCCACTACGTGCGGCAGCAGCGCCGGGGCGACCCGCGTGTAGTAGTCGATCACCTCACCCTTGGTGAAGCCGGTTTCGGGGTAGAGCACCTTTCCCAGGTTGGACAGGGACAGCGTTCGATCCTCGACCTCGACCCGGACTCGCTCATCCATGTCACGATGATCGTGGATCTCACCGGGCGGAGGGAACGACGCAAGCGAGGTGCGGCGGAGCCGAGGAGATCGCGACCGAGAGTGGAGGAGCTGCAATGCGCACCATCTGGAAGGGCGCCGTCTCGTTTGGTCTGGTCACGATCCCGGTCAAGCTGTACTCGGCCACGGAGGAGAAGGACGTCGCCTTCCACCAGGTGCGGCGTTCGGATGGCTCGCGGATCAAATACAAGCGGGTGGCCGCGGCGGACGGCGAGGAGGTCGCCTACTCCGACATCGCGAAGGGGTACGAACTGCCCGACGGCGAGGTCGTCGTGCTCACCGACGAGGACTTCGTCGACCTACCGCTGGCCACGCAGAAGACCGTCGAGGTGCTCCAGTTCGTCCCGCTGGAGCAGGTGGACCCGATCTACTTCAACAAGTCCTACTACCTCGAGCCGGACGGCCAGGGCGTCAAGCCGTACGTGCTGTTGCGGGAGGCGTTGGACAAGGCCGGCCGGGTCGCGATCGTCAAGGTGGCGCTGCGGCAGCGCGAGACGCTGGCCTGCCTGCGCAACCGCGACGGGGTCCTGGTCATGTCGACCATGCTCTGGCCGGACGAGATCAGGAAAGCGGACTTCGGGTTCGTGGACGAGGACGTGAAGGTGCGTTCACAGGAGATCGCGATGGCCCAGTCGCTCATCGACGCACTGGCCGGCGACTTCGAGCCCGAGGCGTTCACCGACGAGTACCGCGAGGCGCTCCAGTCACTGATCGACGCGAAGGTGGAGGGCCGCGAGCTGGTGGCAGCCCCCGAGGCCGCCGCGGAGGAAGGCTCCGTGGTGGACCTGATGGCGGCGCTGCGGGCCAGCGTCGAAGCGGCCAAGCAGGCGCGCTCCGGAGGCGCCGACCGGGGTGGCAAGGATGGCGCGAAGGAGAAGCCGGCGCCGAAGAAGCGCGCATCCGCCGCTCGTACCCGAACCAAGAAGTCGGCCTGATCCGAGCATTCGCTAGGTTGCCGCCCATGTCCGAGAGCCAGGTCCTGGAGTGGCCGCGGCACACCGTGCGCCTCGACCGGACCACGCTGGCGGTGCGGCACGCACCGGCGACGTCCGCCGATGCCGAGCCGGCGGTCATGCTGCATGGGCTCGGCGGATCCTCGCTGAACTGGACCGACCTGATGTGGGTGCTGCGCGACCGGCTCGACAGCAGCGCCCCCGACCTGCCCGGGCACGGCCACTCACCACCGCCAGATGACGGCGACTACTCCGTCGACGGCCACGCTCGATCCGCCATCCGCTACATCCAGGACGTGGTCGAGCGGGCGGCACGGCCCGTCCACTTGTTCGGCAACTCTCTCGGCGGCGCCATCGCGACCAAGGTGGCCGCCTCGCGACCCGATCTGGTAGCGACCCTCACGCTCGTGGCTCCGGCACTGCCCGATCTGCGGCTGCGTCGGTGGTCGGCGCAGGTCGGCGTCATGGGCCTGCCCGGACTGGGCACCATGGTCACCCGCCAGCTGCGCCGACTGTCCCCGGAGCAGCGGGTGGAGGGCATCCTCGAGCTGTGCTTCGGCGACCCCTCGCTGGTGCCGATCTCCCAGCGGTTGCTCGCTGCCCAGGAGATCGTCCGGCGCTCCCGCCTGCCGTATGCGGACGACGCGCTCATCCGGTCAACCCGCGGTGTGGTCACCGCATACCTCGAACGCGGATCGAAGAACCTGTGGCGGGAGGCGGCCAAGGTCAAGGCACCGACCCTGGTGATCTACGGCACCCGTGATCGGCTGGTCAGCGCCCGCGGCGCCGTGCGCGCGCGCGAGGCATTTACCGACATCCGGGTGGTCGTCCTTCCACGGGCCGGACACGTCGCACAGATCGAACAGCCTGAGGTCGTCGCGAAGCTCTTCGTGGAGATGAGTGAACGCGTGCGGTATGACCGCTGACCTTGTCACGGCTTCGCTGGCGAGCCCGGTCCGCGGCGGCGGAAACGCGTTCGAGTCCACCGTCGAACGGCTCGCTCGCAGCATCAAGCTCGGTCTGCTGGCTCATGGCGAGCGGCTCCCGGCCGAGCGCGAGCTCGCGGAGTCGCTCCAGGTCGGCCGCACCACATTGCGCGAGGCGCTCGAGGCGCTGCGCCAGGCCGGTTACGTGGAGACCCGCCGGGGACGCGCCGGCGGCACGTTCGTCGTCTACGACGTCTCCAAGCAGGCGCCGGAGGACGCGCACCACCTGGCGAAGAGCATGGGCGCGGAGCTCGCGGATGCCCTGGACTTTCGGCGCGTTGTCGAGCCGGGCGCGGCGGCGCTCGCGGCCACCCGGTCGCTGTCCGCGACGGACCAGCAACGGCTGCGCGCGCTGCTCGCCGAGGTCGAGCTGGCGCCCGACGATGTGCAACGCCGGGCGGCGGACTCTCAGCTGCACCTCGCGGTGGCGCAGGTGTCTGGCTCCCCTTCGCTGTTGGCCGCCGTGACGGAGGTCCAGCTGCGGGTCGGTCGTCTCCTGGCGGCGATCCCGGTACTGCGCCGCAACATCGAGCACTCCGACGCGCAGCACACGTCGATGGTGGAGTGCGTGCTGGTCGGAGACGCCGAGGGGGCGCGGCGCGCGGTGGAAGAGCATTGCGACGCTACATCGGCGCTTCTCCGCGGTTTCCTCGGATAACCCCGCCGCCCTCGCTAATGTCTCGGTAGCGCACCAATAGATGCTCGGGAGGCCGGATGGCAGGTCGGCTGACGCTGGAAGAGCTGCGGGCCGACGTCGCCGCCGGCCAGGTCGACACCGTCCTGGTCGCGCTGACGGACATGCAGGGTCGGCTGCAGGGCAAGCGGCTGCACGCCGAGTTCTTTCTGGACGAGGTTCTCCCGCACGGCACGGAGGGCTGTAACTACCTGCTTGCCGTGGACGTCGACATGAACACTGTGGACGGCTACCCGATGTCGTCGTGGGAGTCCGGCTACGGCGACTTCGTCATGACTCCCGACCTCACTACCCTGCGCCGGGTGCCGTGGCATCCGGCGACCGTGATGCTGCAGGCCGACGTTCAGTGGGAGGACGGCTCGGACGTCGATGCCTCGCCGCGACAGATCCTCAAGCACCAGATCGCCCGGCTCACCGAGCACGACCTCGTGGCCTACGTCGGAACCGAGCTCGAGTTCATGGTTTTCCGGGACACCTACGAGCAGGCGTGGCAGGCCGCATACCGCTCGCTGACCCCGGCCAACCTCTACAACGTCGACTACTCGATGCTCGGCACCGCCCGGGTCGAACCGTTGCTGCGCCGCATCCGCAACGAGATGGCCGGCGCCGGCATGACGGTCGAGTCCGCGAAGGGGGAGTGCAACCTCGGGCAGCACGAGATCGCGTTCAGGTATGCGGACGCGCTCACCACGTGCGACAACCACGCCGTCTACAAGTCCGGCGCAAAGGAGATCGCCGCGCAGGAGGGCATGGCGCTCACCTTCATGGCGAAGTTCGACGAGCGGGAAGGGAACTCCTGCCACATTCACTTGTCCCTGCGCTCGACCGACGGCGACGCGGTGCTCGCAGACGACCAGGGCGAGCACGGGTTGTCCAAGCGCGGCCAGCAGTACATCGCCGGGCAGCTCGCGCACATGGCCGAGCTGACCCTGCTGTTCGCCCCGAACATCAACAGCTACAAGCGTTACGTAGCCGGCTCGTTCGCGCCGACGGCGCTGAAGTGGGGCCGGGACAACCGAACCTGCGCCTTCCGGCTGGTTGGCCACGGGCCGTCGCTACGGTTGGAGAACCGCGTCCCCGGCGGGGACGTGAACCCTTACCTCGCCACGGCGGGAATCATCGCCGCGGCGCTCGACGGAATCCAGAATGAGCTACCGCTCGAGCCGGCGTTCGAGGGCAACGCGTATGCCAGCGACGCCGAGCGGGTGCCGGACTCGCTGTATGCCGCGCTGGACCTTTGGGAGAACAGCGCCTGGAACCGCAGCGTCTTCGGCGATGAGGTTGTCGACCACTACTCGAACATGGCGCGGGTCGAGTACAGCGCGTTCGGTCGAGCCGTGACCGACTGGGAGCGGTTCCGCGGCTTCGAGCGGCTGTGACGTGACCGCCACGTTCGCGATCGTCAACCCGGCTACCGAACAGATCGTGACGACGGTGGACCAGGCGTCGCTGGTCGATACCGACGCCCGTATCGTGCGCGCGGCGGCCGCCTACGAGACCTGGCAGGCGTTCGCGCCGGGGGATCGGGCCCGGCTGCTGCGGCGGTTCGCCTCGGTGGTCGACGACCATCGCGAGGAGCTCGCGCAGCTCGAGGTCGCCAACAGCGGGCACCCGATCGGCAACGCGCGCTGGGAGGCCGGAAACGTCCGCGACGTCCTGAACTACTACAGCGCGACGCCGGAACGGCTGTTCGGCCGGCAGATCCCGGTGCCCGGCGGGGTGGACGTCACCTTCA
>JBEVHX010000073.1:0-7327 GCA_040510995.1 Candidatus Nanopelagicales bacterium
ACCCTCAGACGAGGTCAGCACCGCGAAGCAGCAGCAGGATGACATCCACGACGACGAGCGCGACCGTGAGCACGAACGGGGTCCTGGAGTTCGTCGGCCACCTGATGGCGAAGGCCGCGAACGCCAGCGCGCCTGCTGCAAGCAGAGCGACCGCCCCCAGCGCGTCGAACCCCGGGCCGAAAGCCAGGGCCGCCGTTCCGGTCAGGAGCCCGGCCGCGCCGACCGTTCGGGCGGCCTGCGGGCCTAGCCGCTGCGGCATGCCCAGAACACCAGCGACCCGGTCCTCCTCGATGTCGGGCAGCGCGTTGGCCACGTGCGCACCGACGCCGAGCAGCGCGCCGGCGGCGATGCCCCACGCTGGCGGCCACGGATGCGTCGGCAGCGCGAGCGTCGCGATGGCGGGCAGCGCTCCGAAGCCGACGGCATACGGAACGAAGGACCACCGAGTCGCCTTCATCCCAAGGTCGTATGCCCACCCGCTGGCGATGAAGACCAGGTGGGCGAGCGCGCTGCGCCAGCCGTTGACGAAGGACAGCGGGACGGCCAGCAGCAACGCCGCCGCGCAGGCGGTGCGCACCGCGCCAACAGAGACCAAGCCGAGCGCGACCGGCTTGTCGCGACGACCGGCCGCAGAGTCCCGCTCTCGGTCGAGCAGATCATTTGCCCAGCCCACCGAAAGCTGTCCGGCGAGGACCGCGACGGCGAGCACCACACAGCGTCCCGAGGGGAGACCGACCGACGCGGCAAGGGACGTCGTGAGTGCGGTGACGGCTACCGAGGGGCCGGGATGCGCGGCCTTGATGAGGCCGCGGACCTGGGTGGAGCGGTGCTCAGTCTCCCGGATCACTGGCTCGCGCCGGGCCGGGGAAGCTGGACGAGCGCGCTCTCGTAGCGGGTGTCCGGATCGGCGCTCGCCACGGCGCCGACCACGCCGTCGGCGTGCACCAGGACCAAGGTCGGCACAGTTGTCGTGAGCGCGTAGGTGGAGCCCAGGACGCCGTCGGGGTCGATGAGCTGGATGGCGCCACCGCCTGCTCCGGCTCGGTCGAGTTCGCGCAGCTGGTCCTGCTGGTCGGGGGTGCCGACCAGCGCAAGCGCGAGCGTGTACTCCCGGGCCTGGGAGGAGACGTTGAAGATCGCGTCCGCGCAGTCCAGGCAGCTCGGTGGCACGACGACGAGCACGGCCGGACGGATCGCGCGGACATCGCCGTGCCGGAGGCCAACCGAGACCTCTGCCTCGGGCAGCAGGCCGCCGATCTGGCCCGGTGCCGCGTCCGCTCCCGAGGCCAGCGGGAGTCGCTCCAGCGGCAGGGGTGCCCGTGGTGCAAACACGCTCACGAGCGTGCCGGCGACGCCAACGAGCAGCAGGACGACGAGGAGCAGCCACCCGGTGGTGCCGAGACGACGTACCCGGCTGCCTACGACCTCGCGTCGAGAAAGTGCCCGGTCGGCGTTTGAGAGCGAGGGCTGCGTGGCGGCACGCTGCCGTAGCTCGGTGAGCAGCGCCAGGCGATCGCCGTCGAGCTCGCGCGCATCGTCCGGGACGAGCACGGCGAGGTCGCTGCGCTCGGATGCTGCGTCGTCGCCATCGTCGCGACCGCCGGGGTCAGGGCGAACCGGCCCGTCACCGCTCACGAACGCAGTCTCGCACCGCACGGCCCCAGCCGCGACGGAGATCGGCTCAAGTACCCGCAGTCCGGTCCCTGAAGACGGGCCGCCACCACGGAATCGTCGTTCTGTCAACCCCTCCACGGAAGGTTTCATGGCCTCTGACCTGGGCAAACGTGCCGAGGTGGCTGCACCAGGCGTGTTACCCTGGTGTGCGGAAAGGGGTCAACACGCATGGTTTTCCAAGTCGGTGAGACGGTTGTCTACCCGCATCACGGGGCCGCAAAGATTGAAGCGATCGAGACCCGCGTCATCAAGGGCGAAGAGAGGCTCTACCTCGTCCTCAAGGTCGCCCAGGGTGACCTGACGGTTCGGGTCCCGGCCGACAACGCCGAGTTCGTGGGTGTTCGTGACGTCGTGGGGCAGGAAGGGCTCGACCGGGTCTTCGAGGTGCTCCGCACCCCGTATACCGAAGAGCCCACGAACTGGTCCCGCCGCTACAAGGCGAACCTCGAGAAGTTGGCTTCCGGTGACGTGATCAAGGTCGCCGAGGTCGTGCGCGACCTGTGGCGGCGTGAGCGCGAGCGTGGGCTGTCGGCCGGTGAGAAGCGGATGCTGGCCAAGGCCCGGCAGATCCTGGTCTCTGAGCTGGCGCTCGCGGAGAAGACGAACGAGGACAAGGCCGAGGCAATCCTCGACGAGGTCCTCGCCTCGTAGTACGACTGGTCGGGCGGGTTGGCGAAGGCCGATCCGCCCGATTCGTCTGCCTGGGCCGCGCGGTGGCACCGACTCGTCGCCACGAGTCGGGTTCGCGACCAACGAAGTCGCCCTCAACGCATACGGTGGCCCCAGCAACAGCAGCTGAGGGTGGCCCGCGTCATCGGCGCCCGGAGCAACCCAGCGCGACCCCTGCTGGGTTGCCGCTCGGCGGAAGGGGGCGCTCAGGGTGAACGCGGACGTGCTGCCGCAGCGAACCGCCGCAATCGTGCCGGCCGCCGGTCGCGGCGAGCGCTTGGGGCCGGGTGTACCTAAGGCGCTGCGACTGCTCGGCGGGGTTCCCTTGCTGGTGCACGCCGTCCGGGCGCTGGCGGCGTCGCGTTCGGTGGACCTGGTCGTTGTGGCGGCCCCACCCGACGAGCTGGCCCAGGTGCGGGAATTGCTTGGCGACCACGAGATCGGGGCAAGTGTCAGCGTGGTGGCCGGCGCGGCCACCCGGACCGGGTCGGTCGGCCTGGCGCTCGCGTCGCTGCCGCCCGACGTCGATGTGGTCTTGGTTCATGACGCCGCCCGTCCGTTAGTGCCGGCAGAGCTCGTGGACGCGGTCGCGGCCGCCGTGCGCGGCGGCGCCGACGCCGTCGTCCCGGCCATCGCCGTGGCGGACACCGTCAAGCGGGTCGACGCCGCGGGCAAGGACAACGCCGAGACCGTGGTCGAGACCGTCGATCGAACGGCGCTACGCGCCGTCCAGACCCCGCAGGGGTTCAGGCGGGATGTGCTCGTCGCCGCGTATGCCGCCGACGTCGAAGAGGCCACCGACGATGCCGCGCTCGTCGAACGACTGGGCGTTCGCGTGCTGGTCGTCCGCGGCGCGGAGGAGGCGTTCAAGGTGACCCGTCCACTGGACCTGTGGCTGGCCGAAGCGGTCCTCGCCCGTCGTCGCGCGCACGGCAGCCTGCCGTGAACGGGCACGTGCCGCGGGTCGGCCTGGGCTTCGACGTTCACCCGCTCGCGGTCGGGCAGCCCTGCTGGGTCGTTGGCTTGCTCTGGGAGGACGAACCCGCGGGTTGCACCGGCCACTCCGACGGCGACGTCGCGGCGCACGCGATGTGCGATGCGCTGCTCTCCGCGACCGGCCTCGGCGACCTCGGCTCCAACTTCGGCACGGCCCGACCCGAGTGGCAAGGCGCTTCGGGTCTGGTGCTGCTGACTGAGACCGCACGGCTGGTCAGCGCCGCGGGGTATGCGGTCGGCAACGTCGTGGTGCAGGTGGTGGGGGAACGTCCCCGCATCGTCGACCGCCGAGCCGAGGCCGAGACCGTGCTGTCCGCCGCTCTTGGTGGCGCCGCTGTGTCGGTGTCCGGCACGACCACCGACGGGCTCGGCGTGACCGGCCGCGGTGAGGGCCTTGCTGCTGTCGCCACTGCGCTCGTGCTGCCCGGCGCCGCCCGGCCGCATACGGTCGGTTTGTGACCCCCGATACAGATCACGAGGATCGCGGCCTGCCGGCCAGCGTTGCACCCGAGCCGTCGCGCCTCCCGCATGTGTTCTCGCCGATCACCGTCGGCACGATGCAGCTGCGCAACCGGGTGATGCTGCCGCCCCACGCATCGGCGATCGGCAACATCTACGGGACAGATGACGACGCGGCACGGAACATCGCTTACTTCGAGCGACGCGCGCGGGCCGGCGTCGCCTGGATCGGCTCGCTGTCCACTCATGTCCGCAACGTGCTGATCCCTGGGTTCGAGCCGACCGGGGTCGGCGCCGCAACAGTCGGGTTCTTCCGACTGCCGCACTTCGTCGAACGCGTGCAGCAGTTCAGCGACGCCATGCACGTGCTGGGTGCGACCGTGACCGTCCAGATGGTGCATCAGGGCGGCATGCCCCACGGCGCCTCCCCGCTGATGAGCGCACCGACGATCAACTTGATGCCGCACGTGATGGACGAGAGCGACATCGCCGCCTTCGTGCGGGAATACGCCGACTCCGCCGAGCTGGCTCACCAGGGCCGAGCGGATGGGGTGGAGCTTCACCTGAACCATGACGACCTGCACGAGTGGTTCCTGTCGCCGTACACGAACCGGCGCACGGACCGCTACGGAGGTTCAATCGAGAACCGCGGCCGGTTCGCAGTCGAAGTCATGCAGGCCATCCGGGACCGGGTCGGGAGCAGCATGACGCTGGGCATCCGGATCAACATCCGTGAGGAGGCGCCTGGCGGCTACGACGTCGACGAGGGCATTGAGCTCGCGCAGTACTTCGAGGCGACGGAGCTCATCGACTATGTGCACGGTGTCGTCGGCAGTCCGTGGGGGAATCCCAGCTATATCCAGCCGACGTACTTTTCGCCGGCCGAGTTCGCGGAGCTCTCCGGCCGGCTGAAGCGCGCGCTGGCACTCCCGGTCGTCCACACCGGCCGGATCACGAGTCCCGAGGTCGCTGAGTCCGTCCTGGCGGCCGGCAACGCGGACATCGTCGGGATGGCCCGGGCACACATCGCTGACGGGGACCTGCTGGTCAAGGGGCGGGAGGGCCGGTCCGCGCAGATCCGTCCCTGTGTCGGCGGTAACGAGTGCATCAGCCGCCGTTACGTGGAAGGTCTGCCGTTCGGGTGCGCGGTCAACCCCCATACCGGGAACGAGATCGACGAGCCTTGGGACCGTGTAGGCGACGGCCGGTCGCTGCTGGTCGTCGGCGGCGGACCCGCCGGGATGGAGCTGGCGGCGCTCGCCCGCGAGACCGGTTTTGACGTCCGGTTGTGGGAAGCCGAGGACCAACTTGGTGGCGCCCTGCGGTACGCAGCGCTCGCACCGCGCCATGACGGCTATGCCGCGTACCTGGAATGGCAGGTCCGCCGGCTGCACGAGCTGGGCGTCGCCGTCGAGCTCGGGGTGCGGGCCGACGCTGAGCACGTGCTCTCCAACGGTGCGGACGTCGTTGCGGTCGCCACCGGCGCCGGCCCTCGCACGCCAGACATCCCCGGGGTCGCTGCGCCGCACGTCGTCGACATCCGTGACGTTCTCGTTGGGCGGGCCGAGCCCGGACGGCGAGTCGCGATCATCGCACAGGACGACCATGTGGCCCCGCTGTCCGTGGCCGACCACCTGGCCACTCGGGGGCACGAGGTAACGGTCGTGTACGCCACGCAGACTGCCGCTCCGCTGCTGGGCCGCTACATCATCGGCGGGATCCTCGGCCGGTTGAGCCAGCAGGACGTTGTCCTTCGGTTCATGGAGGAGGTGGTCGGCATCGGCGCCAGCACCCTCGAGGTCCGCAATGTGTACTCGCTGCGGACAACGACGATCGGTGAGTACGACTCGGTCGTGCTCGCCTGCGGCAGCGTCTCCGATGCGTCCTTGTACGCCGAGCTGAAGCCGCACCATCCCGCCGCGCACGTGCTCGGTGACGCCTACGCGCCCCGACGACTTGTCTTCGCGACTCGGCAGGCATATGCGCTGGCCAGAGCCCTGGCCACCGGCGCCTGACCTCGTCTCGCGGATAGGCTCGCGCAGGTGAGCCTGCGCCTGCACGACACCGCAACGCGGTCCGTGCGCGACTTCGAGCCGTTGAAGCCGGCCAAGGCGTCGATCTATCTGTGCGGCGCAACGGTGCAGGCGCCGCCGCACGTCGGTCACATCCGCTCGGGCGTCAACTTCGACGTGCTCGTGCGGTGGTTGCAGCACGGCGGGTATGACGTCACCTTCGTCCGCAACGTGACGGACATTGACGACAAGATCCTCGACAACGCCTCCGCGGAGGGTATCCCGTTCTGGGCACTGGCGATGCGCAACGAGCGCGCGTTCACCTGGGCCTACGACGTCCTCGGCTGCCTGCAACCGACCTACGAGCCGCGCGCCACCGGTCACGTCACCGAGATGGTGTCGCTGATGCAGACGCTGATCGACCGCGGTCATGCGTATGCGGCCGGCGGTGACGTCTACTTCGACGTGCGCTCGTGGTCTGCATACGGCGAGCTGTCAGGACAGCGCATCGACGAGATGCAACCGGCGGCCGACAGTGACCACGCCGGAAAGCGGGACCCGCGTGACTTCACGCTGTGGAAGGGCGCGAAACCGGGCGAGCCACAGTGGCCGACGCCGTGGGGGCCCGGCCGCCCCGGTTGGCACCTGGAGTGCTCGGCGATGGCGCACAAGTACCTGGGCGAGGAGTTCGACCTGCACGGCGGCGGGCTGGACCTGCGGTTCCCGCACCACGAGAACGAGCAGGCGCAGTCCCGCGCGGCCGGTGACGCGTTCGCGCAGTACTGGCTGCACAACGGCTGGGTGACCCTCGGCGGCGAGAAGATGAGCAAGTCGATGGGCAACACCGCGCTCGTCGACGAGGTCGTGCAGCGCGTGCGCCCGGTGGAGCTGCGCTACTACCTCATCGCCCCGCACTACCGGTCGACGATCGAGTTCACCGACGCTGCGCTCGACGAGGCCGGGTCCGCCTACCGGCGGATCGAGTCCTTCGTGCGCCGGGCGGCCGAGCGCGTCGGGGCCGACGCCGGCGCGCACGTGGTCTGCGCCGAGTTCACCGCCGCGCTGGACGACGACCTGAGCACCCCGGCCGCGATCGCGGCGATCCACGAGACGGTCCGGGAGGGCAACACCGCCCTGGCCGGGGGGGACGACGCCGCCGTCGCGGGCGCGCTCGGCTCGGTGCGCGCCATGCTCGGCGTGCTCGGCCTCGACCCGCTCGACCCGCAGTGGGGCGACGGCGGTCGGGGCGACGACCGCCTCGTCAAGGCCACCGACGGGCTGGTCGCCCTCGCCCTCGAGCAGCGGGAGGCTGCGCGGGCGCGCAAGGACTTCGCCGCCGCCGACGCGATCCGCGACCAGCTCACCAGCCTCGGCGTCTCCGTCGAGGACACCCCGCAGGGACCCCGATGGGAGCTGACCCGCTGATGGCCGGCAACAGCCAGCGCCGCGGCCGCACGACCGGTGCGGGCAAGAAGGGCGCGACCGGGGGCACCGGCGGCAAGGGGCGCCGCGCCCTC
>JBEVHX010000074.1:0-15011 GCA_040510995.1 Candidatus Nanopelagicales bacterium
CCAACCCCCTGTCCTGGGGGCCGGCCCCGCCACGGTGGGCGCTGGGGGCCGGCGCCGCGGACCCGCTGCCATGCCACGCCCGCCAGTCGGTCGGCCAGCAGCCGGTGCTCGGCGAGCAGCTCCGGGAACGGCCGCGACCGGTCGGTGAGGATCGCCACGCCGACCAGGTCGTCGCCGACCGGCGTCACGTAGGCCTCCGACCCGGGGGCCCAGTGCACCTCGACGTACGGCGTCCACGGCGCGGTCGCGACGTGGCTGCGCAGGCCGAACCGGCGGTGGCGCCCGGGCGGAAGCTCCAGCCCGAGCCGGCGGCGGATCGGCGAGTGCAGGCCGTCGGCCGCGACGAGCCAGCGCGCGCGCAGCGACGCGGCGCAGATCGACCGATCATCCTGGACGAGACCATCGACCCGACCCGGCAGCCGGCGGACCCCTACCGTGTCGGCCCGCGCTGACAACGCGTCATGCAGCGTCGTCCGGCGCACTCCGCGGCCGGGGCCGGTCATGAAGCGTGCGGTTACCCGCCGGTCGCCGTCCACGTAGGTGATCCCATCGAAGGCGCATCCGCTCGGGTCGATGCCGAGCCGGTGCAGCCGGTTCAGCGCCGACGGCATCAAGCCCTCGCCGCACGCCTTGTCCACCGGGTCGCTGCGCGGCTCGATGACGGTCACGTCGAAGCCGCGACGACGGGCTTCGATGGCGGCCACCAACCCCACTGGCCCACCGCCGGCGACGAGTACGTCGGTGTCGTATGCAGTCACGGGCGTAGCGACGCCAGCGCGGCGTCCTCGGTGCGGATGCGAACCACGAGCAGGCCGGCATTCAGCACGCTGAACACCACAGCGGTCACCCACGCGGTGTGGACGAGCGGCAGCGCGAATCCCTCGACCACAACCGCCACATAGTTCGGGTGGCGAAGGTAGCGGTAGGGGCCGGTCGTGACCAGCGGCAGTCCGGGGACCACGATGATTCGGGTGTTCCAACGCACGCCGAGCACGCTGATGCACCACCAGCGCAACGCCTGCGCTGCCACCACCAGCACGAGCATCGGCCAGCCGAGCCATGGCAGGAACGGCGGATTCGCAACCAGCACCTCGACGACGCAGCCGATGAGCAGACCGCTGTGCAGGATCACCATGAGCGGGTAGTGGCCGCGACCGCTCTCGACGCCACCGCGGGTGAACGCCCACGCCGCGTGTCGAACCGAGAGCCGCAGCTCCGCGAGGCGTTCGACGCCCACCGCAAGGATCAGCACGATGTACCACGAGGTGCTGGTCACGTCCGGCTCACGGAGTGCTCACCAGGTCATCAGCACGAGCTCGGAGCAGAAGCCGGGACCCATCGCGAGCATCACGGCCGGCTCCCCCGCACCAGCCGGTCGCGCACGCATGGTCTCGCCGAGGACGTGCAGCACCGACGACGACGACAAGTTGCCGACCGAAGCCAGCGACTCCCAGGTGAGCGCCAGTGCGTCGCCCTCGAGTGACAGAGCCGAACGGACCGCCTCGAGCACCTTCGGGCCACCGGGATGAGCCACCCACAGCCGGACGTCCTTGCGGTCGAGCCCCTGGTCGGCCAGAAACAGCTTCACGTCGTCGCCGAGGTAGGTCTCCACGACCTCGGCCACGCTGGCATCGAGCACGATCCGGAACCCGCTGCCGCCGATGTCCCAGCCCATGACCCGCTGGCTGTCCGGGTAGAGCCTGCTGCGGGACGCGACCACGGTTGGGCCCGGGAGTCCGAGCGCCTCGGCGCGACGCGCACCCACAGCGACCACCGCGACGGCTCCGTCGCCGAACAGGCCGCTCGCGACCAAGTTGGCGACCGACGCGTCGTCGCGCTGCACGGTCAACGAGCACAGCTCGACCGACAGCAGCACCGCGATGTCGTCGCGGTGACCGATCAGATGGTCGTGCAACCGCGCGACCCCAGCGGCACCTGCGACACATCCGAGGCCGAACACGGGCACCCGTTTCACATCCGGTCGCAGCCCGATCACCGGGACGAGCCTGGCGTCGAGGCTCGGCGCCGCCACGCCGGTGACGCTGACGGTCATGAGCAGGTCGACGTCAGCCGGGGCGAGCCCGACGTCGGCCAGCACGTCCGTGACCGCCCGAGCGCCGAGGTCGAGACCGACCCGGATCCAGGCATCGTTCGCGGCCGCGAATCCATCGAGATCGCGGTAGTCCGCCATCGGCAGCGCGAGGTGCCGCGTCCTAACACCGGCGTTCGCGTGCACCCGGCGCAGCAGCGCCTGCGCCTGCGGGTCGCCCCCGACCACCAGCTCGGCAAAGGCCTCGGTGATCGCGGCCTGCTCGTGCCGGTGCTTCGGGAACGCCGAGGCCACCGACACGATCCTGCTCATCGGGGCATCGTGTCATGCCGCGTGCCCGGCAAGCCCTACCTCGCCTGCAGGGCCGACTCGTGGATGGCCTCGAACACCTCTGGCGACGGGCAGCTGCAGATCAGGTTGCGGTCACCCCGCGCGCCGTCGATCCGGCGCACCGGCGGCCAGTACTTGTCGGCCGCCACCGCCGGCACCGGGTAGGCGGCCAGCTCGCGCGCATAGGTGTGGTCCCACGTCCCGATCACCGATGCCGCCGTATGCGGGGCGTTGCGCAGCGGGTTGTCCTCGCTCGGCCACTCACCGGACGAGACCCGTTCGATCTCGGCGCGGATGGCAACCATCGCGTCGCAGAAGCGGTCGATCTCGCCAAGGTCCTCGGACTCGGTTGGCTCGACCATGAGCGTGCCGGCGACCGGGAAGCTCATCGTGGGCGCGTGGAACCCGTAGTCGATCAGGCGCTTGGCGACGTCGTCGACCGTGATCCCGGTCTCCTTGGTGATCCCGCGCAGATCGAGGATGCACTCGTGCGCGACAAGCCCGCCCCGGCCGCTGAACAGCACCGGGTAATGCGGCGCCAGTCGGTGTGCGATGTAGTTCGCGGACAGGATCGCGGCCTTCGTCGCGGCGGTCAGCCCTTCGCCGCCCATGAGTCGGATGTAGGCCCACGAGATCGGCAGGATGCCCGCGCTCCCCCAGGGCGCGGCCGCGACTGGTCCGATCCCGGTCTCCGGACCGGCATCGGGGACGAGTGGGTGGTTGGGCAGGAACGGCGCCAGGTGCGCCCGCACCGCGACCGGGCCGACGCCGGGCCCTCCGCCGCCGTGCGGGATGCAGAAGGTCTTGTGCAGGTTGAGGTGGCTGACGTCCGCACCGAACTTGCCGGGCTTGGCCAGCCCGACCAGCGCGTTGAGGTTTGCACCATCGACGTAGACCTGTCCGCCGTGGTCGTGAACCAGCCCGCAGATGCGGGTCACGTCCTCCTCGAAGACGCCGTGCGTCGAGGGGTAGGTGATCATCAGCGCGGCGAGCTGTTCCGAATGTTGATCAACCTTTGCGGTGAGGTCGTCGAAGTCGACGTCCCCGTCGTCGAGGCAACGGACCACCACGACCCGCATCCCGGCCATGACAGCTGACGCCGCGTTCGTCCCGTGCGCCGACGACGGGATCAGGCAGATGTTGCGCTCCGGCTGCCCTTGCGCGCGGTGGTATGCGCGGATCGCGAGCAGACCGGCGAACTCACCCTGGCTTCCGGCGTTCGGCTGCAGCGAGACCGCGTCGTAACCGGTGATCTCGACCAACCAGGCCTCGAGCTGACGGATGAGCTCGAGACTGCCCTGCACCTGGTCCAGTGGCGCGAACGGGTGCTGGTCCGCGAACTCGGGAAAAGTCACCGCCTCCATCTCGGCGGTCGCGTTCAGCTTCATCGTGCACGACCCGAGCGGGATCATGCCGCGGTCCAGCGCGTAGTCGCGGTCGCGCAGCCGCCGCATGTAGCGCAGCATCGAAGTCTCGCTGCGGTGGGTGTTGAACACCGGGTGGGTCAGGTATGCGCTGTCGCGCAGCATCTGTGCAGGGAGGGAATCTGACGTCCGGCCGTCGATGTCGACGACATCCACGTCGTCCGTGACGCCGAAGGCGGTCCACACCCGCGTCACGTGTTCGGGTCGGGTGACCTCGTCAGTGCTGATCCCGACGGTGTCCGCGTCGACGCGGCGCAGGTTGACGCCCTTCTCGCGCGCGGCGGCCACGATGGCGTCGGCCTGCCCGGGCACCCTGACGTGCACGGTGTCGAAGAAGTTGTGGTGCACCGTCGCGAGGCCGTGGTCGCGAAGCCGTCGGGCGATGATCGCGGCCATCCGGTGGGTGCGCTGGGCGATGGCCTGCAGGCCGTCCGGCCCGTGGTAGACGGCATACATGCTTGCGATGACCGCGAGCAGCACCTGCGCCGTGCAGATGTTGCTGGTCGCCTTCTCACGACGGATGTGCTGCTCGCGGGTCTGCAGCGCGAGCCGGTATGCGGGCGCGCCGTCGGCGTCGACGCTGACGCCGACCAGTCGACCTGGCATGGTGCGCTCCAGGCCAGCACGGACCGCGATGTAGCCGGCGTGCGGGCCGCCGAAGCCGAGCGGCACCCCGAACCGCTGGCTGCTGCCGACGGCGATGTCGGCGCCCATCTCCGCCGGAGCGCGCAGCAGGGTCAGCGCAAGCAGGTCGGCCGCGATGACCACGAGCGCACCGCGCTCGTGGGCGGCCGCGATCGTCGGGGCGTGATCGCGCACCTGGCCGCTCGCCCCCGGGTACTGCAGCAGCACCCCGAAGTACTCCTCGGCGGGCAGACCGTCCGAGAGGTCGGCGACCCGGATGTCGATGCCGATCGGTTCGGCCCGGGTGCGCAGCACTGCGATGGTCTGGGGCAGCACGTCGGTGTCGACCAGGAAGACTGCGCTGGCCGTCTTGGCGCTGCGCCTGCACATTGCCATCGCCTCGGCGGCCGCGGTGGCTTCGTCCAAAAGGCTGGCCCCGGAGGTCGGCAGACCTGTGAGGTCGGAGACCATCGTCTGAAAGTTGAGCAGCGCCTCGAGCCGTCCCTGGCTGATCTCCGGCTGGTAGGGCGTGTACGCGGTGTACCAGCCCGGGTCCTCGAGCAGCCGGCGGCGGATGACGGGCGGGGTCACCGTGTTCGCGTAGCCGAGGCCGATCATCTGCACCATCGATGCATTGCGCTCGCCGAGGGAGCGCAGCTCGTCGAGCACCTCGCCCTCGGATCGGCCGGGGTCGAGAGCCAACGGCTCGCCGAACCGAATCGACTCGGGGACCGCCTGGTCGATCAGCGCGTCCAGGGACGACCAGCCGAGCGCGGCGAGCATCTTCGCCTGGGCGTCGGCGTCGACCCCAATGTGCCGGTCGGTGAAGGGACGGGTGTTGTCGGACCTGGTCACGGGGTGGCCTCCTCGTTCCGGCGCAGGCGTGCGCGGGCGGCCTCCCCCTCTGTCATGGAGCCTGAGAGCTTCGGGCGGCCCACGAGATCGTGACCCGGCCCTTGCACCGTCGGCGGACCCAGAGTATGTCCTCAGGGGTCGCTTTCCAGAGTCGTCTCGCCCGCACGGTCCTTTCGCCTGAGAGGTTCCGGGGAGGGTTGCTCCTTCGGCGCGCCCGGCTGGCGGTCGGGCGTCTCTCCCGTGCGGGGTCTGCGACGCCTTGAAGTCTAGGCGAGGTTTCGCATCACGTCAGCCTGCGCGGCCGCGGCGCCGGGCCGCGAGCTCGTCCCCCGGGTGGTCAAGCAGCGGCTCGTCGGCGCGTTCGGACGGGAGTGTCGCGAGGGTGCCCTCGAGGTCGCGCCACACGCGTCCCACGGCGATGCCGAACACACCCTGCCCACCCTGGACGAGGTCAATGACCTCGTCGGCCGATGTGCACTCGTAGACGCTCGCCCCATCGCTCATCAGCGTGATCTGCGCGAGGTCCTCGACACCGCGATCGCGCAGGTGCTGCACAGCGGCCCGAATCTGGTGCAGGGAGACGCCCGTGTCGAGGAGCCGCTTGACAATCTTCAAGACGAGAATGTCGCGAAAGCTGTACAGCCGTTGCGACCCGGAGCCGGACGCCGCGCGCACGCTTGGCTCCACCAGACCCGTCCGCGCCCAGTAGTCGAGCTGACGGTAGGTGATCCCCGCGGCGTGGGACGCGGTCGGACCGCGGTACCCGACATCGGCCGGCAGCGCCACATCGTCGTGGAACAGCAGGCCTTGCTGTCCGGCCACCCGGGTGGCTTCGCGACGGACGCCCGCGCGCTCCTGAGCGTCGTCGGGCTCACGAGTCGTGGTCACGGCGGACCTCCGTCCTGCCCGCTTGTTGGGACCTTGACTGGGACCCTGAATGGGACTGCCGAGACGCCGGGCGAAACGACAGACGTGGAACTACATGCGGGACTTGGTTCGACCGTAGAACCGGCCCGCGGCCCGGTCAACGACTCTGGGCCACGACACGCCAGAGCCAAGTCTAGATATCAGGTTGAGGGTTAGACCACGAGTCGTGCTGGGTCCAGTTACGGTGGCGGCGTCTCCCCGGATGCCGCGCCCGAACCGCCGCCAGGGCTCTCGCCGAAGTCCTCTGGCGAGATCTGGTCGAGGAACTCGCGGAACTTCTCGACCTCGTCCTCCTGCTCGTCCGGGATCGCGATGCCGGCGTCGTCCAACACCTTCTCGGCACCGAAGATCGGCGTGCCGGTGCGCAGCGCGAGGGCGATCGCATCGCTCGGCCGCGCACTGACTTCGACCCCACTGCCGAACACGAGCTCGGCGAAGTACACGCCCTCCTTCAGGTCGACGATGCGCACCTGGGTCAAGGTCTGGCCGACGGCCTCGAGGACGTCGCGGAACAGGTCGTGGGTCAACGGTCGGGCCGGGACCACACCCTGCTGCGCGAAGGCGATGGCCGTGGCCTCGCCGGCGCCGATCCAGATCGGCAGGTAACGGTCACCGCCGACCTCGCGGAGCAGGACGATCGGTTGGCTGGACGGCATCTCGACGCGGACGCCGACCACGTCTAGCTCGAGCACGACGCCACACTAGCGAGCGTTGCGACAACCGGCTTGCTGTGTCCGAACTGTGCGGCTCAACGCGGCAGGCCGGCTCCGAGGCGGGAGCGCACCAGCGCAGCGTGCATCCGCACGGACAGCGCGGCGAGCTCGCGGACAACCTCCTCGGCGCGCGCTCGTGATTCCGGGTTTCGCTGCCGCAGCAACGGGGTCACCACCTGCTCGACCAGACCGACCTCTCGGTCGGCGGCGGACTTGAATGCACGGAGGTGTCGAGGCTCCAAGCCGTGCGAGGACATCTGCGCCGCGGTGCGGGCGACCATCAGCGCATCGGCGTCGTAGTGCTGCGCACCGGCCTGAGGTGCGAGCAGGCGATAGTTCTCCAGCAGGTCCAGCTGTTCCTCGGTCAAGCCTGCGGCTTCGCGGAGCTCCGCTCTCGACAGTCGGATCTCGCGCCGGTCGGCGGCGAACTCCTCGGCATCGGGATGGCCCTGCGCAACGACCGCCACGGGCACGCGGGCCGAGCCGCCCGCTACGTCAGGTGGCTCGAGTCCACGGTCGAGCGCGTCGAGGTGATCTTTGATGACCCGCAGCGGAAGGTACCGGTCACGCTGCGCAGTGAGCACGTAGTGCAGCCGCCGTACGTCGTCTTGGCTGAACTTGCGGTAGCCCGATGCGGTTCGGGTCGGCTCGACGAGTCCTTCGCTCTCCAGGAAGCGAATCTTGGAGATCGTCACGTCCGGAAAGTCTGGACGCAGCTGACCGAGGACCTCACCAATGCTCATGAACGTGCCCGCCGAGACGGCGCTGCTCACCCGTCACCGCCGCGACCGCCCGGCCCCTGCGCAGCGGCCGCGCTGGTCGGGGGCCCGGCGACATACACCAGTCGGAACTTGCCAATCTGGACCTCGTCCTTGTTGCCGAGCAGCGCGTCGTCGATCCGGGTGCGGTTGACATACGTCCCGTTGAGAGAGCCGACGTCACGGACGCGGAACCCCTCCGGTCCTCGAACGAACTCCGCGTGCCGACGCGACACCGTCACGTCGTCAAGGAAGATGTCACTGTCGGGGTGACGTCCGGCCGAGACCACGTCCGCATCCAGCAGGTAACGGCTGCCGGCGCTTGGTCCGCGCTGCACGACAAGCAAGGCGGTCCCGGGAACCATCGCCTCGTAGCCGAGCTCGAACTGGTCCGGTTCTTCGTCTTCCTCGACCTCGGAGGCGTCCAGCGCGTGCGTCGTCTCAGCCGCCGCGCTCGCGGGAGCGAGGATGGTCGTGGCCGCGTTGTCCACCGAGTCGCCGGCCGACTCCGCTCCCAGCAGCGCACCGCAGGACGAGCAGAATTTGCTGTCCGCCGGGTTGTCCCGGCCGCATCGCATGCAGACAGTCATCTCATCCTCACCGATCTTCAACACCGACCCTCGACCTCGAGGTGAGCCTGACGGCCGATCGGCAAACCTATTGACGGTGGCGCCCGAGCGTCAAGCCGCGGCCGCCCCCGTCAACTGCCGAGGCCGCGGACGTAGTCGCCGGCGTCCAACAGGCTGGCAACCGCGTCCGGATCGCTCGGCCGCAGCCGCATCAGCCAGCCCTCGCCGTACGGGTCGCTGTTCACGAGCTCCGGAGTCCCGTCCAAGGCGCTGTTCCGGGCAACGACGACGCCGGAGACCGGTGCATAGAGGTCGCTCACACTCTTCGTCGACTCGATCTCGCCACAGGGTTGTCCGGCCTGCAGCTGCTGGCCCTCCTCGGGCAACGACACGTAGACGACGTCGCCGAGTGCGTCCTGCGCGTAGTGGGTGATCCCCACCACCAGCTCGTCGCCGGCGCGGACCCATTCGTGCTCTGCGGTGTAGCGAAGGTCGTCGGGGTACTGCGGATCAGCCACCGTCATCTCCTCAACCTCCTGGCAGTACTCATTGTCGTGTTCTCCCCGGCTCCGCGTCGTTACGCCTGCGTCGCTCACTTACTCCCGGCTCATGGTCGTGATCTCCTCGGCTCCGCTTCGCTACGCCTGCGTCGCTCACTCCGGGGCCGGGCGAGCGTACTCAGGGCTCGGAACCGCCCGCAAGGCAGTGATCTCGACATTGTCTGTCTCTTGGATCGCGGCGTCGGAACCGACGCCGCGCAGGCTATCCACCACCCCGCCGGGGATGCGCAGCGCCGCTGACATGGTGCGCGGATCGCCGATCGCCCTGATGATGAGCGGCGATTGCAAAGCGGTGCCGTCCACGATGACGTCACCGTCATCGTCCAGAACGTAGGTGGACGCGATCACCCGGACTTCCCCGATCTGGATCACCTCGGCTCCCGCGTCGCGCAGCTCTTGCAGCGCATCCAGGACGAGGGTCGCATCCACTTCGGGCAAGTTGGTGACGGTCACCACGATCCCGCTGCCCTGGGCTGGGATCGTGCCCGCCAGCACGCCCAGCGTCTCGGCGCGCTGCCGGGTCTCCTCCAGCGCGGTGGCCGCCTGGTCGGAGCCGGACAGCAGGTCATCCCGCGTCTCCTCCAGGTCGCGGGCCTCCGCTCGCAGCCGCTCCTCGCGCTCCCCCAGGTCGTCCAGGATGCGAACCAGATCAGCCTGCCGAGCCCCCTGCAGCTGGTCCTCCGTGGTCTGGCTGACCTGGACGACGACCCCGAAGCCCAACAGAGCGAACAGAATCCCAACGATGACCTGGCCGGGCGTGATCTCCGGGCTCAGGGCGTCGCCAAGGCGTCGCCACGGACCGGGCGAGGGCTCCGTGATGGGATCCGACACTGCTTCAGGCCTTGAACAGGCGACGCCGGATGGCGGCGGCGTTCGCGAAGATGCGCACGGTGAGCACCACAATGACGCCCGTCGACAATTGGGCGCCCACGCCGAGCTGGTCTCCTAGGAAGACGATCAGCGCTGCCACGAGGACGTTGGAGACGAACGAGACGACGAACACCCGATCGCTGAACACCCCGTCCAGGATCGCCCGCAACGCCCCGAAGACGGCGTCCAGGGCCGCAACGACGGCGATCGGCAGGTAGGGCTGGAGCGACTCGGGTACGGACGGCTGCACGAGGACGCCGACGACGATGCCGACGAGGAGTCCGAGGGCGGCAATCAAGAGTCGTCCTCCAGGTCAACGTAGTCGAGCTGCCCCACCACCGCGGCCGCCAGCTCGAGGTCTTCGACGTCCTCGACTTCGAACCGGATCCCGTAGGTCTGCTGCAGCGTACGCAGTGTGCGGCCGGCTTCCCCGTCGGCGAAGTCGACGGACATGGTCGACGGGTTGCCGATGGCTTCGATGATGTAGGGCCGGGTCAGGGGGCGGTAGTTGACGAGGATGGCGTCGCCGGCTGAACGGATCGCGGACAACGACGTGAGCCGTTGCCCGTTGACCGCGACCGCCTCCGCGCCGGCCGCCCACAGGCCGTTGACCGTGAGCTGCAAATCGCGGTCGAGCACGCGGGTCAGCTCTTGGTCGATGTCGTCCGGCACGTCACCCTCGGCTGCGTCGTCCAGCACCACTTCGACGCCCGGACCGGTGACGGCGACCGTGCCCGTCGCGACACCCAGCGCGGCCAGCTGATCGACCAAGGTCTGCCCCGTGCCGGCAGCCTCCAACACGCTCGTGCGAATCGCCTCGACCTCGGCCCGCAACTGGCTCAGCTCGGCATGCAGCTCGTCATAAGTCGAGGTGGCGTCCGCGATCCGTTCGACCAACGCCGATCGTGCTGCGGCTGCGGCCGGTTCGTCCTGTCGTTGTTCGATCACTACCGCGACGACCTCGAAACCCAACACGGCCAGCACCAAGGCGACCGCCCAAAGGCCGCCCCACCGCCGGCGCTTCCAGTCGGGTCGGCGAACCTGCTCGGCTTGCGCGCGGGCCGCCGCCTCGGCATAGCCGGAGTCCAGCGCATCGCGGATCAGCTGGTCGAGCATGGACAGCGCAGGGTCGAGACGGGGACCCGCTTCGGTATGCGGCGATGGCGCCGAGGATGTGGGAGGCGGCGTCACCGGCCCGCCTGCTCGACCACATCCACCCAGTGGGTGAGCAGTTCGTTGGCGGATGGCTCGTCGTACCCCTCGACCCATACATGCGTGACGGCTTCCGTTGGGTCAGGGAGGACAAGAGCCCAACGCCCATCCGGCAGGATGATGCGCACGCCGTCGGTGGTGTCGACCTCCCGGTCGCCCGCCGCCTCGAGCAGGTGACGCATCACCTGCCCCTTGACGGCCCACGGCGTTGGTACCTCTTGCCGTCGGACGAACGCCTCGGGGATGCGCTCGTCGATCGCCGATAACGACATCCGGGTCCGGGCAACCATGCCCAGCAGCATGCCGAACGCCGCATATCCGTCGATCGTGCGCCCGACCTGCGGAACGATGAAACCTCCGCGACCGTCGCCCGCGAGCAGCACGTCTGGCGCCTCGGCGGCCAGCGTCAGGTCCTCCGGGGATGTGGAGGTCCAGTGCACCGACACCCCGTGGTAGCGCGCGACCTGTTCCACGACCCGGGTGGTGGTCACCGGCACAGCGACACGACCGGTCTTCCGTTCGGCCGCCACGAGGTCGACCATCAGAAGCAGGGCCCGCCCGCCGTCGAGGACGCGACCTCGCTCGTCGACGATCGCGATCCGCTCGCCGACCGGGTCGAAACGAATCCCGAAGTCGGCGCTGGCCGACGAGACCAGCCCGCCGAGGCGTTGCAACGCCTGGTCGCGGGTATACGGCAGCTCGGTCGGGTACCGCTCGTCCAGCCGACCGTTGACCGTCAGCGCATCCAGCTCGACGCGGCCCAGCAGAGTCGGCATGACCTCCGACGCGGTGCCGCCGGCGGTGTCCACCACGACCTTGAGCCCGGACTCGTGCATGCTCCCGAGGTCCAGCCTGCGGATGAGCTCGTCGACGTAGGTCTCGACCGCGCGCGGCGGGAACGTCAGGGCACCGATCTCGCCGGGAAACGCCCGCCGGAACTCCTGCCGCTGCAGCACGCGCTCGAGCTTGCGCTGCGCCGACGCCGACAGGTCGGCGCCGCGTTCGTCGAGGAACAGGATGTCCACGCTCTCCGGGCGACCAGGCGTCGTGCTGATCATGATCCCGCCGGCGCTGCCCCGCGCCGTCTCCAGCCGGGTGATGGGCGGTGGCGCGACCTCCAGGTCGCGCACGTTGCAGGCGGAGGTGTTCAACGCGCTGACAGCAGCCCGCTTCAGCGCCCGCGCGGCTCGGGACACGTCGCGGGAGACCGTCACGGTGGCGCCCTTGCGCAGGGTGCTGGCGAACGCGGCACACAGGCGCACCACGAGCTCGGGCGTGATCTCGACGTTGACGATGCCGCTGACCCCACGAGGACCGAAGAGGTTGCGTTGGCCGCGGGACTCCCAGATCACCGACGTGTTGACAACCGCGCCGGCCTCGATGGTCTTGAACGGGTAGACCTTGACCTCGGACTGGACGATCGCCTCGTCCTCGACGACGCACTCGTCTCCGATGATGGCGCCGTCCTCGATCCGAGCTGCGCGCATGATGTCGGTGTTCTTCCCGATCACACAGCCACGCAGGTTCGTGCCCGGGCCGATGAACACGTTGTCGTGCACGACGGCGCGGTGGAGGAAGGCGCCGTGTCGCACAACGACGTTGCTGCCGAGCACGGTGTAGTCGCGTAGCTCGGTGCCACCGTCCACCTTGGAGTAGTCGCCGACGTAGAGCGGGCCGAGCAACTTTGCGTCGGGATCGACTTCGGCGCCTTCGGCGACCCAGATCCCAGGAGCGATCTCGAAGCCGTCGATGTCGACCGCGACCTTGCGGTCGAGCGCATCGACATGCGCTTTCATGTAGGACTCCTGGGTGCCGACGTCCTCCCAGTAGCCCTCAGCAACGTAGCCGTGCATCGGCGCGCCCGCCTTGAGGAGCTCAGGGAAGACGTCTCCCGACCAGTCCACCGACTCACCGGCGGCCACGTGCTGGAACACCTCCGGCTCCATCACATAGATGCCGGTGTTGACCGTGTCGGAAAACACCTGGCCCCACGTCGGCTTCTCGAGGAAGCGCTGCACCTTGCCCTCGTCGTCGACGATGGTGATCCCGAACTCGAGCGGGTTGGGCACTCGGGTGAGGCATACGGTCACCAACGACGAACGCTTGCGGTGGAAGCTGATCAGGTCCGTCAGGTCGAAGTCGGTCAGGGCGTCCCCGGAGATGACCAGGAACGTGCCGTCCTTCAGCGCCGCCTCGGCGTTCTTGACGCTGCCCGCGGTCCCCAGCGGCGACTCCTCGGTGGCGTACTCCAGGTGCATCCCGAGGTCGTCGCCGTCGCCGAAATAGTTGCGGACGTGCGAGGCGAGGAACTGCACGGTGACGACGGTCTCGTCGAAGCCGTGTCGCTTCAGCAGCCGAAGGACATGCTCCATGATGGGTCGGTTCAGGACCGGGAGCAGTGGCTTGGGCATGCTCACCGTCATGGGTCGCAAGCGGGTGCCTTCCCCGCCCGCCATGACCACGGCCTTCATCGGGCCTTCATCCGGTGGCGCCTCCTCCGAGAACTGGCGTCCCTGGGTCGTTCCCGTGGGTGACTCGTGGACTACCCGGTCCGGCGTCAATGATGTGTCTGGCCTCCCAGAGGTAGAGCAGACCCGCCCATAGGTACAAGGCAGTCCCCCAGATCGCAAACGCCCAGCCGAACACGCGCGCCAGCAGGGCAAGGGTCCCGCTCCCGTCGCCGAGGAGCAACAACGGGAAGGCATACAGCAGGTTGAAGGTCGCCGCCTTGCCCAGGAAGTTCACCTCGAGCACCGGGTGGCCATGGCGGCGCAGCACGAGCAGCGCCACCCCGAGGACGGCGTCGCGGCCGAACAGGAGGAGGACCAGCCACCACGGCACGATCTCCCGGATCGCCAGACCAATCAGGGTGGCCGCTATGTAGAGCCGGTCCGCGAGTGGGTCGAGAATCTGGCCGACGCGGGAGATCTGGTTCCACTGGCGGGCCAGCTTGCCGTCCAGGTAATCCGTGAAGCCGCTCACCATGAGCAGCAGTACGGCCAGCCCATCGGCCTCGGGACCCAGGACCAGCCACAGGAAGACGGGCACGCCCAATAGACGCAGGAAGGACAGCACGTTGGGAACGGTGACCACACGGTCCGTCTGGACCTGAGTCTCCTGCACCCGCACGGCACTGCTCCTCACTGGTCGCTGCAATCGACCCTAACCGCTCGGCGGACATGCGACCCCACCAGTCATGGGTCGACCGGCATAAGACGTGGCGGGCGCAGCTGCCCGTCAAGGACAAGCTCCAGTACCTGCGAGAGGTCCAAGGGCTCGCGCTGCAGCGCGCCGCGCGGTGGGCGGAGGCAGGCTCCAAGGCCAAGGGCCTCAAGACCGCATCGCCGCTGGTCGGCGACGACGGATCTGCGGGCCGCATCCGTGAGTCGCGTGGATCACGGCGTCGATCCAAACGCTGACCGCGATCGCGTCCGGGGCGGACCCGCTGGAGCACGTGAAGTCGTGGCGTCGTCTCCCTGCTGCTCGGGGACGGGAACGTGGCCTCGATCGTTCCGTTGGACATCTTGGACCGCATGATCAACTGCGGCGAGATCATCATCCACAGCCGGCTGAGCCCGACACCTCTGTCGACGACGGCCGCCAGGACCCGGCAACTCGTTCGTGACTGTCCATAGACGTCACCTGGCGGTGGGCGGCGGCATTGGTTTGACCGTGCAGTAACGGCAGTCTTGGCGCGTCCACACCGGAGCTGGGGGACGTGGTCGGACACGTGATCGGCGTCGCGGTGCCAAGAATGAGAAGCACTTAGCATCGATCCCGTGACCCGGGCCCTGCGCACCTTCTTCACGTTCCAAGGCGGCGCCGCCACCGCAGCGCTCGATCTCTACCGGGACGTCTTCGCCGACTTCGAACTCATCGAGATCGACCGCTACGGCCCAGGCGACATCGGACCCGAAGGCACGGTCAAGGCCGCGAAGTTCCGTCTTGCGGGTAGCGACTTCAGCTGTGCCGACAGCCCGATCGGTCATGAATGGGGGTTTACTCCCGCGGTCTCACTATGGATCGAGTGCGACGACAACAACGAACTCGAACGGCTTTTCGGTCGGCTCTCCGATGGCGGCGGGGTCTTCATGCCGCTCGACGACTACGGATTCAGTT
>JBEVHX010000075.1:0-3953 GCA_040510995.1 Candidatus Nanopelagicales bacterium
CGGTGCGGAGCAGGCGCGCGGGGATGCGATCGTGCGAGTAGATCACCGGTCGATCGTCGGCCGTCCGCACCCGCTCGACCGCCAGGACGGTGTCGCCTGGGCTGAGTTGCAGGGGACCATCGTCCTCCGAGCATTTCTCGAACACCGCTTCGAGGACGCGCATCCCGGCACGGACACCCGCGCTCTCGATCATCGCCAGGTAACTCAGCGTCGAGTCGAGTCCATGTGGCATCCGCCGACGCTCGGTGACATAGCTGCCGGAACCGCGACGACGGATAACGTACCCGGCCTCGATAAGCGCACGCACCGCGTCACGTACCGTGGCACGGGACACCTGGAAGCGCTTGGCGAGTTCGCCCTCACTCGGCAACCTCGTCCCCGGCTGCAACTGCGAACTGGTGATTTCCTCCAGCAACTCGTCACGCAACCGGTCGGCGAGCAATGTTCGCCCGGACACGATTCGAGCCTACGTCCGGGTGTCGCGCGACGGATCCGCGCTGGACTGTGCCGTCTTCTCCAGGACATGACGGACCTGGTCGGCGATGGATGGCGCGCCAGGCAGCAGGCCGTCGAAGATGGCGCTGCCGATCGTGTATCCCCACGCGCCCGCCTCGCTGACCGCCAGCGCCCGGTCGATGCTCGCGATCGACCCTGCGACGACCACCGGGCCGCTTGAGCGCCGGACCACCCCACGGATGAGAGCGAGGTGATCAGCGGTCGGGTGGCGATACGCCAGCAGGTCGAGTCCGGTGACGTGATCGAGAGCGGTCAGTCGTTCGGCATCGGCTGCGATCTCCTCGATCGTCCCGAGCAGAACACTCGGGTGGTCGACGATGCGGCCGGGGAATGGGCAATAGCGGATCCCCTCCGGCAGGATCCCCGCCCCGTCCGCGGCGTGTGTGCCGCCGAGCACCCAGTCGACCCCGGCCTCGGCCGCCCCATTCAGTGAAGACAGTTCGTCGGCTCTGGTGGTCGAGACGACTTCCATCATCACCTCGAAGCCGGCGTCGTGGGACAGTGACGTCAGCTCACGTTGTCGCGAAGGGTCGGCCCCGACGTCCTTGAACCCGATGTAGCGAAGACCGGTGCCGGCCAGCGTCGGCACGATCTCGGCCGCGTTGTCCACGGTTCGGTCGCCGTGAGTGAGCATGAACACGAAATGAGACACAGCAGTGCTCCTTTTACATCATCCGACTGCTGCGGCGTCAGCCACAATCGACCGCGCAGTCTCGTCCGACCAGACACCGAGCAGGTCAGCGAGATCGACGATCGAGATCCGCTCCCGCAACAGGTGCTAATTTCTTAGGGCCCAGAACAGCAGGTCGTCGTCGTAGCTGACTCCGAGATCTTCCGCCCGGGTCGGCAGATCGCTCGCGTGGCTCACCTCGTCGAACTGTTCCGGTGATGGCAGCGTCACTGTCCGCTTGAAGCCCTCCCAACCTGTGACCACTGCCTCTACATCCGACTGGTGAGCGAGCAGCCAATTCCGTTTCGCGGAGAAGGCCGCCCAGCACTCCTCGACCGTTCGCGGGCCGAGTTCGGCGAAGGCCCGTGCCACCGCGTCACGACTTGTCGACTCGTCCGGTACCTGGACCCGCGCACGGTCCGACCCGATCGTCCGGTCGACGAGCTGCCAGACCCGCAGAGCCAGCCGCGTCGCCACCGTCACCTGCATGCCGTGCGGGGCGGTAGGCCCTCGTTGCCGGCCGAGCGCCATCTCGAGCAGGTGGGAGACCGCATGCTCACTGCCCGATGCGGGTGCCGTCGAGCCGACGATTCCCATCGACAGGCCGCTCGCCGCCAGCAACCGGGCCAGATCGGCGAGCCCCGCCGGCTCGGCGTCGCGTGCAGCCCGGGCAAGGGTCGGAAGCGCGGGCATCGCGGCAATGACCTGCTCCACGACCACGGGATCGTAGGAGGGACCGTGCCCGAGCCGCGCTGCGAGTTGCCACTCGGCGACCGCGTTGGGGACCGTGGACAGGTCGCCCACCCCCGCGAGGTTCAAACTCGCGGGCGCCGTGGTGAGGACGTCGGAGTCGGCGACGAGCACGTCCGGCCATCGCGACACAACGGTGCGCTTCGCGCCCGCGACGATGAGGACACTGCGGTCCGCGATGAATCCGTTGATGCTGCAAGCGGTTTGGACCGCCACATGACGGCTGCCGGTGCGCTGTGCGGTGACCTTCGCAATGTCAGTCAGCGTGCCGGCCCCCACCGAGATCAGCAGCCGGGCCGCACCGACCTCGGCGACCGCGCGCTCGATGGTCTCCTCGTCGGCGCGTACCGTCCCTGTCCCGAGTTGGACCACCGGACAGTCGCCGAGCAGCTTGGCGAGCCGATCCACGACGGGCCCGACCGACGTGCGGTACGGCCCGCCGTCGCTGAGGATCACCGGCCCGCCCGCTCCAGGCCTTGCGGAGTTGTCGGCGATCGCGCCGTCCAATACCGAGGCGCCGATGCGGATGTCCACGTCTGGCAGGTCGACATGGCCCCGCTCGCGGAGGGCCGCGAGGATGGCTTGCGGTTCGGGCACGGTGATCATCGGCCGAGCGCTGACTCGACGGCGTCGAAAGCGGCGAGGTAGCGGCAATACGCCTCGGCGTATCGCCGATTCGCGGCAGGGTCGGGGTCGATGGCCGTCGGAGCGAGGTGCACGGCAACCAATGCCGCATTGAAATCGGCGAACAACCCGCTCCCCACTCCTGCGACCATTGCCGCACCGACCGCGGTGGCTTCCTCGGTCAGCACCCGCCGCACCGGTCGGCCGAGCACATTGGCCTTGATCGTCGCCCACAGGTCGTCCCGCGCGCCGCCGCCGACGATCCGTATCTCGCCGCGACCGAGGCCGAGGGCGTCGAGTCGTTCGACGATGTCGCGCAATGCATATGCACAGCCTTCGAGCACCGCGCGCGCAACGTCCGCCGGAGTGGTGTTCATCGCGAGGCCGAGGAAAGCGCCGCGCATCGTGTCGTTCCAACGCGGTGCGGTCGACCCCGACAGCGCGGGCAGGAACAGCGCACCGTCGCTGCCCGGTGGTGCCGCCGCCGCAAGCGGGAAGACCTCGGCCTGTGAAATACCGAGCAGCCCGGCGAGCCACAGTGTGCTGCCGCCGCTGACGAATCCGGGATTCTCGATCAGCCACGAGCCGGGCACCGCGTGTCCGTGAGTCTCCACCACGCCGAGCGGATCGCGTACCGGCGTCGCGGCCGCAGTCGTCACCGGCTCGGCTGTACCGGTGACGTCGACGACGACACCGGACTCGATCGCGCCGGCCCCGACCGACGCGGCGTGTTCGTCGCCGGTTCCGACGACCACCGTGCAACGGGTGGTCAGCCCGAGCTCGGCGGCGACATCCGGCCGCAGGGTGCCGACCACCTCCGTCGAGGGACGGACCGGTGGGAGCATCGCCGCATCCAGGCCGGCCGCCGCACACAGTTCGGCGTCGAAGTCGCCGAGGGTGACGTCGTACACCATCGTCGACGACGCGTTCGCGGCGTCTTGGGCGTGCGAGCCGGTCAGGTGGTGCAGCACATACGATCCGACGGGCGCCAGCATCGCCGCACGGTGCCAGACCGAGGGTTCGTGATCGCGGATCCACATCATCTTCGGTGCGCAATGCGACGCATCGGCCACCAGGCCGGTCCGTTCCGCGAGCAGTTCGGGCCCCACCGCGGCGACCAGTCGATCGCACTGCTCGGTGGCCCGTTTGTCCAGCCAGATGATCGCCGGGCGCAGCGGCACCCCGTCGGGATCGCACGCGACGACGCCGTCTACCTGGCTGCCCAGGCCCATCGCCACGACCCGCGTCGTGTCGACGCCTGCCGTCGCCGCGCGGACGGCGTCGCGAAGTGCGGTGCAGTAGGTGTGCGGGTCCTGCTCCGCCCAGCCGTCGTGCTGGTGGGTCATGGTGAGTGCGGCCGAGCCGGTGGCCACGACGTCGCCGCCCTCGTCGA
>JBEVHX010000076.1:0-12402 GCA_040510995.1 Candidatus Nanopelagicales bacterium
CTATCCGCCCGACATCAGTTCCCGCAACATCGAGTGGTCAGCCGTGCCACGTCACCCGTGCCGTGCCAGGACTGACAGCTCCTTGGGAGGAAGGAGGCGGCCGGCGTGGACGCGATCTTCGACAACCTGGACCTGTTCTGGGACGGGCTGAAGACCACGCTCGGCATCTGCATCTACGCCGGGATCGGGGCGTTGGTGTTCGGGACCGTGCTCGCCGCCTTCCGGGTCTCCCCGATCGCACCGCTGCGGGTCGTAGGCACCGCCTACGTCACTGTCTTCCGCAACTGCCCGCTGACGGTCGTGCTGTTCTTCTTCGCCTTCGGCCTGCCGGAGCTCGGGATCAACGGTGCGTACTACTGGTTCGGCATCACGGCGCTGATCACGTACACCTCGGCCTTCGTCTGCGAGGCCATCCGGGCCGGGATCAACGCCGTCGGGACCGGTCAGGTTGAGGCCGCGCGGGCGATCGGGCTCACCTTCGACCAGTCGCTGCGCTTCATCGTGCTGCCGCAGGCTTTCCGCTCGGTCGTCCCACCGCTCGGCTCGGTCTTCATTGCCATGATCAAGAACTCCGCCATCGTCGGGGCCTTCGGCGTGGGCGGCGACCTTTTCAGCGTCGGGGCGACGCTCACCAGCGCGCAGGGGTACGGGGCGCTGCCCGTGCTCACCGGCGTGGCGATCGGCTACCTGATCCTGACGATCCCGGCCGGCATCGGGCTCGGTGTCCTCGAGCGCCGGCTCGCGGTGGCGCGATGAAGCGATCGCGTCACGCCGTCCCCACGCCGATCCTGTACGACGCCCCCGGGCCGGGGGCGCGTCGCCGCGCACTGATCGGTGGCGCGGTCGCGTTCGTCGCGATCGTGATCTTGATTGCCCTGGCGCTGCGCCGGCTGGACGAGACCGGTCAGCTTGACTGGGAGAAGTGGGCGCCGCTGCTGGACCCGAACAACGACCAGTTCGACGAGCTCTGGCGGTTCCTCTGGGGTGGGTTGAAGAACACGTTGAAGGCGGCTGCCCTGGCCATCTTCTGCTCTCTCATCGTCGGGACGCTGCTCGCGGTCTGGCGGATCTCGTCTGGGCGAACCACCCGATGGGCGGTCGTGTCGGTCATCGAGCTGTTTCGCGGGGTGCCCGTCGTGATCGCGATCTTCTTCGCGGCGCGGGTGCTGCCCGAGGTCGGAGTCGACCTGGATCTGATCTGGTACCTGGTCATCGGCCTCACGGTCTACAACTCGGTCGTCATCGCGGAGATCGTCCGGGCCGGGGTCGCCTCGCTGCCCAAGGGTCAGACGGAGTCCGCATACGCCATCGGCCTGACCCGCGGGCAGACGCTGCGGCTGGTGCTGCTGCCGCAGGCGTTCCGGGTCATGCTGCCGGCCCTGATCAGCCAGCTGGTGGTGGTGCTCAAGGACACCTCGCTGGGCTTCATCATCTCCTTCGAGGAGCTGCTGCGACGGGCCAACATCGCCGTGCAGACCCTGCACAACCCGATCCAGATGTACCTGGTGGTCGGAGCCATCTACGTGATCATCAACTACATGCTGTCCCGGCTTGCCGTGTACGCCGAGCGGCGGCTGTCCCGCGGTCACCGCGGAGGTCCGGCCGTCGCCGCTCCCCCGCCCGAGCTGGCGACGGAGCTAGCCGCCAACGCCTCGACGATCCCAGGGGCTGGCCCGTCCGGCGTCTGAGGGTTGGGGAACTTGGTCAGCGGGCGTACTCGGTGGCCCTCGACTCGCGGACCACCGTGATCCGGATCTGGCCCGGGTAGGTCAGCTCCTCTTCGACCTGCTTGGCGATGTCCCGCGCCAGGACCTGGGCGTGGATGTCGTCGACCGCGTCCGGCAGCACCATCACCCGGATCTCGCGGCCGGCCTGCATGGCGAAGACCTTCTCGACGCCCTCGTGCGCGTTCGCGATCTCCTCCAAGCGCTCCAGCCGCTTGACGTATGCCTCCAGGGATTCCCGGCGGGCGCCGGGCCGTCCCCCGCTGATCGCGTCAGCGGCCTGGGTCAGGACCGCCTCGAGCGTGCGCACCTCGACCTCGTTGTGGTGCGCCTCGATCGCGTGCACGACGTCCTCGTGCTCGCCGTACTTGCGGGCGATCTCGGCGCCGATGATCGCGTGGCTGCCCTCGACCTCATGCGTGAGCGACTTGCCGATGTCGTGCAGCAGCGCGCACCGCTTCATCAGCTCCACCGGCAGCTGGAGCTCGGCGGCCATCATCCCGGCGAGGTGGGCCGACTCGACGAGGTGCTTGAGCACGTTCTGGCCGTACGAGGTCCGGTAGCGCAGCTGACCGAGCAGGGTGACCAGCTCGGGGTGCATCTCAGTGATCCCGAGGTCGACCAGCGCGTCCTCACCGGCCCGCACCACGAGTCGCTGCACCTCGGCCTTGGACCGCTCGTAGGTCTCCTCGATGCGGTGCGGATGAATCCGGCCGTCCAGCACGAGCGCTTCGAGGGTGAGCCGCGCGGTCTCCCGGCGGACCGGGTCGAAGCTCGACAGCAGCACCGCCTCCGGGGTGTCGTCGATGATCAGGTTGACGCCGGTCGTCGACTCGAAGGCTCGGATGTTGCGGCCCTCACGCCCGATGATGCGGCCCTTCATGTCATCGCTGGGCAGGTGCAGCACGCTGACCACACTCTCTGCCGTCTGCTCGCTCGCGAGCCGCTGAATGGCCAGCGTGATGATGTTGCGCGCCCGGTCCTCGCCGTCCTCACGCGCCTGCGCCTCGATGTCGCGGACCAACACCGCGGCGTCCCGCCTGGCCTGCTGCTCGATGCTCTGCAGCAGCTCGGCCTTGGCATCGGCTGCGGTCAGGCAGGCCACCCGCTCGAGCTCGGCGAGTCGCTCGGCTTCCAGCGCATCCAGGCTGTCCCGCCGACGCTGCAGCTCGGATTCGGACTCGGTGAGCGATCTGTCCCGAGCTTCGAGGCGAGTCGCCTCGCTGTCCAACCGACCCTCGCGCTCACCCAGCCTGGCCTCGCGGCGTTCCAGGTCCGTCCGCGTTTCGCGCATCTCGGCCTTCAACGCGGCGATGTCCGCCTCCGCGCTGCGCCGAGCCTCAGCCGCAGCCCGAGCGGCCTCTTCCGCGAGCCGGCGGCTCTCGGCCAGGTCCAGGTCGGCCCGGGAGCGGGCCTCGGCGATCACGCGCTCCGCCAAAGTGGCCTGACGTGCAGCGTCGTCCTCTGCCTTGGCTCGGATGCGCTCGGCCTCGGCGCGCGCCTGCTCCTCGAGCCGGGAGTCGGGGGGCCCGGCGGCCATCGGCGCTGACTGCGACCGGCGGGTCAGCAGGACGACAGCGACTGCCGCCAGGGTGATGACGACGAGCAGGCCCAGCAGGAGCAGCACCTCGACCAGTCCGACGCTCACAGCCTGCCTCCTCCGTCAGCCCGGACATGCCGGGACGCCACTCGGAAGAGACCACTGGCCCGCAGACGGGCGGTGTCGGCGGATGACCGTCCTTACGCGGCCATCGGGCGGATGGGTCGTCGATCTGTGTCACGGCCGACGATGATCGGCCGGGTTCATGTGGTCGGGTGTTGCGGGTGCCTTCAGGTGCTCGTACGTATGCCGAACCCGCGGCGCCGTCCGACGCGCGGGGTGATCCCTTCGTAACGCTGAGGCTAAGCCGCGATGAACGAGCGGGCAAGCAGGCGCAGCGGTCAGCCGTTCGGCTCGCCTCCGTCCTCGGCGGCGAGTGCCTCTCGCACGACCGCGACCGCGAGGCCCGGCGAGTAGCCCTTGCGGGTCAGCATGCCGACAAGCCGTCGGACCCGGGTGTCGGGGTGCAACCGTCTCGTGGCGGGCAGCCTGCGGGTGACGATGACCACCGCCATCTCCCGCTCAGCGTCGCCATCGATTGTGGACAGCGCGTCGGCCATCTCCTCGTCAGCGACCCCCTTCCGGCGCATCTCTTGCGCGAGCGCACGGCGAGAGAGGCCACGTCCGTGGTGTCGCGACTCGACCCATTGCCTCGCGAAGCTTGCGTCGTTGATCAGCCCGACCTCGGTGAACCGGTCGAGCACGATCGCCGCCGCCTCCTCGGGCACGCCCCGCCGGGCCAGCACGTCGGCCAGCTGGCTGCGGGTGCGTGGGCCCATCGTCAGCTGCCGCAAACAGATCGCGTGTGCCACCGACGCCGGGTCGGCATCCTCGAGCAGGTCTGCCGGACTGCCGGGGGTCGGCGCACCGGGCCCGCATGGTTGTCCGGACGTCACGCGTGCCTCGGGGCGGGCTCAGAAGACGTCCGGGTCGGCGGGCATCGCCGCCGGCGCATCCAGGTGAGGTCCGACCCCCAGCTTCTCCTTGATCTTCTTCTCGATCTCGTCGGCCAGGTCGGGGTTGTCCCGCAGGAATGCGCGGGCATTTTCCTTGCCCTGGCCGAGCTGGTCGCCCTCGTAGGTGTACCAAGCCCCGCTCTTGCGGACGAAACCGTGCTCGACGCCCATGTCGAGGAGGCCGCCCTCGCGGGAGATGCCGATGCCGTAGAGGATGTCGAACTCCGCCTGCTTGAACGGCGGGCTCACCTTGTTCTTCACCACCTTGACCCGGGTGCGCGACCCGACCGGATCCGATCCGTCCTTCAGCGTCTCGATCCGACGCACGTCGAGCCGCACCGACGAGTAGAACTTCAGCGCCCGGCCACCGGTAGTCGTCTCGGGATTTCCAAATTGAATGCCGATCTTCTCCCGCAGCTGGTTGATAAAGATCGCGGTCGTCCCGGTGTTGCTCAGCGCACCGGTGATCTTGCGCAAAGCCTGCGACATCAGCCGGGCTTGCAGGCCCATGTGCGAGTCACCCATCTCGCCCTCGATCTCGGCCCGTGGCACGAGCGCGGCGACCGAGTCGACGACGATGATGTCGAGCGCGCCGGAGCGGATCAGCATGTCCATGATCTCCAGCGCCTGCTCGCCGGTGTCCGGCTGCGACACCAGCAATGCGTCGGTGTCGACGCCGAGGTTCTTCGCATACTCCGGGTCGAGCGCGTGCTCGGCGTCGATGAAGGCGGCGATCCCACCGTTCCTTTGCGCGTTGGCGACCGCATGCAGTGCCACCGTGGTCTTGCCGGAGGACTCCGGGCCGTAGATCTCCACCACCCGACCGCGCGGCAGCCCGCCGATGCCGAGCGCGACGTCGAGCGCGATCGACCCGGTCGGGATCACCTCGATCGGTGCGCGACCCTCGTCCCCGAGACGCATGACGGACCCCTTGCCGAACTGTCGGTCGATCTGTGCGAGCGCGGTCTCGAGCGCCTTCTCACGGTCTGGTGTGGGCATGGAGCGCGCCTTTCGTGCGGTGCGACGTCAGCAAGGTCAGGGCTGGACGTTAGGACCTCCCCCCGACAAGCCGCCGACCCGAGGACCGGGGTTGTGGACAAGAAAGGCCGTTCATGCCCCTGTGGACACGATCACCCTAGGACGAACGTGTGTTCGATCCCGTGCGACACGCCGGATGGGTGGTTGCGACCCCAAGCCCGATGACCAGGGCGCCGGTCAGCACGTTGAGCCAGCCGTACGAGAACAGCGCCACCACGACGCCGGCGAGCGCTCCGCCGGCAGCCCCGCAGACGTTCATGACCAGGTCCGAAGCCCCCTGCACAGTGGTGCGGATGTCGGCCGGCACCGACTCGGACAGCAGGGCGGACCCGGCGACCAGGCCGCACGACCACCCGAGACCGAGCAGGAACAGGCCGATGCCAAGCACCACTGAGTCCTCCGGCGCCGCCATTCCGGCGATCACCGCCGAGAGCGCGAGCAGGCCGGCGCCGACCGCAATGACCCGCACCCGGCCCACCCGGTCGGCCGCCCACCCGACGATCGGTGAGAACGCGTACATCCCCAGCACATGCACGCTGATCACGAGACCGATCACGGTCAGCGACGCGTCCACATGTCGCATGTGGATCGGCGTCATCACCATCACCGACACCATTGCGGTGTGCGCCACGGCCACCGCAACCAGGCCGAGGAGGGCACGTGGTCGTCGCCGGACCTCCCGTAGGGCGTCGCGCGCCCGACCGTGGACGACGCTTCCCGGCGCGACCCCGGCATACCGACGGGCGAGCAGCAACGGATCCGGCCGCAGGCCGACCCACGCGACCACCACCGCCATTCCGAAGACCACCAGGGCGAACAGGAACGCCCCGGACAGCTGCGGCATCCCGAGCGACAACGCGACCGAGCCCGCAGGCTCCGCGATGTTCGGCCCAACCACGGCGCCTACGGTGGTCGCCCACAAGACGATGCTCAGTGACCGGGCGATCCGGTCCGGTGCCGCGAGGTCGGTGGCGGCATAGCGGGCCTGCAAGCCGGAGGCGGTGGCGACACCGGCGAGCAACAGCCCCACCAACAGAACGGGCAGCGAGCGCCATGACGCGGCGAGCAGCACGATCGCGGCTCCCGCCGCCCCGGTCGCCAGCCCAGCGACGAGGCCGACCCGTCGGCCGGCGCGATTCATCAATGAAGCCAACGGCAAGGCGGCCAGGGCCGCGCCGAGCACCATCGCCGTCTGCGCGAGCCCGGCGACCCAGTCCGAGCCAGCGATCCCGACGGCGAGCAACGCGCCGACCGCGATGCCAGCCGAGACGCCAAGCCCGTTGAGCACCTGCACCATGGACAGCACCACGAGAGTTCGGCGCTGCGTCGCGGCGACCGTCGCGGCATCGATGGACGGCGTCGCGGTCACCTGGTGACCGTACTGGTCGGGCTGTCCACGCCGCCCGCCGTTATCGCTCAGAGGAAGGAAGCCCGAGGTGTTGGACGACCGCTCGCCAGACGTCCTGCGCGGGTTCACCGGCGGCCAGTGCTTGCTGCACGGTTCGGCCGCCGAGCTCCGGGATCACCTGGTCGTGCGCCCATGATTCGGCGTATGCGGCGCCGAGGTGGTGCCGCATACGCCGCCAAAACTCGGTGAGCCGCACCCGATGACGGTAGCCGGGGGCGGTCGCAGACACGCATGTCGGTGGCCCGTTAGAAGATGGCCGCGTGGACTCGACGACCAGCCGGACCGATGACCCGCTCGAGGGGTTCTCGGCGTCAACCCGCGCCTGGTTCACCGGCGCGTTCGCAGCGCCGACTGCGGCGCAGGCTGGCGCCTGGCAGGCGATCCGCTCCGGCCGTGATGCGCTCGTCGTGGCGCCGACCGGGTCCGGCAAAACGCTGGCGGCCTTCCTGTGGTCCCTCGACCGGCTGGCCTCGAACCCGCCGCCGGACCGGGCGCAGCACCGCTGCCGCGTGCTGTATGTGTCACCGCTGAAGGCGCTGGCCGTCGACGTCGAGCGCAACCTCCGGGCGCCGCTGACCGGCATCCGGCAGGAGGCCCGCCGCCTCGGGCTGCGCGAGCCGGACATCGGGGTCGCGCTGCGCTCCGGTGACACCCCGGCCGAAGAGCGACGGCGGTTCGCGCGGCAGCCGGCCGACATCTTCATCACGACACCGGAGTCGCTGTACCTCGTGCTGACCAGCGCCGCTCGCGAGGCGCTGCGCGGGGTGGAGACGGTCATCGTTGACGAAGTGCACGCTGTGGCCGGCAGCAAGCGCGGCGCACACCTCGCCTTGTCGCTCGAACGGCTCGACGCTTTGCTGCCACGGCCAGCGCAGCGCATCGGCCTGTCCGCGACGGTGCGGCCAGTCGAGGAGGTGGCGCGGTTCCTTCGACCCACCCGCGATGTCGTGGTGGTGCAGCCACCGCATGACAAGCAGGTCGAGCTGTCCGTGGTCGTACCGGTCGAGGACCTCGCGGCGCTCGGTGAGATCACTGAGGAGTATGCGGGCAACGCCGCGGCCGGCCCCGCCCGAACCAGTGTCTGGCCGCACGTCGAGGAGCGGGTGCTCGACCTGATCGAGGCGCACTCCTCGACGCTGGTGTTCGCCAACTCGCGCCGGCTGGCCGAGCGGTTGTGCGCGCGCCTCAACGAGATCGCCTACGAGCGATCGACCGGGGACACGCTGGAGACCGGCGGGCCGGCTGCCGCCAACCCGGGTCAGGGCGGTTCGAGCGGCGGGGCACCCACCGAGATCGCCCGGGCGCACCATGGGTCGGTCTCCCGCGAGCAGCGCCTGCTCATCGAGGAGGACCTGAAGGCCGGCCGGCTCCCGGCCGTCGTGGCGACCAGCAGTCTGGAGCTCGGTATCGACATGGGGGCCGTCGACCTCGTCGTGCAGGTCGAGTCGCCGCCGTCGGTGGGCAGCGGCCTGCAACGGGTCGGGCGCGCCGGCCATCAGGTCGGCGCGGTGTCTCGTGGCGTGATCTTCCCGAAGTTCCGAGGTGACTTGGTGCAGACCGCGGTCGTCGCCGAGCGCATGACGCATGGGCGGATCGAAGCCTTGCGGGTTCCGGCCAACCCGCTCGACGTGCTTGCCCAACATGTGGTCGCGATGGTCGCGATGGAGGACTGGTCGGTCGACGCGCTGGCGGCGCTGGTGCGGCGGGCGGCCCCGTTCAGCGGGCTGCCCGACTCCGCACTCGACGCCGTTCTGGACATGCTCGCCGGGCGCTACCCGAGCGACGCGTTCGCCGAGCTGCGGCCGCGCGTCGTCTGGGACCGCGTCGCCGGCAGGCTGTCGGCTCGGCCTGGCGCGCAGCGGCTGGCGGTCACGAGCGGCGGCACGATCCCGGACCGTGGGCTGTTCGGTGTGCACCTGGTCGGCGAGAAGGCGACCCGCGTCGGCGAGCTCGACGAGGAGATGGTCTACGAGTCGCGCGTTGGCGACGTGTTCACCCTCGGGTCGTCGTCGTGGCGGATCGAGGACATCACCCATGACCGCGTCCTGGTATCACCGGCGCCGGGTGTCCCGGGTCGGCTGCCGTTCTGGAAGGGTGACGCGCTCGGTCGACCCGCAGAGCTCGGTCGCGCGGTCGGCGGCTTTGTTCGCGAGCTGTCAGCCCTCGACGCCGATGCCGCTCGACTGCGGCTCGCGGCGACCGGGCTCGACGCCTGGGCGCAGGACAACCTGCTCGCCTACCTCGACGAGCAACGCGAGGTGACCGGACATCTGCCCGACGACCGCACGATTGTGGTCGAGCGGTTTCGGGACGAGCTCGGTGACTGGCGGATCGCCGTGCACACCCCGTTCGGTGCCCAGGTGCACGCGCCGTGGGCGCTCGCGATCGCTGCCCGGCTCCGCGAGCTCTACGGCGTCGACATCCAGGCCATGCACGCCGACGACGGCCTCGTCCTGCGGCTGCCGGACACCGAGGACGCTGAGACCGCGCCGGCGATCGGCGACCTGGTCGCGCTTGACCCGGAGGACGTGCAGGGCATGGTCACCGCCGAGGTCGGCGGGTCCGCGTTGTTCGCCTCGCGGTTCCGGGAATGCGCGGGTCGGGCGCTGCTGCTCCCCCGACGCGACCCGAAGCGGCGCACGCCGCTGTGGCAGCAACGTCAACGCTCGGCTCAGCTGCTCAGTGTGGTCAGCGAGCATCCGACGTTCCCAATCGCGCTCGAGACGATGCGGGAGTGCCTGCAGGACGTCTTCGACGTGCCCGGGCTGGTCGACCTGATGCGGCAGGTGCAGGCCCGGTCCGTACGCATCGTCGAGGTCGAGACGGCTCAGCCGTCGCCGTTCGCGCGCTCACTGATGTTCGGCTACGTCGCGCAGTTCCTGTACGAGGGCGACTCGCCGCTGGCCGAACGCCGGGCCGCTGCACTCTCACTCGACCCTGGACTGTTGGCCGAGCTGCTCGGGCAGGCCGAGCTGCGTGAGCTGCTCGACTCGGATGCGGTCGCCGACGTCGAACGACAGCTGCAACGACTTGGCGTCGAGCAGCGCGCTCGCCACATGGAGGATTTCGCGGACCTGCTCCGCCTCCTGGGGCCGCTTTCCGAGCAGGAGGCGATCGCCCGCGGGGTCGAGCCAGCCTGGATCGTCGGGCTCGAACGCGCGCGCCGGGCCATCCGGGTGCGGATCGCCGGGGTGCAGCGGATCGCCGCAGTCGAAGACGCCGGACGATTGCGCGACGCCCTCGGCGTGCCGCTGCCGGTCGGCGTCCCCGAGGCCTTCCTCGAGCCGGTCGACGATCCGTTGGGCGACCTCGCTCGCCGGTATGCGCGAACGCACGGACCTTTCACGACGGCGGATCTTGCAGCCAGGTTCGGCCTTGGACCGGCCGTCGCCGCGCATACCCTCGGCCGACTCTCCGCCGGCGGCGGCATCGTTCAAGGTGAGTTCCGGCCAGGTGCGTTGGGCAGCGAGTGGTGCGATGCCGACGTCCTGCGCCGGCTGCGCCGACGTTCGCTGGCCGCCCTGCGCAAGGAGCTCGAGCCGGTGCCGGCGGTCGCAATGGCCCGGTTTCTGCCCGCCTGGCAGCACGTCGGTGGCCGGCTGCGGGGCGTCGAGGGCGTGCTCCGGGTCGTGGAGCAGCTCCAAGCCAGCGCGGTGCCGGCCAGCGCGCTCGACGGTCTGGTGCTGTCCGGCCGGGTGGCGGGCTACCAGCCGGCGCTGCTCGACGAGCTCACCAGCTCCGGTGAGGTGCAGTGGGCCGGCCAAGGGCAGCTCCCCGGAACGGACGGGTGGATCTCGCTGCACCTGGCCGACACGGCGGCCTTGACCCTTCCGGAGCCGGACCCCGTCGCGATCGCCACCCCCATGCACCAGGCCGTGCTGGATGCGCTCGACGGCGGCGGCGCGCTCTTCTTCCGCGCGCTGTCCGATCGGCTCGGCTCGCTCGACGACACGGCGTTGACCGAGGCGGTGTGGGACCTGGTGTGGGGCGGCTGGTTGACCAACGACACGCTGGCTCCGGTCCGCACCCTGCTCGCATCCGGCCGCGGCGCCCACCGACCGGGCGGTGCGCGGCGCGCTCCGCGCACGCGATATGCGCGACCAGGGCGGCCGGCGATGCCGTCCCGATCGGGTCCGGCAAGCATGGCCGGACGGTGGTCGCGGCTGCCGGCCATCGACCCCGACGCGACGCGTCGGGCGCATACCGCCGCGGAAGTGCTGCTCGACCGGCACGGCGTCGTGACCCGCGGTGCGGTCGTGGCCGAGCGGCTGCCTGGAGGCTTCGCGGCGGCATACAAGGTGCTCAGGGCGTTCGAGGAGGTGGGGCGCACTCGTCGCGGCTACGTCGTCGAAGGCCTCGGCGCGGCCCAGTTCGCGGTACCCGGTGCGGTCGACCGGCTGCGCGCACACGTCAGCGACCGCCGCACACCGGTGCCTGCCGTGGTGCTCGCGGCCACCGACCCGGCGAACCCGTTCGGCGCCGCGCTGCCGTGGCCGGCGCGCGGCGAGGGACCGGGTCACCGGGCCGGGCGCAAGGCCGGGGCCCTAGTGGTGCTGGTCGACGGTGAGCTGGTGCTGTATGTCGAGCGTGGCGGCAAGAGCATGCTGTCATTCGTCGACGACCCGCAGCGACTGCAACCGGCGACCGATGCACTCGCCCTTGCGGTTCGTGACGGCGCACTTGGCCGGCTGACGGTGGAGCGAGCTGACGGCGAGCGGGTCACCGATTCACCCCTTGCCCGCGCGCTGGAGGGCTCCGGCTTCCACCCGACGCCACGCGGCCTTCGGATTCGTGCCTGAGGGCGACACCGTCTGGCTCGCTGGCCGGAACCTGCACTCGGCGTTGGCCGGACGCGTCCTGACGTCGACCGACTTCCGGGTGCCGCAGCTCGCGACCTGCGATCTCGCCGGTCAACGCGTCGCCGAGGTCCTCAGCCGCGGCAAGCACCTGCTCATCCGCATCGGCGATGGCATCACGCTCCACACCCACTTCCGAATGGACGGCGCGTGGCACCTCTACCGCCGTGGCGGGCGCTGGTCCGGAGGTCCCAGCTGGCAGGTCAGGCTCGTGCTCGAGACGGACGAGTGGGTCGCGGTGGGCTATCGGCTGCCGGTCATCGACCTGGTCGCACGGGCGGACGAGCAGTCGCTGGTTGGACATCTCGGTCCGGACCTGCTCGCGGACGACTGGGGGGTCGACCTGGCGGCCGAGGCCGTACGTCGCCTGGTCACGCAGCCGGACCGCGAGGTGGGCATGGCATTGGTCGACCAACACAACCTGGCTGGGCTCGGCAACCTCTACCGCAACGAGGTCTGCTTCCTGCGTGGCGTCTCACCGTGGACGCCGTTGCGCGAGGTCCTCGACGTCGCCGCGGTCGTCGATCTTTCGCACCGGCTGCTGTTCGCCAACCGCCTGACTCATCGCCAGGTCACCACCGGCGATGGCCGGCGAGGCCAGGACCGCTGGGTCTTCGAGCGGCAGAACCGACCATGCAGGCGATGCCGCACGCCGATCCGCTCAGCCGAGCAGGGCGAGCCGCCGTACCAGCGGATCACGTACTGGTGCCCGCGCTGTCAGCCGGGGCCAGGACCACGCTGAGCCGCGACTTTATCGCTCGGCGATCGAGTCGAAGTCGTAATCCGCGGCAGCGACCGAGTACCCGGACGACAGTCGCGT
>JBEVHX010000077.1:0-30126 GCA_040510995.1 Candidatus Nanopelagicales bacterium
CTGCAGACCATGTGCGAGGCCGGCGGCATGGCCAACGCCACGATCGTCGAACGGCTGGACTGACCCGGCCAGGAGGAGGCAACGCGATGGATCTGACCGGCGCCAGCGCGGTCGTGACCGGGGGCGCCTCCGGTCTCGGACTGGCCACCGTGCAGGGACTCGCCAAACGCGGGGTCGAGGTCGTGATCCTCGACCTGCCGACGTCGGCGGGAGCCGAGGTCGCCGACGGACTCGGCTCGACCGTGCACTTCGCTGCAGCAGACGTCACGGACACTGCAACCGTCGACTCGGCGCTTGACCTCGCGGAGTCCCGTGGCCCGCTACGCGCGCTCGTGCACTGCGCGGGCAAGGGCGGCACGGTGCGGGTGGTCGAACGAGACGGTAGCCCCGGCTCGCTCGAGATGTACGAGCAGCTCGTCCGGCTCAACCTGGTGGGCACCTTCAATGTGCTCCGCCTCGCCGCCGCTCGGATGGCCCGCCTCGACCCGGTCGATGACGAGCGCGGCGTCTGCGTGCTCACTGCCTCCGTCGCCGCGTGGGAGGGTCAGATCGGACAGATCCCGTATGCGTCGGCGAAGGCGGGCATCGTCGGGATGACCCTGGTGGCCGCCCGCGACCTGGCCACGAAGCTCATCCGGGTGTGCACGATCGCGCCCGGAGTCTTCGACACTCCGATCCTGTCGCGCTTCTCGGATGAGATCCGCGACAAGCTCGCGTCGGCGGTGCCGCACCCGGCCCGACTCGGTCGTCCCGAGGAGTACGCCGCCCTGGCGCTGCACGTCCTCGACAACCCGATGCTGAATGGCGAGACGATCCGGCTGGACGGTGCGATCCGGATGCCGCCGAGGTGAGCGATGACGACGAGGCGCCGGTTCTCCTCCACGAGTCGGCCGGAGTGCTGGTCGTCACGCTCAATCGGCCGGCTGCCCGCAATGCGATCAACACGGCGACCGCGCGAGCGATCGCCGGCGCGATGGAGACCCTCGACGCACGATCGGATCTCGTTGTCGGGGTGATCACCGGCGCCGGCTCATCGTTCTGTGCCGGGATGGACCTCAAGGCGTTCCTCGCGGGGGAACGGCCCTCCATCCCCGGCCGCGGGTTCGCCGGCTTGGTCGAGCGGCCTCCGGACAAGCCGCTGATCGCGGCCGTCGAGGGGCACGCGATCGCCGGCGGCTTCGAGATCGCCCTCGCTTGCGACCTCATCGTCGCGTCGTTGGATGCGACGTTCGGGCTGCCGGAGGTACGCCGTGGCCTGGTCGCCGCCGGGGGCGGGCTGCTGCGTCTGCCATCGCGGGTGCCGATGGCCCTAGCCGCCGAATGGGCGCTCACTGGGGCGCTCGTGCCCGCCTCCCGCGCGGCCGAGGTCGGGCTGGTCAATCGGCTCACCGAGCCCGGACGGGCGCTCGACGTCGCCCTCGAGCTCGCGGCGTTGATCTCGGCGAACGGGCCGCTCGCGGTCCGCGCCACGAAGCAGATCCTCTCCGAGTCGCCTGGCTGGCCGGCTGGCGAAGCCTTCGATCGGCAACGGGCCGTCAGTGAGCCGGTGCGCGCCTCCGAGGATGCCCGCGAAGGAGCCCTGGCGTTCAAGGAGAAACGCCCCCCGCGCTGGCGCGGCGTCTGACCGGGGCACGCGTCGGACGTTGCGCGTCACCGGTGGCGCGTTCGACCCGACACGTCGGTCGTCACTCGGGGTCTGGGAATGCAGGAGGGCGCTTGTCGAGGAACGCGTTGGCACCCTCCACCATGTCGGCACTTCCGATCGCCTGCACGAGCATCCCGAGTCCGGTCGAGAAGGAGTCCCGTGCCGCGTTCCACCACAGGTTCGAGCTGACCTTGGTGATCTCCAGGTAGCGCGGGCTCAGCGCGGCCAGCTCGGCGCACCACGCCTCGACTGTTGCCTCGAGATGGTCGTCGTCGACGACGGCGTTCACCAGTCCCATCCGCAGAGCATCGTCTGCCGCGTACCGCCGACACAGCATCGACAGCTCCTTGGCTCGCTTCTCACCGATCTGGATGCCCATCACGTTCGTCGCGCCGGTCACCGGCGCGCTCCCGACCCGCGGACCGGTCTGTCCGAACGTCGCGGATCTCGCCGCGATCGCCAGGTCACAGGCGACCACGAGCTCGTTGCCGCCGCCGGCCGCGGCACCGTTGACCGCGGCGATGACGGGACGCGGGCACGTCCTGATCGCGTCGAACATCCGCAGCGACGCGCGGTAGAGCAGCCGCATCTCGGTCGGGGACGGATTGCTCAGCGAGGTCAACGCGCCGCCGGCGCAGAACCCGGCACCGGTTCCGGTGATCACGACCGAACGCATTCGACTGGCGCCGTCTAGCGCCTCGACCACCGCCGCGGCCATGTCAGCGTCGTATGCGTTGCGACGATCCGGGCGGTTGAGCCGAATCCACAGCGCCGCGCCACGAGTCTCGGCCTGGACGTCCGTCATCCGCAGTCCTCCATCCGAACCTGTGTCAATCCGAGCCGGTCCAGTGCCGCCGGTGCCGGGCTCAGGACTTGCGCACGAGGCTGGAGGTGCGGTGGCGGTCCATCCGTTTCCACCCCAGGGCGTCGTCTGCGATCAGCACTGCCTGGATGTTGGCCGAACCCTCGCCGGTCTGCCACAGCTTCGCGTAGTTCAGGTACAGGCTGATCGGCAGGTCGTCGCTGAAGGCAGCCCCGCCGAAGATCTCGGCGGCCGCCTGCGCAGCGCGGTTCGCGACCTCACCAGCGAAGTACTTCGCGATCGAGCTCTCCCGGGTGGCCACCGCCCCGGAGTCGTAGCCGATCGCGGCCGCTCTCACCAGGCCACGCGCCGCGGCCACCTCACACGTCACGTCGGCGATGAGCTTCTTGACCATCTGGAAGGAACCGATCTTCTCGCCGAATGCGACCCGCTGGTCCGCGTAGTCGAGCGACGCATCGAGGCAGGCCTGGGCGAGGCCGACGGCACGAGCCGCGACTGACAGTCGGCCGAAGTCCATCGCGTTCATCGCCACGACGAATCCCTGGCCGACCTCGCCGAGGAGGTGACTGGCGGGCACCCGAACCGCGTCGAGGGTGACCGCGTTGGTCGGCATCAGCTTTCCGAGCACCCGGCAGGAGACCTTGGTCGCGCTGAAGCCGGGCAGGTCCGTCGGCACCACGAACGCCGTGACTCCACGGTGCCCGGCGTCCGGATCTGTTTTCGCATACACGATCGCGACGTCGGCGACGTTGGCGTTGGTGATCCACATCGTGGAGCCGTCGATGACGAAGTCGTCGCCGTCTCGTCGCGCACGTGTTCGCATCGCGCCGAGGAAGTCCGAACCGCCGTCCGGCTCGGTCATCGCGTTGCAGCCGAGCAGGTCGCCGGCGAGCAGCCCAGGGACGTAGCGCTGCACCAGCTCGGGCGCGCCCCAGTTCGCGATGGTGAGCGGCACGGTCGCGGCCTGCAGGTTCATCGCCGCACTCAACGGTGGGTACACCCACGCCAGCTGCTCGGCCACTGCTGCCAGCGCGGCATACCCGGCTCCAGTGCCGCCCATCTCCTCGGGGAAGCAGCAGCCGAAGAAACCGAGCTCCCCCATCTCGCGGTAGAGATCGCGTGGGAACTCACCACGCTGCTCGAGCTCGACGACATGCGGCCGCACCTCTCGTACGCCCCACTCACGGACCAACCGGCCGAGCTCGTCTGCCGTGTCGTCGCCGATCGGCACCTGCTGCGCCGGAGTGACCCGTCCGACGGCGGCGGTCGAGAAGTGCATCGCGTCCGGCTTCCTGCCACCCTGGCCTTTGGTCGCGGTCCGCCAGCACGGAATTCGACTGGAAGACCGGCGTGGTGATTGTTGTTCATCATAAACATGGATATGATCACCGTCAACGACGGTCAGGTGGAGCTGGCCACGCGGTCGATGGGGAAGGCGGCGGAGCCGATGAGCGCGATGGGCGACGTTCCGAGCGCCCACATCGGCGGATATGGCCCACGCGGCGCGAATGGCGCAGCCCGGCCGCCGAAGGCGGCGATGCTCGTCGCACAGCGGATCGTGCGCGACCTGATCTCGGCCGACCTCAAGCCGGGGGATCTGCTGCTCCCCGAGCGCACCATGCTGGAGCGCTACCAGACCGGGCGCGGGACTCTGCGCGAGGCGCTGCGGCTGCTCGAGTTCCAGGGCGTGATCTCCCTGAAGCCGGGCCCCAAGGGCGGGCCGGTCCTCCAGGAGCCGAGCGCGACCCACCTGGCCAGCACCCTGGTTCTCCTCCTGCAGCTGAAGGAGGCACCCTTCCGCAGCATCGTCGAGGTGCGGTCCGCGATGGAGCCGATGATCAGCCGGTTGGCCGCCGAGCGGATGAGCGACGGCGCCTTGTTGCAGCTGAGCGAGACCATCGACCAGATGCGCGAGCACCTGGACAACCAGGACGTCTTCCTGGAGGCGAACAAGCGCTTCCACGACGTCATCGCCTGGTCGTCCGGCAACGCCCTGTTCGGCTACATCATCGACTCGCTGCTCGGGATCATGGATGGCACGGTCATCGGCATCGACTACCCGGGGCCTCGGCGCGCGGCCATCCTCAAGGCGCACGACGAGATCTACCAGGCGCTGCGGTCGCGTGACCCCGTGGCCTCGGAGAAGCGGATGCGCGAGCACATCGACGCATACGAGCGCTATGCCGAACGGAAATTCCCCGAGGTCCTCGAGACGGTGATCCGGTGGGATCGGGTGATGCCCTGAGCATTAGCTCTCGGCCAGCGCGGCCTCGCCGAGGAACGCCCGCAGCACCGAGGCGTGCGACCGCGCCGCTTCCGCCGCTCCGCTGAATACCACCTCGCCGCGAGCCATGACTGCGACGTCGTCGGCGACGTCGAGTCCAGCCTCGGCGTTCTGCTCGACCATGAGGATCGCCAAGCCGGAGTCAGCCATGGTGCGCACGCTGCCGAGCACCGTCTCGACCATGGTCGGTGCAAGCCCCATCGACGGCTCGTCGAGGAGGACCACCTTCGGCTTGGCCATGAGCGCCCGCCCGAAGGCGAGCATCTGCTGCTCGCCGCCGCTGAGCAAGCCGCCGGCTCCACTGCGCCGGTCGGCGAGCACCGGGAACATCGTGAACACCATGTCAAGGCGCTCGTCGAAGGAGCTTCGCGGGGCGGCATACGCGCCCATCCGCAAGTTCTCGAGCACCGTCAACGGGCCGAAGATCTTGCGCCCCTCGGGGACGAGAACCATCCCAGCGGCGACCACGCGGTGCGCCGGCCGACCGGCCAGGTCAGTGCCGTCGAGCAGCACCTGGCCGGACTTCGGCGGGTGGGCACCTGCCGTGGCGCGCAGCGTCGTGGTCTTGCCGGCACCGTTGGCACCAAGGACCAGGGTGACCTTGCCCTCGTTGGCGGTCACGCTCACTCCGCGAACCGCGGCGACCTTGCCGTAGCTCACGCTGAGATCGCGGATCTCAAGCATTCTTCTGCCCCCAACGCTTGCCGAGGTAGGCCACGCGCACCTGGTCCTGCCGGACCACGTCCTCCGGTTTTCCCTCCGCGATGAGCTTCCCGAAGTTCATCGCGAACAGCCAGTCGCAGGTGTCGAGCATCATCTGCACATCGTGCTCGACCAGCAGCTGGGTCAGCCCTTCGCCCTTCAGGTCGCGCAACAGCCGGGAAACCTCGTGGCGCTCGCTGTGGTTCATGCCGGCCGTCGGTTCATCGAGCAGCAGCAGCTGTGGTTGGGTCGCGATCGCGCGCGCGATCTCGACCCCACGCTGCAACCCGGAGGAGAGCTCACACGGCCAGAGTTGCTCGTAGCCGTTGAGCCCGGTGCGCTCGACCGCGTGGTCGACGGCCGCGTCCGACACCGCGCCGCGTGGCCTCAGGGATGACCGCAGGGTCGCGAACCGGGCCGACTCGTTCAGCGACAGGTCGGCACCGAGCTGGATGTTCTCCCGCACGGTCAGTCCGGGCAGCAGCCGGACGGTCTGAAAGGTTCGGGCGACGCCGCGTCGCGCCACGTCAGCCGTGCGGATCCGCTGGTAGTCCTGGCCCGCAAGACGCAGCGTCCCGTCCGTCAGGTTCACGTAGCGAGTGAATGCGGCCAGCAGCGTGCTCTTGCCGGACCCGTTCGGGCCGAGGATGCCGAAGATGCGGCCAGGCGTGATGTCGAAGGAGATCCCGTCGACCGCCTTCACCCCACCGAAGTGCACTTTGACGTCGCGGACCTCCAGAACTGGCGGTGCGTCAGTCGACACAATCGCGCTGGACGTCATGACTGCCCCCGCTCGCCGGTGTTCGCCGCATCCAGCAATGGCGCCAGCTCCGCCGCGGGCTCCTCGGCCGCGGCCGCCTCGGCTTCCGTCGGGTCTTCGACCACGCTCGTCCCGCGCGAAGCACGGCGACGCCGCCGCTGAAGGCCACGCCAGCCGTCGGTCATGACGCCGAGGAGACCACCCGGCATGAAGATCGCTGCGAGCGCGACCAAGGCGCCGTAGACCAGGTGCTGCCACGTACCGACCGACTCGAGGATTGAAGGCAGCCAGGTGAAGATGATCGCCCCAATCAGCGCGCCCAGCCATGATCGGGTACCGCCGATGATCATCATCGTCAACGCGAGCACGACGATGCCGAAGCCGATGTCGGTCGGCCCGATGGTGGTCCGCACGATGGTGTTCATGGCTCCCGCCGCCGCGCCCAGGGCACCGCTGGCAACAAAGGCCACCAGGCGGTAACGGCGGACGTTGACGCCGATGGATGCCGCGAGCTCCGGGTCCTCGCGGACGGCCTCGACCCGACGGCCGATCGCGCCTCGCTCGGTGATGGCCAGGATCGCAACGGCAACCAGCGCGAACGCCAGGATCGTCCAGGTTGGCAGATCGGCCAGCACGCCGAAGAGCCCGATCACGCCCCCGGTTCGCTCCCCGCCGTTGATCGCGACCACGGCAATGATGAGCGTGAACGCGATCGTCGCCATGCCGAGGTACAACCCGCCAAGCCTGGCCACCACCAGCCCCAGCACCCAGCACACGGCCACGCCAACCACCATCGCGCCGATGATCGCGACGACAGCCGACACCTCCTGCTCCAGGATCAAGATCGCCGCCGCATATCCCCCGATGCCGAAAGCGCCGATGCCGGCGAAGGAGAAGACCCCGAACCGGAACGGCACCTGGAGGCTGAGCGCGAGCAGCAGATTGATGATCGTCCCCTGGATGAGGACGAGGTTGGACTCGTACCACTCGATCATGTCCGTCGGACCTCCGCATGACCGAAGAGACCCTGCGGGCGGAACAGCAGCACGAGGAAGATGATCCCGAAGGACACCGCTGCGACCCAGGTCCCGGAGGTGTTGACCAAGACCCACGTCTCGATCATTGCGAGGGCGTACGAGCCGACGACGACGCCGAGGACGCTGCCGACCCCGCCGAGGATCACCGCCGCGAACGCCGTAACCAGCAGGGCGTCGCCGCTCTCCGGAGTGATCGCTCCGAGGTTCAGCGTCAGCAGCACGCCGGCCAGACCGGCCAGCCCTCCGGACAGGCCCATCGCACCGATCGCGAGTCGTGCCCGGTTGGCCCCCATGAGCGACGAGGTCTCGGAGTCGACGCCGATCGCACGCAGCGCGAGCCCGTGACGGGACCGACGCAGCCAGATCGCCAGCGCCGCACTGAAGACGACGGCCGCAACGATGATGATGATCTGGGTCGTGCTGATGCGCACGCCGAAGACTTCATACGTCTGAGAATCGAAGCTGGTTGTGATCCCGAACGGGTTGCTCTTGGTCTCGTGCTGCGCGATCGCAAGCGGAATGGTGGCCACCCCGATGCCACCGATCAGGATCTGCAGCTCCGCGGTCCGAAAGTCTTTGGCGCGTCGCAAGATCGGCTCGAACGCCAGCAGCTGAATCCCGACCGACATCAATGCGCCGACCGCAATCCCGATCAGCACGAGGAGCGGCAGCCCCAGGGTGACCTCCTGCGAGATCAGATACGCGACGAAGGCCGCGAACATGAAGATCACACCGTGCGCGAAGTTCAGGATTCCGATGGTCCCCCAGACCAGGCTCATCCCGAGCGCGAACAGCAGATAGATGGAACCCAGCGACATCGCGAAGACAAGGTCCTGAAGCATCCGGTCACTCCTCGTGGCAAGGCCGGTATGTGGGCGGGAGAGCGGAGGCACGAAAACGCTCCGCTCTCCCGCTGATCATGGTCCCTCGGCTCGCGTCCGACCAGATCCAGCTCGGACGTCAGGCCGGTTCGATGATGACCTCCTTGGTGCCGTCCCATTGGACGACAAGGCCGGGCAAGCGGGCGTCGTTTCCTTCGAAGGTGATCTCCCCGAGGGCGCCAGTGAAGCCATCCGCGGCGATGTCGGCCAGGCCTTGCTGGATGCCCTCGCGGTCGCAACCGGCCTTGATGGCGTTGGCCAGCCAGTAGGTCCCGTCGTAGGCCTCCGCGGCGTAGTTGAGCGGGTTCTCGTTGTACTTGGCGCTGTAAGCCTCGACGAAGGCCTGGGTGCTGTCCCCGGGCTCCTCGTAGTGGAACGTCGCCGGCCATGTCATCCCCGCGCCGTCATCACCGGCCGGCTTCAGGTTTCCGGCCCCGGCGCCTGAGTTGCCGATGACCGGTCCGTCGTACCCCGCCTCACGCAGCTGCTTCATCGCGGTCGGGTTCTGCGCGCCGACCAGGAGGATGGCAACCATGTCCGGGTCGCCTTCGAGCGCCCTCGAGATCGGCGCGTTGAAGTCTTGAGTCGCGATTGGAACGCCGGTCGAGGAGGTGATCTCAAATCCGAGATCCTCCGACATCTCCGGAAGCGTCTGGGTCGCGATCCCGTTCAGGGTGGGGAAGTCGTTGGTGTAGACGATCGAGATCTTCTCGGCGCCCTCGGCGGTGATGTAGTCGCCGACTCGCGGGTAGTAGGTGGCCATCGGCGGGGTGATCCGGAAGGTGTAGTCGCCAATCACGACGCCCTCGCTGCCGGCTTGGCTGAAGACGATCGGGAGCTTGCCACGGTCGGCAACGGGTGCGACGGCCACGGCCGTCCCACTTGTGACCGGGCCGAACGCGGCCACGTACTCGTCGTCCGCGATCGCCGCGGTCGCCTGGCTCGCTGCGGTCTGCGCGTTGCCCGTGGTGTCGGAGTAGTCCACCACCAGCGTGCTCTCGCCGAGTAGCCCGTCCTCGTTGATCTCCTCGACTGCCAGCTGGACGCCCTTCTGGGCCGAGAGCCCGGCGAAGGCGGCGGGGCCGGTGAGCTCTTGGATCGCCGCCACCTTGACCTCGCTCGGCAGATCGCACTCTCCGCTTGCCGTGGCGCTGGCGTCCGCACCGGCGTCCGCGTCGCTGTCGTCATCGTCCGACCCGCATGCCGTCAGCGCCACCAGCGCACCGGCGCACAGCAGCACCATCCACTTCCGACGGATCATTGCGTGGCCCATGCCGACCTCCCGATGTGTGAATATCATGCGCATGATTGGCATGTACTGAGTCACCGTAGGGCGGTGGGGGTGCCTTGTCCAGAGATGTTGTGAACTTGTGGTGTCGAACGTGCTGCGGGAGCCGTTTCGTTGTGGTTCCGTAGCCTGCCCGAGACGATCCGTGAGTGAGCGGGCACGGACCGTACACACGGACGATGGTCAGAGTTGCACCGAGGACCCCAGTTGCACCCCGGGCGAGAATCGGGCCGGGATCCGCTGATATCCGGCGTTGACGCCCTGCGACGGATAGGTCTCCAGCGCGGCGACGTCGACCTCGTAGTCCGGCATCCGGGTGATCACCTGCCCGAGAATCTCGCGGGCCATCGCCCGGCCGAGGTGCGAGCCGGCACACCGGTGGACGCCGATGCCGAACCCAGCGTGCCGGTTGGGCCAGCGCTGGATGTCGACGCGGTCGGGATCGTCGAACGCGTTCGGGTCGCGGTTGGCCGACGCCCATGCCAGCAGCACCCGGTCCCCGGGCTGGAGCGGGCAACCGGCCAGCTCGACCGGCTGGGTGACGGTGCGCGCCAGGGCCTGGGTTGGAGAGAACGCCCGCATGAACTCCTCGACAGCGCGTTCGAGCTGGGCGGGTTCGGACTGGAGCTGGCGGCGTTGACCGGTGTCGTTCGCGAGGTGCACGAGGGCCTGGCTCACCAGGGACGCGGTCGTCCCCACGCCGCCGGAGATCAGCAGCTCGACCATGGAGTACGCGTCGTCGTCGGAGATCGGACTGCCGTCGACGTCCTGGGTGACGATCCAGCTGATGATGTCCTCGCGCGGCGCGGACCTTCGATCCCGGACGGCGGCCCGGATCTGCTCGGTGATCCAGGGGAGGTCGTCATCGACGGCCCGCGTGTGCTCTGGGCTGCCAGCGCGGTTTGCCAGCACGGCGTGCAGGGCGCTGGAGTACCTGCGCCAGTCGCCGGGGTCCATCCCCAGCCAGTCCAAGGTGACCACGGCCGGGACTCCGATGACCGAAGCGAAGTCGCATTGACCCTCCTCGATCACCTGGTCGATGAACCAGGTCGTGTACGCGCGAATCATCGGTCGCAGCGACTCCACAGCCGCGGGTGTTGTGACCGGGTTGAGGATCTTGCGGTATTCGCGCGAGCGCGGCGGGTCGAGCTCGACCGGAATGTGCAGGTGGACGGGCACCTTCGGGATCACCGTGGCCAAGCCTTCGCCGCCCGCAGATGTGCGTGCCGACGAGAAGACCTGTTCGGTTCGCGCCGCTTCAAAGACATGCTCGTAGTCGGTGACGACGTAGTACCCGCCGTGGGCCTCGGTCCAGACCACCGGACCGGCCTCGCGCAACCTGCGGTAGCCGGAAACCGGGTCGGCGGCATGCTCGGCTGATGTGTGGTCGAAGTGCACGACCGGGCAACGCGGACGGTCGGGCATCGACAGTCTCCGCTTCTGCCGGATGAGTATGATAATGGTAATCCTAGATTAGCGGGAGGTGGGTATGCGACTCGGCGTGATCCTCGGCGACGTGCGCGGCGACCTACCGCCCGCGACGCACCTGGACAACCTGCTGCGGCAGGTGGAGGCGGCCCAACGCAACGGGATCTCCTTCATCTCCATCGGCCAGCACTACGTCTACGGCGACCTGCGGTGGCTGCAGCCGGTGCCGACGCTGGCCCGACTTGCGGCTGAGCTCGACGACACGGTGACCTTGGCGACCACGATCATCCAAGTGCCGCTCTACCACCCCGTCGCGCTTGCCGAAGAGCTCGCCACGCTCGACATCCTGACCCGCGGCCGGCTCGTAGTCGGTGCCGGCGCGGGCTATCGCAAAGCCGAGTTCGACGCGTTCGGCATCGACTTCGCCAACCGGTTCGCGATGCTGGATGAGGGCATCTCGCTCATCAAGAAGCTCTGGACCGAGAAGGCGGTCACGTTCGAAGGTCGCTTCTGGTCGCTGACCGATGCCCGGCCGCACATCCAGCCGTGGCAGCAGCCGCACCCACCGATCTGGATCGGTGCGATGCGCGACGCCGGCGTCCGCCGCTCTGCTCGACTCGGCGACGGTTGGCCGATCACCCCCGAGACGCGCATCCCCGAGATGCTGCGGCTGCTTTCGATCTACGAGGACGAAAGAACGGCGCTGGGTCGTCTGCAGGTACGCCATCCGCTGCGTCGCGAGATCATCCCGGCGCCCACGACGGACGCGGCCTACGCGCGCTTCGAGTCCATGGCCAAGGCGCGCCTCATGGCATACGCGCAGCGACAACTGGCGACCCGTGACGCCGGCGAGATCGCCGCCGACTTCCGCGCGCTGGCGTCGAAGGAGGCCTTCATCGGGACCCCGTCGGAGTGCGTCGCGCAGATCGCCGACCTCGCCGCCGTCCTGCCCATCGACCCGATCCTGGTCCGCGCACAGTGGCCGGACATGTCCGGCGACGCGGTCGTCGACTACCTGGACGACCTGGGTCGCGACATCGTGCCGCAGGTCGCCGAGATCACATCGGTGGAGCGGGTGGACCGCTCGGCGGCGACTGCGGCCATTGCAGGTGCTTGACACGGAAGAACTCGCGGTACCCGTCCTCACCCATGTCCGACCCGATGCCGCTGGTGCGAAACCCCGTCCATGGCACGTCCGGGCGCATCGCACCCCCACCGTTGATCGCCACGGTGCCGGACTCGATCCGTTCGGCGACAGCACGTGCCTGGTCGAGGTCGCCCCAGACCACGGCGTTCAACCCGTACCGCGTCGAGTTTGCGATCCCGACCGCCTCGTCCACGCTGTCGTATGCAAGCACCACCGCCACCGGGGCGAACAACTCCTCCTGGCTGAGCTCCGCGTCCGGTTCGGCGCCCACCACAAGCGTTGGCTCGAGGTAAAACCCGCGGCCCGACAGCCGCCGCCCACCCACCGCAACCGTGGCGCCGGACGTCTCGGCCCGCTCGATCGCCGCTGTCACCTGGCCGAGATGCTCCTCGCTGATCAGCGGGCCTACTTCAGTCGTCTCGAGACGCGGGTCGCCGGTCGGCACGTGGTCGTCGATGAACCGGCGGGCGAGCTCGACGAACCGCTCGACCCACGGCCTCGGCACCAGGATCCGGGTGGTGGCGCCGCAGCCCTGACCCGCATTGCGGCAGAAGCGCAGGATGCTCGGCCCGACCACCGCGGCCAGATCTGCCGACGGCAGGATGACCGTCGGGCTCTTGCCGCCGAGCTCGAGGACCACCTTGGTGGCGTTGGGCGCGGCGAGCTGCATCACGTGCGCGCCCACCGAGTTGGACCCGGTGAACGTGACGAGGTCGACGTCCGGGTGCGCCGCCAGCTGTTCGCCCACCGCAGCGCCGCCGGGGACCAACGCGAGCACTCCCGCGGGTACGCCCGCCTCCTCGGCCAACCGGACGAACGCGATCGAGCACAGCGTCCCCCGTGGTGACGGCAGCGCAACCACGGAACACCCGGCCGCCAGCGCCGGCCCGACCTTCCACGAGAGCATGTTGATCGGGTAGTTGTACGGCGTCATGGCGGCCACTACCCCGATCGGTTCTCTCACAAGGAGGCTGCTGGACGCCGGGACGGACCCGTTCGCGGGCAGAGCCGGCAGCTGTTGAACCAGCCCGCCCATTGGCCCGCGCGACGCCATCTCGGCACACCAACGAAGGTTGGCAGCGGGTTGCGCGACCTGCAGGGTGCGGGCCAACGTGATCGGCGATCCCACCTCCGCCACAACCGAGAGCGCGAGCTCCTCGCTGTGCTGTTCGATCAGGTCGGCCAGCCGGTCGAGCACCGCGGCGCGGCGGTCGGGAGCGAGCCCGGACCACGTCCGATCGGCGACCGTGCGACGAGCGGCCACGACGGCCTCCTCCACTTGCGCCGCATCGGCCCCGACCCAGGAAACGATCGGATTCTCGGTCGACGGGTCAATTGCCGTGAACTGCGAACCGGCGCCCGTCACCCATCGCCCGTCGATGAAGCACGCCGTGTCCGCTCCCGCGATGTCCACGGCAGATCTCAGACCTCGATGTCCAGGATCAGCGACTGATACGACTTCCCGTGCGGATCGGCGCGCAGCGTCATCGACACACCCCCGCCGAGAGCTCGCTCGAGGACGAAGTTCAGGCCGTGCGACTGCGGGATCTCGTAGCGGACGACCGGACCGAGGACCAAAGAGCCGAAGCGTTCGCGAACGACATCCTCGGTGAGCGCATGTCGGAGCAGCGCATAGTCCGCGGGGTCGTAGACAAACACGCAGATGTTGCTGGTGTCACCCTTGTCGCCGGACCGGCTGAACGCGACCTCCCGCAGCTTCATGACGTGACCACAGACGTATGCGTCGGCACCTGGTCGCGCGGGAGATAGGCAGGGGTGACACCGAGCGCAGGCAGCACGCTGGTGACGACCCCGCCGCCGCCCGCGGGCCCGAAGTACAAGTACTCCACCTCGTACACCGCTGCCTCTGCGGCCTCTCGCGACATGGTCCGCGTCGCGAGGCGCAGTCGGACCTCGGCCGGCTCGCCGCCGGACATTCGATCCCCGAACAGCGAGTCGACACCTTGGAGATCGATCCTCAGCTCGTCCAGGTCCGCGGCATACGGCTCAAGCCTCGACCGCACGATCTCCTCGGCGCGGCGGGCACGGGCGACGCAGCCGGGGCCGCCGTAGGAGATCTCGGCCACCGCCTTCCAGCCCTGGTCGACACCGACCAAGACCTTGAGGTCGGCCGGTCGTTCCGTACCGCGAGCGCCGCTCAGCCGGACCCGGTCCACACCGACCTCTTCGATGCGCACCCGGCTGAAGTCGGCCGTCACGTCCGGGGTCAGATAGCGCGCCGGGTCGTGGATCTCGTAGTAGATCTGGGTCTTCGCGGTGCGCTCGTCGACAGCGCCACCCGTGCCATCGAGTTTCGTGACGACCGCGCCTTCCTCGGTGACCTCGGCCAGCGGAAAACCCAGGTCGTGCGGGTTCGGCACGACGCGGTACGGCGGGTCCTCGAAGTTGCCGCCAGTGCTGTGCACGCCGCACTCCAGCATGTGCCCGACGAGGGTGGCCGCACCGAGGCGGTCCCAGTCGTCCAGCGCCCAGCCGAGCTCATGGCAGATCGGGGCAACGAAAAGTGATGGGTCGGCGAGCCGGCCGCCGATCACGATCTGCGCATCCTGTTGCAGGCACTCCAGAATCGGCTCGGCACCGAGGTACGCGTTGGCGGAGACCACGCGTTCCCCCAATGCCTTCACGGTGGTGCCAAGCTCCGCCAGCTCGAGGTCGACGTCGCGGACCACATCGCGGACATCGTCCCCGAGCACCAGTCCGATCCGGACGCCGGTCAGGCCCACCTCCCGCAACGCGGCCTGCACGTCGGCGACCGCAGCCTCCGGGTTCGCGGCGCCGAAGTTCCCGACCACCTTGCCGCCGGCGGCGAGGTAGTGCCGCAGCAACGGCAGCAGCCGTCTGATGCGCTCATCTTGCCCGCGGGTCGGGTCTTGTCGTCGTCGGACGTGGGCGAGCGCCAGGGTTCGTTCGGCGAGGCAGTCGAAACCCATGTATGCGACCCGCCCGCTGTTCGCCAGCGCCTCGGCGGGCTCCAACCGGTCGTTGGCATACGCCGACCCACAGCCCAGCGTGATCGCGCTTGTCGGCACGGGTCAGCGACCGATCCCGGCGAGCGGGACCTGCACGTGCCGGATATGAAAGAACTCGCGGAAGCCCTCCATGCCGCGATCGACACCGATACCGCTCTCTCCCGCGCCGGGCCACGGCGCGTCCGGCCGGTCGGAGCCACCACCGTTGACCGTGACCGTCCCCGCCTTGAGCCGTCGTGCGAACCGGATCGCGTCGTCGGTCGCGCCCCACACGTTTGCGTTGAGTCCGAACCGCGTGCCGTTGGCGATCCGCAAAGCGTCGTCGACGTCGTCGTACGGCAACAGCACGCCGACCGGACCGAACAGCTCCTCCTGGCAGATCTCCGCGTCGTTGTCGACCCCGCCCACGAGGGTCGGGTTGAGATAGAAGCCCTCCCCGATGTCCGGGCGCCCGCCGCCGGCGAGGACCACCCCACCGCCGTCGATCGCTCGCTGGACGTAGCCCTCGACCCGGTCGCGATGATCGCCTCGGATCACCGGCCCGAGATCGGTCTTCTCGTCCCACGGGTCGCCCACGACCAGGCTGTCGATGACCTGCTTGGCGGCGGCCGCGTACTCGTCGTACCACTCGCGGGGCACCAGGGTGCGGGTGGTCGCGCCGCATCCCTGACCGGAGTTGCGGACGAAGCGAAGCACCGACGGACCGACCGCGGTCTGGATGTCGGCACTGGGCAGCAGGACATTTGGTGACTTCCCGCCCAGCTCGAGCACGACCTTCTTGAGCCCGCGCGACGCCTGCTCCATCACGTTTCGGCCGACCTCCACGGATCCGGTGAAGGTCACCATGTCGACCCCCGGCGCGGTGGTGAGTGCCTGTCCGATGCCGGCTCCACCAACCAGGACCTGGATCGTGCCCGGCGGGAGGTCGGCCTCCCGGGCGCACGCCGCGAACGCGATCGCCGACAACGGGGTCCGCGGCGACGGCATGAGCACGGCCGTGCAGCCGGCCGCCAACGCACCGCCCACCTTGAAGGAGGTGATCAGCAAGGGGAAGTTGTATGCGCTGATCGCGGCCACGACGCCCACCGGCTCGCGGAAGAGCATGCTCGTGGTCAGCACGGGGACATCGTTGAGCCCGAGGCTCTCCTCGTAGCCGCCCATCGGCCCCTTGAGCGCCGCGTCGGCGAACCAGCGGAAGAACGAGATCGGTGCGCCGGCGTGCAGGCCACGGCTGAGCGTGATCGGTGAGCCGACCTCCAGCGTGCCGATCTCGGCAAGCGCCTCGGCGTGCTCCGCGAGGACGTCAGTCAGGCGATGGAGGGCTCGGGACCGCTCGGAGGGGTTCAGCCCGGACCACGCGTCGGAGTCAAAGCCTGCGCGCGCTGCGGCCACAGCCCGCGCGACATCGTCCGTCGTCGAGCCGGGAATCGTGCCGGCGACGTGTCCGCTCGAGGGATCGACGACATCGATGGTCTCCGGCCCGCTGGACCGGACCCAGCCAGTGCCGATCAGCTCCTCCAGGTTGCCCAGAAGCCCGTGGGCGTCAGCGGACAGGTGCGGCGCCTCGATCATGTGGGCCTCCAGAAGAAGCGTTGACAGGGCCTATCTAGGATAACCATTATCATCTCTAAGCCGGAAGCCCTCCGATGAGGTGGACGCCCATGACTGCACAGGACCGATCACCGGTGGTCGACTTCGACCACAACTCCCAAGATCACTCGCGGGACCCGGTCGCCTCGTATCGAGCCCTGCGCGAGCGGTGCCCGGTCGCGTGGACGGAGGCGCACGGCGGGTATTGGGTGATGTCGGGCTACGACAGCGTGTTCGAGGCGGCCCGCGACGACGACGTGTTCTCCTCGGCGCGCAACTCCTACGGCGGCGAGGGATTGACGGTGGTGATCCCGAAGACACCGATGCACCTGCACATCCCGATCGAGATCGACCCGCCGGAGTTCCGGAAGTACCGCAAGCTCATCAACCCGATCACGTCACCGGCTGCGATCGCGCGAATGACCGAGATGGTCACGAAGTACACCACCTGGTTCATCGACCAGGTCATCGAGGCCGGCGAGTGCGACTTCACGCAGGTCATCGGCGTGCCCTCGATCGTGACGGTCGACTGGTTGGGGCTGCCGGTCGAGGACTGGCCGCGCTACTCATTCGCGCACCACGCCGTGCTCGCTGCCGTCCCTGGCAGTGAGGAGTACGAACGGGCGACGAAGGTCGAACTGCCCTCCCTCTCGCAGCAGATGCGCGAGGTCATCGCCGCTCGGCGCAAGGAACCGAAGGACGACATCATCAGCTACCTGGTCCAGCAAGAGGTCGACGACCGGCTGGTCACCGAGGAGGAGGTGTTCTCGATGATCGAGCTGCTCCTCGCCGGCGGGGTCGGGACCACCGCCTCCCTGGTCAGCCAGACATTGGTCTGGCTCTACCAGAACCCAGACGTCCGGCAACGTCTGATCGACGACCCCAGCCTGCTCGACCGAGCCATCGAGGAGTTCCTGCGGTACTTCTCGCCGACCCAGGCCTTGGCCCGGACCGTTGCAACTGAGGCCGAGTTCCACGGCTGCCCGGTGCATGTCGGAGACCGCGTGCTGCTCGCGTGGGCTTCGGCGAACCGGGACAAGTCGCAGTTCGAGGACCCGGACAGCCTGAACATCGACCGGTGGCCCAACCGGCACACCGCGTTCGGCGTCGGCGTGCACCGCTGTGCCGGCTCGCACCTGGGCCGCGCGATGGCTAGGGAGCTGCTCGGCCAGATCCTCGAGCGGATGCCCGACTACGTCGTCGACGAGGACAAGCTCGAGGCCTATCCGCACCAGGGCACGAACACCGGCTGGCAGAAGATCCCGGCCACGTTCACGCCTGGTCCCCGTCGCGGCGAGGTCCTCGACATCCCGTCCGCCTGACCGCTTCCCCTGCTGCCGCTCAGGCGACGATGAGGCCGCCCTCCATCGGCAGCACAGCGCCGTTGAGGTATGCACCCTGCGGCGACGACAGGAACACCACCAGGTTCGCGATGTCCTCCGGCTCGGCGATCCGGCCTGCGGGGATGTTGTCCACGAGTCGCTTGCGCAGGTCGGCTGATGCCCGGACCTCACGGGACATGTCGGTCATCACCGTGCCGGGACAGATCGAGTTCACCCGGATGCCTTCACGCGCATACGTGAGCACAAGCGCACGCATGAAGCCGATGAGCCCCGCCTTCGACGCGGCGTATGCCGGCGCAAGGCTCCCAAGGAGAGCGCCGGAAACCGACGCGGTGAAGACGATGCTCCCGCCGCCGGCGGCGCGCATCAACGGCACTACGTTGCGCACGCACAGGTACGCGCCCGTGAGGTTGACGTCCACGGTGCGCCGCCAAGTGTCCAAGTCGAGTTCGTCCAGCGGGCCGTCGCGACCGACCCCGTGCCCGAGAAAGATGCCGGCGTTGCTGTGCAGGACGCCGACCTTCCCGTGCCGGTCTTTCACGGCGGCGAACGCCGCGGTGACCGACGCTTCGTCTGCGACGTCGCAGCCGGCTGCTGACGCGCCGTCGCCAAGCGAGGAGGCGACATCGCGTGCCCGCTCCTCGTCGCGGTCGAGCAGCACGACCGGCCAGCCGGCCGCGAGTAGTGCCCGGGCGCTGGCGGCGCCGATTCCTGCTGCGGCCCCGGTGACGACTGCGACCCCGTCCGGCATCTCTGCTCCTTCCGACCGACCCGGTTGACCACCGCGGTTGGGCAACCCTACAGTGAAACCATCATCATGAATATCATGAACTGAGGATCGTGTGACCGCAGTCGACGTCGAGCAGGACCGCGAGGTGTCGGCGTTCTTCCACGCCGATCCGACTGCGATCGCTTGGCCGTACCCGATGTATGAGCGCTGGCAGCGCGGCGGTGGAGTCGTCCGTTGGGACAGTGGACCCGCGTTTGTCGTCACCCGGCACCGCGACGTCAAGGCGGTGATGTCCAACGCCTACCCGAATTCGCACAACGGGTACCGGTACGGCCGGCTGGCGGAGGGTGTGGTGTCCCGCCTTCCGCTGGCCGACCACGAAGTCTTCTTTCGCATCATGGACTTCGAGAGCCTGTTCATGAGCCGCAACGACGGAGAGGAGCACGCCCGGCTGCGCCGCATCTCCTCGCGCGCCTTCACCGCGCGCCGGATCGAGCTGCTGCGGGCATCGATCCAGCGGCACATCGACGACCTCGTCGCACCGATGCGCGATCGGGGCGTCGTCGACGTGAAGACCGAGCTGGCCAACCAGCTGCCGGTCCGGGTGATCGTCGATCTCATCGGGATCCCCCAGGCCGACCGCAACCTGATCTGGGAGTGGGGCGAGGCGCTTGCCGCCCACATGAGCCCGGGCGAAGCGAGCCTGAAACGAGCCGACCAGGCAATCGAGGCCTTCCGCGAGTACGTGCACGCGATGGTCGAGCGCATGCGCAGGACTGGCGAAGGTCCTGAGCTCCCGATGCTCATGCTCGACCAGAAGGACAACGACGCCCTCACCGAGGACGAGCTGGTCGCGATGTTCGTCCTCATCCTCTTCGGCGGAAGTGAGACGACCACCAACCTGCTCGGCAACGGGTTCCTCGCGCTGCAGCGGCACCGCGACCAATGGGATCGGCTCGTCGCGGACCCGTCGTTGGTGCGACCGGCCATCGAGGAGCTCATTCGGTACGACTCGCCGCACCACTACTTGCCTCGCGTGGCGCTCGCCGATTTCGAGATCGGCGGCGAACAGGTGCGCGAGGGGGACACGATGATCATCCTGATGGGCGCCGCCAACCGGGACCCAGAGGTGTTCGACGATCCGACCCGGCTCGACCTCACCCGCAGCAACGCCTCGGATCACCTCTCGTTCGGCTTCGGGGTCTATTTCTGCCTCGGCGCGGCGCTGGCTCGCCTCGAGGGCGAACTCGTTTTCAACACCCTCGTCACGAGGTTTCCCGACGCCCGCTTGCTGACCGAGGACATTCGGTACGGAGGCAGCGCGATGCTGCGCGCCATCCAGCACCTGCCCACCGACCTCGGTCCGGCGAAGGGTTGACCACGTGATCGGCGCCGACCAGTACCGGCTCGGTGTGCTGCCGCTGGCCCACCCCGACGCCCGGGCACTGTCCACCGCGACCACCGACATTACGTATGCCGAGCTCGATCGGCGGGTCGCCCTGGTCGCCGCCGGATTACGGGCCGCGGGAATGAAAGCAGGCGACCGGATACTTGCGCTGCTCCCGAGCGGGACCGAGATCTACGAGCTGGTCATGGCTTGCGCGCGGACCTCGACGGTGCTCGTCCCGATGAACTGGCGGCTTTCGCCAGACGAGCTCGTCCGGATCGCCGAGCACGCCGAGGCCCGAGCCGTCGTCGTCCATCGGGACTCTGCGGCGGTGGCGCCGCGCCTGGTGGGCGCCCACCCGACCGCGCTGCAGCTGACGGTGCACGCGGACGACGGATCGGCGCTCGACTACGAAACTTGGCGCGAGCACCAGGCACCGGGCACGACAGCCGAACACTGCGCGAACGACGACGTCGTGCTGCAGATCTACACGTCGGGGACCACCGGTCGACCCAAAGGCGTGCTGCTGACCCACGGCAACCTGGTGGCGAAGATCCCTCGCGCAGTGCAGGGCTGGGACGTCACGGCTGAGTCGATCAGCCTGCTGGCCACGCCGCTTTTCCACATTGGCGGGCTCGGTTGGGGGCTGATCGGCCTGGCCAGCGGGGCGCGGACGGTCGTGCTGGGGCCGAGCCGGGTCGAGACGCTCTTCGCGGCGCTGCGTGACGAACGGGTCACCCACGCCTTCCTTGTTCCGACGATGCTGCACGACCTGTGCGCGCTCGCGACGGCGGACGGGCTGCCCGACCTTCGCCTGATCGTCTACGGCGCGGCACCCATTCCGACCAAGACCCGCGATGCGGTCCTCGATGCGTTCGGCTGCAGCCTCGCGCACGTCTACGGCTTGACCGAGACGACGGGGTCAATCACGCAGGACCTGACACCGCCGACGGCCGAGCGTGGCCAGGCGGTCGAAGCCTCGTTCGTGGGGTACCCGTTCCCGGGGATTGAGATCAGCGTGCGTGACCCGGACTCGCACGGGGTTCTCCCGCCCGGCCGGCCGGGCGAGGTCTGGACGCGATCCGCGCAGAACAGCCCGGGGTATGCGAAAGACCCGACCGCGACCGCTGAGCTGCTGACGACCGACGGCTGGCTGCGCACCGGCGACGCCGGCCGTCTCCAGGCCGACGGCGGTCTGGTCCTGACCCATCGGATCAAGGACCTGATCGTCACCGGCGGCGAGAACGTCGTCCCCGCCGAGGTGGAGGCAGTCCTGCGGCAGCACCCTGACGTTCTCGACGCCGCCGTCGTCGGACTGCCGCACCCGCGTTGGGGGGAGATGGTGGCCGCCGCAGTGGTCACCCGCGACCAGCGTCCGGCCGACGGCCTCGACGAGTTCACCCTCGAGCGGCTGGCCGCATATAAGCGACCCAGGGTCGTGCATGTCGTCGACGAACTCCCGCGCAACGCGCTCGGCAAGGTTGACCAGCAACAGCTCGCCCAGCGGCTGGTAGCGATGACAGAGCAGGTCCCGGCATGACTGCGCCGCGCGTACGCATCCTTGCGTTCGTCAACCACATCGCGCCCGCACCGGACATCGAGACGTCGATCCAGCGCGCGCTCGAGTGGGGCGTCGACGTCATCGTTGCGCAGGGCACCGGGAGCGACTGGGGACCGTATTGGCTGGGGTCTGGGGAGCAGGTCGCATCGAACGTCGCGCAGAACATGCGTCCGTACCTCGCCGCGGCGCAAGAACGCGGTATCCCCTTCGTGTTCTCGGTGGGGATCGCGGGAGCGGATCAGCACCTCGACCAGTGCCTGCGAGCCATTGACGACCTGTGCCGGCGCGAGGGCTGGGCCTTCGACATCGGTGTCATCCGGGCCGAGCTCTCGAAGGAGTACATGAAGGCGCGGCTGGACGACGGCGCGCTGATCGCACCGGCGACCAGCGGTGCGCCGTTGGTCGACCGCCTGACCCATCACGACATCGACACCACGGAGCGGATGGTCGCACTGCTTGGACCGGAGCCGATCATCGCTGCCCTCCAGCAGGAGGTCGACGGCGTCATCACCGGACGAGCCCTCGACATCGGGCTGTTCATGGCGCTGCCGATGCTGCGCGGCATCCCGACCGCGGTGGCCGCGCACGCGGGCAAGCTCCTCGAGTGTGGCGGCCTGGCATTGGAGCCAGGCGACTCGGGGCAGTGCATCTGGGCCGACGTCACAAACGACGGCTTCGAGGTTCGCTCTCCGCATCCTGGCCACGACGTCAGCGTTCGGTCCCTGGTGTCGCACACCTTCTATGAGCGGGCTCATCCATCGTTGGAGGAGAACCCGGGGGGCTGCCTCGACCTGACAGCGGCAGCGTACGAGCCCACCGACGCCGGTGTCCGTTGCTCGGGCGCGCAGTGGATCGAACGCCCCTACACGGTGCTGGTCGAGGGTGCTCGCCGAGAGGGCTTCCGGGCGATCTCCGTGCTCGGTGTCCGAGACCCGCGGCTGCTCGGACAGATCCGCGAATGGGCCCGCGCGGCGGAGGACGCGGTGACCCGTTCACCGCGTTTCGCCGAGCATGTCGCGGCCGGTCGGTTGCGGGTGTCGACGCGCATTTTCGGCCTTGACGGGGTGCTCGGGGCGCTCGAGCCGCATACGGCGGTCACCGGCCACGAGGCCGCCGTGGTCCTGGACGTCGTCGCGCACGACCGCGAACTGGCGGAGGAGGCCGCCTACTTCGGATTCATTCGGCTGTTCATCGGGCCGTACCCCGGTCGGCAGACGACGGCCGGCAACGCGGCCGCCCCGTACATGCCGGTCGTCATCCCGGTGTCCGACGTGTTCACGTTCTCCGTGTACCACCTGCTGCCCCTCGACGACCCGCTCGAGCCGTTCCCGGTCACCCGCGCCCGCATTGGCGCGGCTCACCGTACGAAGGAGGTCGTCGGTGCTGCTTCGTGACGCGGCAAGCATCGTGCGCAGCAAGAACGCCGGGCCGTTCTGGCTCACGGTAGACGTGTTCTTTACCGACGCCGATGCGTTCGAGGCGGCGCAGTCGTCGGCATTGCTGACCGTCGCCGGGGTCGCCGCCGCGTACGGCGTTCCGGCGGAGTCCGTGAAGGGCGTCTTCTGGGACGAGCGGGTGCGTGGGGTGAAGGTCAGCCTGCTGCGCTGGTCCTCGAGTAGCGACCCGTTCTGCTCGGACCTGTTCGGCGCTCATCTGCATTCGCCGCTCGCGGACAGCGAGCTGGTCTGAGCGAGTGGTTCGACGAGAGGCGAGCACGTGGAGTTCGGGATCCTGCTGACGTCGGTGCACAACGACGCGACCGATGCTCGCGTACAGCGCCGCGAGCACGAGGAACTCGTTGTCGCGGCCGAGCAGCTCGGCTTCGGGTTGATGGTCACTGGTCAGCACTACCTCGGCGCCGAGCTGCGCTATTTCCAGCCGATCCCCTGGCTGACGCACATGTCTGCGCACGCGCCGACGATGGCCACCGCGACCGGCATCGTGCTGTTGTCGATGGTGAACCCCGTCGACATGGCTGAGCAGATTGCGACTCTCGACGTGGTCACCGACGGCCGCGCGGTCTTCGGGGTGGGGCTGGGGTACAGCACGCATGAGTTCGCCGCGTTCGGTGTGCAACCCGGCACCCGAGTCGCCCGCTTTGAGGAGTCCCTCGGCCTGATCCGACGGCTGTGGTCGGGCGAGAACGTCACATACGAAGGCCGGTTCTTCAGCGTCCAAGACGCCAGGCCCGCTGTCCGCCCACTGCAGAAGGACGGCCCACCTGTGTGGATCGGCGGGCAGGCACGCGGCGCGGTCGAGCGCGCCGCGCGATTGGGTGACGCGTGGTATGCGCCGCCGTTCCCGACCCATGCCGAGCTCGGGGAGCTGCGCCGGTTGTTCGTCGAGACCAGGCAGTCGCACGATCTGCCGACTGATGGCGACTTCCCGGTGCGTCGCGAGCTGCTCATCGCGCCGACACACGAAGCCGCTGCGGAAGCCGCGCTCGTGCGGTACCGGGCGCGCTATGAGACCTACCTCAAATGGGGCCTGTCGGGCGAGAACACTCCGGTCGAACCGAGCGGGGAGCAGGTGCGAAGCGACGTGGAGAACCGCTTCATCATGGGCCCGGCCGAGGAGTGCGCCGCTGAGCTCGCCCGGTTGCGGGACGAGCTCGGCATGACGCATTTCGTGTTCAAGCCGCAGTGGCCCGGGCTCCCACATGCGGAGGCGATGCGCCAGCTCGAACTCTTTGGCACCGGCGTCATCCCATTGCTGGCCGGCTGACCGTGCTGCTTGGCCCCAACCAGGTCGCCGTGGTCACCGGTGCCGCGAGCGGGATCGGTCGGGCCGTATCGTCGGCGCTCGCCGCTCGTGGCCTGATGGTGCTGATGCTCGATGTCGAACAAGACTCCCTGGACGTGGCGGCCGCGGACATCAGGTCGACGACGGGAGCCGTCGTCGACGCACTGCAGCTGGACGTGACGGATGGCACGCGCTTCGAGGAGGTCAGAGACCACGTTCTCGACCACTGGGGTCGGGTGGATCTCCTTTGCAGCATCGCTGGAGTGATCGGGCCGCGGATGCCGACATGGGAGCAGCGCCCGCAAGACTGGCGTTGGGTCCTCGACGTCAACCTCGGCGGCGTGATCAACGCCCTCAACGCCTTCCTTCCGACGATGGTGTCCGCAGGGCGAGGTCACGTGCTCGCCGTGTCATCGATCGCCGGGCTAGCGCCAGTCACCAACGGCGGCAACGCGCCGTACGCGGCCAGCAAGTATGCGGTCCTCGGGCTGCTGGAGACCCTCCAGGTCGAGCTCGTGGCGAACGCGATCGACATCGGCGTCACGGTTGTCTGCCCGGGGCCGGTCGACACCCGCATCCGCGACGCTGAGCGCAACCGGCCGTCTCCCCTCGCCGTGCCCGACCGGCCATCCGCTGTCCTCGGCGCGTTCGACAACACCACACCGAGCCTGTCGCCGGAGCACGTCGCGGCCCGCGTCCTCGACGCCATCGAGCAGGACCGGCTGCTGCTGGTTCCGAGTCCCGGCCCGACGGACCATGCGCGGGCACGCATCGAGCGGGTGCTGGCCGACCTCGCCTGGTCTGACCAACAGTCATGACCGCGACCCCGAGGGCAGCGGTCCATGTCGAACGACCGCTGCCGACGGCGGCCATCGTCGGCATCTTCGCGCTGATCGGTCTGAACCTGCGGACGACGTTCGGCGCGGTTCCACCGCTGCTCGACGACATCGGCGACGACCTCGGCTTGTCGGGCATCGCGGTCAGCCTGCTGACCGCCATCCCGATCGTCTGCCTCGGTGCCCTCGCGCCACCCGCGCAATGGCTCGCCCGGCGCATCGGACATGAGCAGCTGACGGCGCTGGCCTTGCTGCTGCTGACCGTGGCCGAGACGCTAAGACTGGCCGGGCACGTCGTGGGACTGCTCTACCTGTCCACGTTCCTCAGCGGCACGGCCATGGGCGCCGTCTCGACGGTCATGCCTGGCCTGATCGGACATCACGTCCGCCGGCGCCCCGGGTTCGGCGCTGGCGTGTACTCCATGGCCATGGCGACCGGTTCCACGATCGCCGCCTGGGCGTCCGTCCCGCTGGCCGAGGCGTTGGGTGGCTGGAACCGGTCTCTGGCGTCCTGGGCGGTTCCGACGGCAGTCTGCACGCTCGCCTGGCTGCTCGTCTTCCCTCGACTGCTCCGGGGCGACCAGTTGAAGGCGGCCAGCGACGTGGCCGCCGAAACCGATGTGCACGGCCTGCCTTGGCGCAGCCGGACGGCCTGGCTGATCACGTACTACTTCGCGTTGAACACCTTCCTGGGATTCAGCATCCTGACCTGGCTCGCGCCCGCTTACCTCGACCGTGGGTGGAGCGCGGCGTCGGCAAGCCACCTGCTGTCAGCCTTCTTCGCCGTGCAGGTCGTGGCCATGATCGTGTTCCCGGCCATCACCGACCGGACCCGAGACCGGCGACCGCTGCTCGCGCTGTCGATCGGCTGCTCGGCGCTCGGCACGCTCGGTTTGGCTGCCGCGCCCGACCTCGCCTGGATGTCAGTGGTCCTCTACGGCCTCGGTCTGGGTGGCGGGTTCGCTCTCGGTCTCGTCCTGCTCGTCGATGTGACCAGTTCACGCGGGGAGGCTGCCCGACTGTCGGCGATGGTGTTTCTGCTGTCGTACTGTCTTGCTGCCTTGGGTCCGGTCATGGTCGGTGCGCTGCGCGACCTCACCGGGTCGTTCACCCTGGCCTTCTGGATCCTGTCCATCATCGCCTTCGCCCACCTCGCGGTGGTCCCGGCCTTGCGACCGGGTCGGCTTCTGGAACCCGCCTGAACCTTGCGCTGCAGCTTATTCCTGCATACCATCCGCATAAATCCTGAGGAGGAGAGCGGCATGACGACCCAGACCGTCGAGGACCGGATCCGCCGAATCGAGGACCGGCAGGCGATCGCCGACCTGGCTGTCCTGTACGGCTTCGTCATGGACGAGCGCATCGTTGATGCGATCCCGAAGCTGTTCACCGACGACGCAACCCTGCGCTCGGCGGACGGCGTCTTCGCGGCCAACGGGTTGGACGCGATCGTGTCGACGTACCAGGGCCGGTTCGACGTGCTGGGCGCCACGAACCACTACACGCACGGCCACGTCATCCGGTTCGACGAGAACGACCCGGATGTGGCGACTGGTCTGCTCGCCTCGCACGCGGAGGTCGTGCGCACCGGCAAGACCATGTGGGTCGCGCTTCGCTACCGCGACGTGTACCGCCGCACACCCGAGGGATGGCGGTTCGCCGACCGGTTGATGTCCTACATGTACTACGTCGACGTCAAGGACTATGACGAGGTGCTCAAGAGCGACCTCCGGGTGCACGCATACGCCGAGCCGGCGCCGGCGGACTGGCCCGAGACCCTGAAGGGTCAGTCGGTCGAGTGGTTCAAGGCGTTCCTGGACTGACCGCCGCACTCCTCGCGAGCACGTCGCTCCACCCGGCCCCGTCCACGAGCGCCTTTCGGTAGGGCATCAGCTCGCGGGTGGCACCGGCACCGACGACGGCGTGGACGTGCTCGCCGTCCCCGGTGACTGCGACGAAGGCATCGTCGTGCGCCGTTCCGACCACGAAACACACCTGGTCGTCCGGGCGCACCCGTCCGACGATCTGGAGGCGGGTGCCGAGCTGGTCTGACCACACATATGGCATCGCGTCGTAGGCCTGCGCATCACCGAGCACGTTCTTGGCGACCACGCCTGACTGCTCGACGGCGTTGGTCCAGTGCTCGACCCGGATCTGCTCCTCCAGCCGCGGATGCCACCAGCGGGCGACGTCGCCGACCGCCCAGACGTCGGGCACACCGGCCGCCGCCAGCGTGCTGTCGCAGTGCACCCCGTCCTCGATCGTGAGCCCCGACCCTTCGAGCCACCCCGTGGCCGGCACGGTCCCGACGCCGACCAAAACGAGATCGCTCTCGACCGTCTCCCCATCAGTGAGCCGACTTGTCAGCCGCCCGCGCTCCCCGGTGACATCCTCGACGCCGACGCCGAGCCGGACATCCGTCCCGAGTCGTCGATGGCGCTCGGTCATGAGTTGGCCAAGCTCTGGGCCGAGCCCTCGGACCATGAGCGCGGGCAGCGGCTCGACGATGGTCGCTGCGACGCCGCGTCGGTGGGCGGTCCAGGCGACCTCAGCTCCGATGAACCCGCCGCCGACGATGAGCACTCGTTCCGCACGAGCAAGCGCGTCCCGAAGCGCCACCGCGTCCACCTCGGTGCGCAGCAGATGCACCCCGGCCCGATCGGTCAGCCGACCCAGCCTCCGTGGGTGGGATCCGCAGGCGAGCACGAGCCGGTCGTACGGCAGCCGCCCATCGGCGAGCACCACTTCGTGACTCGCGAGGTCAACCCCGGTCGCTGGTCGGCCGAGCACCAGCTCGAGCCCCAACGAGCTGGCCTGCTCGTCGGTCAGCAGGTCGCGAGGCTCCGGGTCGTCGCCCGCGAGGTATGCCTTGGACAGCGGTGGCCGATCGACCGCAACCCGGTCATGTGCGTCGACCAGGACGAGTGGCCCGTCGTGGCCGAGTCTTCGGAGTGCTTGGGCCGTCCGGACCCCACCCAGCGATGCACCGACGACGACGATCCGCATCGGTCCGCGCAGCGCTCAGTCGGCGTTGTTGGCCGCGCCCACAGCCGCGCTGACGACGCTGATCGCCCGTTCTGGGCAGCTGTCGACGCCCAACTGGGCCCCGTCCTCGTGCTCGGGCGGGACCGGATCGAGCATCACGATGGAGTGACCGTCCTCTGGGTCGAGGTCGTAGACCTCGGGTGCGCTCATGTGGCACACACCATGGCCCTGACAGACGTTGAGGTCGACTCGGACACGCATCGGTGGGTCCCTTCAGCTCTTTCGCCAGGCCGAATCCAGTATAAGGATTATCACGAAAAGCGGAAGCCTTCTCAGCGTACTCCGGGCCGGACCCGGAGTCCGAATCGTGACGATGAGGCGGTATCTGCCCCGCGGGGTCGATGCTCCCGGAATACTGTCCGTGAGCGCTGCCGTGGAGGAATCGTGGGGGCGAACGTCGAGTTGCACCTCGAGCCGTCGAGCGATCGCTTCGACGCGCTCGATGACCGCTGGCTGGATCAGGTCGCTGGCCTGGTTACCGAGCTCGACGAGCAAGTCGGTGGGGTCGAACGCGCGACGACGACCGTCGAAGGCACCAAGGGCATCGAACTCGCGGCGATCATCCTGGCCTTGGGCTCGGCCGGCGTGTTCACGGCCGCGATCGAGGTCGTGAAGTCCTGGCTCCAGCGCGACGACACCCGCTCGATGCGGGTCGTGTGGTCGGACAGCGGAGAGCTCAAGGAGGTCGAGCTCAAAGGCAGCGACGTCAGCGACGCCGCGGTCCAGAACGTCCTGCGTTCGGTCGCAAGCCAGTTGGCCGAGGCGACATGACCACGCGCACGTACCGCGCCCTGCTGGTCGCTAATTCGACGTTTCCGGCGGACCCCCACAACCTGGCCGACCTGGAAGGGCCACGAAACGACCCGGCGCTGCTGCGAGATGCGCTGTGCGACCGCGACACCGGCCTGGTGCCGTCGGACAACGTCCGGCTGGTCACGGAGCGCACCATGGCCGAGGTGCTGCGCGAGCTCGAGGACTTCCTGCGCGCGGCCACCCGACAGGACACGTTGATCTTGTACTACTCGGGCCACGGCATGCTCGACCAGAGCAACGAGCTCTTCCTGTGCACCCGCGACACGCGCGCGGATCGGTTGCGATCCACCGCGGTGAAAGCCTCCGACGTTCGCCAGATGATCGATGAGTCCGCGGCGGCGACCACCGTCATCCTGCTCGACTGCTGCCACAGCGGCCGGTTCAAGGGCGGCGACCTGTCCGCCACCTTTGCCGGCAGAGGCTGCTTCGTCGTCACGAGCAGCCGGGGCGGCGAACTCGCCAACGACACAAACGTGCGCAACCATGCCAGCCTTTTCACCCACCACCTCGTCGAGGGCATGCTGCAGGGCGCGACGGATCGGGACGACGACGGGATCGTCAATCTCAGCGAGCTGTACGACTACGTGCATGCGGCACTTGCGGAGTCTGGGCGCCAGGTGCCGCAGAAACGGTTCGAGGGCGATGGTGACGTCCCGATCGCGCTGCGCACCATGTCGACGTCCGCGCATCCGCGACCCGGTCTCATCGACCCGATTCTCGTCCAGCCCGAGCTGGATGTGCCGGACTCCGTCATCGACTTGGGCGAGGTGGACGCCGACGAAGCGCTGCCGCCGGAACGGATCGCGGTCATCAACCGGGGTGGCGGGACTCTGCAATGGACGGTCGAGTCGAGCGCCGACTGGTGCGCCACCGAGGCGGAGGAGGGCGCCGTCGTGCTTCGGCTGTCGCCCAAGCCAGGCCCGAACCGGGCCAACGTGTATGTGCGCGACACGGTCAGCGGAGCGATCAAGACAGTGCGGGTGACCGTCCGGGTACGACCGCCGCTGGTCACGACCCGGCCACAGGTGGGGACGTCGGTCCCCGTCCAACCTGTACCGGTGACGCCCTCGGCGACACCGCCCACGGGCGAGCAG
>JBEVHX010000078.1:0-21234 GCA_040510995.1 Candidatus Nanopelagicales bacterium
GTCGCCGGACCCGCGGCCGTGCAACGCGGAGACCGCGAACGGCTCGCCCAGGCCAAGGTTCCACAGCGCGGTCGCGTCGGCCTCGCCGCGCTCGTCGTCCACCTTGTTCGCCGCCAGCACGACCGGCTTCCCCGCCCTGCGCAGCACGCGCACCACCGCCTCGTCGGTGTCGGTCGCGCCGATCGAAGTGTCGACGACCAGCAGCACGGCATCGGCCGCCGCCACTGCCAGCTCTGCCTGCGCCGCGACTCGCGCAGCCATGCCGCTCGCGTCCTGCTCCCAGCCGCCGGTATCGAGCACGATGAACCGGCGTCCGTTCCACAGCGCGTCGTATGCGACCCGATCGCGGGTCACCCCAGGCCGGTCCTCCACGACGGCCTCTCGACGACCGAGAATCCGGTTGACCAGCGTGGACTTCCCGACGTTCGGCCGGCCGACGACCGCGAGCACCGGCAGCGACCCACCCTCGAGGTCCACGTAAGCATCCCCCGACGGGTGATCGGCGTGCGCGCCAAACTCCTCCTCCTCGGCCGGCTTGCTCATGCGACCCCGGTCCGCTCGAGCACCAGCTCGGTGACCAGCGCAATCACCTCGTCCAGCTCCAGTGCGGTCGCATCGACCACCACGGCGTCGTCGGCCCGGGTGAGTGGTGACGCGGCTCGGGTCGAGTCGATCCGGTCGCGACGGTGAAGGTCGTCGAGCGTGGCCTGCAGCGTGGCGGACGGGTCGTGCTGCAGCTCGAGTGACCGTCGCGCGGCGCGGGCGGCCGGGTCGGCAGTCAGGTAGACCTTGACGTCGGCGGCCGGAGCGACGACGGCGCCGATGTCTCGACCCTCGACCACGATGCCGCCCTCGCGGATGATCTCGCGCTGCATCTCGACCATCCGCGTGCGGACCCGGGGCACCGCGCTCACCGCGCTCACCGCCAGCGTGACCGCGGGTCCTCGGATCGCGACTCCGACGTCGGTGTCGTCGACGGTGATCGTCGGGTTCTCTGGGTCGGTCCCGGACCGCAGCACCGCCTCGTACGCGCGGGCCGCAACGGCACCCGCGTCGTCGACATCGACATCGTGCTGCAGCATCCACCAGGTCAGGCCGCGGTACATCGCGCCGGTATCGAGGTAGCGCAGCCCGAGACGACTCGCCACCCCCCTGGCTACCGACGACTTGCCGGACCCGGACGGACCGTCGATCGCCACGACCGGACGGGCTCGACGGTCGGGCTGGTTCACGCAGCGAGGGTATCCGTCGGCCGCGGGCAGACTTCAGTCCGCGAGCCGGCTCTCCTCCGCGTGCACGTCCCAGCCGCCCGCCCGCAAGGCGGTGGCCAACCGGTCAACCGCGGTCGGGGCGACCGCGAGCTCGACCAGGCCGACCGGCTGCCCGGGTGAGTGCTCGATCGAGATGTCTTCGACGTTCACCCCGGCGTCACCGGCCGCGACCAGCAGCCGGGCCAGCTCGCCGGGCCGGTCGGCGATGACCACCGGCACGGTCGCGTACGTGGCATGCGGTGAGCCGTGCTTGCCAGGTAGTCGAGCCCGGCCGCGGCGGCCGTCCGAGAGCAGCGCCGTCATGGCATCCGCGGCGGTGGTTCGGGCCAGGGCGGCGTCATCGAGCATGGACTGCAGCGATATGAGGTCGTCGATCAGCGGCTGGACCAACGCACGAAGTGCAGGCGCGTTGCCCTGCAGGATCTGCACCCACAACGCTGGATCGGACGCGGCCACCCGCGTGGTGTCACGCAAGCCGGTGCCCGCCAGTCGCAGGAACGACTCCGGTGCGTCGAGCAGCCGACGGGCAGTCAAGCTGGCCGCGATCTGAGGCAGGTGCGAGACCAGCGCGACCGCCTGGTCGTGCTCCTCCGCCGACATCTCGACCGGCGCGGCGCCGCAATCGACGACGACCCGCCGGGCCAAGGCCAACGCGGCAGACGAGGTCATCGTGGTCGGGCAGAGGACCCATGGTCGGCCGACGAACAGATCAGCGCGCGCGGCGCCTGGCCCCGACCGCTCCCGGCCGGCCACCGGATGCGACCCGACCATGCGCGTCAGATCGGCACCCCGGGACGCGAGATCGGACAACGGAGCGGCTTTGATGGATGCGATGTCCATGACCGTGCTCCTCGGCTCGACGGCCAGTGCACGCTGCGCGACGTCGGGCACCGCCACCGGTGGCACCGCGACGACGACGAGGTCGGCCGGCGCAGCGTCTGCGGCCTGCGGCTCGCCGGCACCGAGGGCAATCGCGAGCATCTGCGCTGCCCGGTCCCGGTCGGCCAGTGACACGTCGTGGCCGCGGCGGCGCAGGGCGAGGCCGATCGACGCACCGATGAGCCCGGCACCGATGACGTGCACCCGCAGCGGCGCGTCCGGGACGGCCGCGATCACTGGGCGATGTCCTGCCGAAGCACCTCGGCCCCGCGCAGGTAGATGTGCTGGACCTCGGACCTGGGCACGTCCAGCTCAGCGTGCGCGAGGAGCCGGACCACCCGCGGCAGCGCGCCGGCGATGTCGAGCTCCTGTGCACACAGCAGCGGCACATCACCGAGCCCCAGACCGCGGGCGGCCGCAGCCGGGAACTCGCTGCGCAGGTCGGGCGTGGAGGTGAACAGGATGCTGACCAGGTCGTCTGTGGTGATCCGGTTGCGCTCCAGCACCGCTGTCACCAGCTCGACAACTGCGGCGTGGAGCTCGTCGGCGTCGTCTGCGCTGAGCTGGGTGGCGCCGCGAATCGCACGCAGTGGCATGTGAGACCTACCCCTCAGAGCCCGGCGGCCGCATACAACGCGGACACCTCGGAGCGACTGAGCACCCGGGTGCGGCCAGACCGCAGATCTCCCAGCACCACCGGACCTACCCTTGTGCGCACCAACCGCTGGACCGGATGACCCGCCGCGTCGAGCAGGCGGCGGACGACATGCTTGCGTCCCTCGTGGAGTACGACTTCGACCATGACCCGGTTGCCGACCCGGCTGACCACCTTGAAGTCTTCGACAGCGACCACGCCGTCCTCGAGCTCTACGCCGGCCTTCAGCCGGCGGCCTACGTCACGCGGGATCGGCCCGGCCACCTCGGCCAGGTAGGTCTTCGGCACCTCGTGAGATGGGTGCATGAGTGCATTGGCGAGCGGACCGTCGTTGGTCAGCAGCAAAAGTCCTTCGGTGTCGGCGTCGAGCCGGCCGACGTGGAACAGCCGCACGTCGTACCGCGCAACATAGTCCTGCAGGCTCGGCCGGCCCTCGGGATCGGACATGGTGCTCACCACGCCGGCCGGCTTGTTCAGCGCGATGTGCACAAGCTTCGTATCGGTGATGATCCGCTCGCCGTCGACTTCGATCGTCGAGCGGGTCGGGTCCACGCGACTACCGAGGACGTCGACCACTCGCCCGTCGACGCTGACCCGGCCGGCAACGATCAGGTCCTCGCACGCGCGCCGCGAACCGATCCCCGCCTGCGCCAGCACCTTCTGCATGCGAACGGTTTCGCTCACTTGTCGATGTCCGCCGTGACCGTCTCGACCGCGGGCAGCCAGGGCGCAAGGGGCGGCAGCTCGTCCAGGGAGTTCATTCCCAGCCGTTCAAGGAAGAACGACGTGGTCCGGTACAGGATCGCGCCGGTCTCGCCGTCTGTCCCCGCGTCCTCGACCAGCCCGCGGGTGACCAGCGTCCGCATGACCCCATCCACGTTGACCCCCCGCACGGCGGACACTCGCGCCCGGCTCACCGGTTGCTTGTATGCGACCACCGCCAGCGTCTCGAGCGCCGCCTGGGTCAAGCGGGCCTGCTGACCGTCGCGAACGAAACGCTCGACCACCGACGCGCAGTTGGGCCGGGTGTAGAACCGCCACCCTTCGGCGACCTCGCGCAGCTCGATGCCCCCGTCCCGACCGGCGTAGTCGTCGGCGAGCGCGCGCAGGCACGCAGCCACCTCGGCCCGTGGTCGTTCGAGGACCTGGGCCAACGTGATGTCGGACACCGGCTCTTCGACGACGAGCAGGATCGCCTCGACACCGGCCCGCACCGTCGGCGCTGGCTCGCGGCGTGCGTTCTCGCCTTCGGTGCTCATGCCTCCTGCCCGTCCTCATGCTCGGGTCCATGCTCGGGCGAAGGCCCGTCCTCCGGGTCGAACTCGGCATCCACCTCGACATCACCTTCCTCGGCACCGGTCCATCGGATGGTCAGCTCCCCAAGCGGCGCGACCTGGTCGAAGGCAACCATCCCCTCCCGGAACAGCTCCAAGAGCGCCAGGAAGCGCGCGACCCTGGTCAGCGCATCCGCGCTGTCGTCCGCCAACGCGCGGAACGTTGCGATCCGCACCCGGCGCAGCCTGTCCACCAGGACCGCCGCTTGCTCACGGACGCTGACCCGAGGCGCGTGCAGGTGGGCCAGGCCGATGGTCGGCACCGGCTTCGGAGCCAGCGCCCGGGCGGCCAGCTGCGCGAGCTCGTCGAGCCCCAGCCCGATGACGACGTCGGGCAGCACCCGCGCATAGGTCTCCTCGAGCCCGACGGCCCGTGGGTAGCGCAGGCTCTCGTCGGCCATCCGCGCGGCCAGGAACGCCGCCGCCTCCTTGAACGCGCGGTACTGCAACAGCCGGGCGAACAGCAAGTCACGGGCCTCGAACAGCGCAAGGTCCGCTTCGTCCTCGATCTCGGCGGCCGGCAACAGGCGTGCGGTCTTGAGGTCCAGCAGGGTCGCGGCGATAACCAGGAACTCGGTCGTCTCCTCCAGGTCCCAGGCCTCGCCCTGCGCTCGTGTGTGCGCGATGAAGTCGTCGGTCACCTGCGCCAACGCCACTTCGGTGACGTCCAGCTGGTGCTTGGCGATGAGTGACAGCAGAAGGTCGAACGGACCCTCGAAGGAGTCCAACCGGACGTGGAAGCCCGCGCTGGGGACGTCCGCCGCGCCAGCCCGCGCCGACTCGAGTCCGGCCGGGATCGTGGTCACCTGGGCACGGTAGCCGGTCTGGGCGGCCGCTCCGTCGCGCCCCGCTGCTCAGCGCGCGAGGACCTCTCGAGCCAGCTGTCGGTATGAGGCCGCTGCCACCGACTCGGACGCGTACGTGGTGATCGGCTCACCGGACACGGTGGTCTCCGGGAACTTCACCGTGCGGGCGATCACGGAGTGGAACACGCGGTCCCCGAACGCCTCGACGACGCGGCCGAGCACCTCACGCCCATGCAGAGTCCGGGCGTCGTACATCGTCGCGAGTATCCCCTCGAGCCGGAGCTCGGAGTTCAGCCGCTCCTGGACCTTCTGGATCGTTTCCATGAGGAGCGCCACCCCACGCAGCGCGAAGAACTCGCACTCGAGCGGGACGATCACGCCGTGCGCGGCCGTGAGCGCATTCACGGTAAGCAGGCCCAGCGACGGCTGGCAGTCGATCAGAACGATGTCGTAGCCGGCCAAGGCCGGCGCGAGCGCCCTCGCCAGGGTCTGCTCGCGCGCGACCTCGTTGACCAACTGGAGCTCTGCGGCGCTCAGGTCGATGTTGCTCGGCAGCAGATCCATGCCGCGGACGTTGGTCTTGATCACCGCGTCCTCGATCGGTACGGCGCGCGCGATGACGTCGTAGACCGTGAGGTCGAGCTCGTGCGGCTGGACCCCAAGACCCACGGACAGCGCACCCTGCGGGTCGAAGTCCACGAGTAGCACGCGTCGCCCGTACTCCGTGAGCGCCGCTCCGAGGTTGATCGCGGACGTGGTCTTGCCGACGCCGCCCTTCTGGTTGCAGACCGCGAGCACACGGGCGGGCCCGTGCTGCTCGAGCGGCTGCGGCTCGGGAATGTGCGGGAGCGGTCGACCCGTCGGCCCGAGTGGCGGTGGCTCGGTCTCGGTCAGCGGCGGACCAGGGTCAAACACCACCGACGGTGCGGGCTCCGGCGACTGCGGAAGCGCCGGCACGGGCGGCGCGAAAGGAACGACCGGGGCCGGTTCGAGCGGGTTCGCCCACCCCGACACGGGCTCCTGCCACGCGTCGGGGGTCGCGGAGGGCGGGGTCAGGTCCGGGTAGGTCGACATAACGCTGAACCGATGACCTCTCTCGCGACTGTCGATCGGGCACCGAGACGATCGCACCGGACTCTAGGGAGCCGCGTTGCAGGCTGACAACCCGCGAGCGTGTCGTCCCCAGCGGTTGTGCACACGTGCGGACGAAACGGTGCACAACGCTGCACAGTCCGGTGCCGCCGACCCTTTAGCGCTGGCGGGCCCGCGGGTGCGCGGCTGCGTACACCTCGCGCAGCCGGTCGACGGTGACCAAGGTGTAGACCTGCGTGGTCGTGACCGACGCGTGCCCCAGCAGCTCCTGCACCACCCGCACGTCGGCTCCTCCATCGAGCAGGTGGGTCGCGAAAGAGTGCCGCAGCGTATGCGGTGACAGATGGGCGGCGTCCAAACCCGCACGCTCAGCGGTCGACCGGATCACCGCCCACGCGCTCTGCCGCGACAGCCGCCCACCGCGCGTGTTGACGAACAACGCGTGCGAGGGCCGCGAAGCCCCTGCCACCAAGGTGGCCCGGCCCCGTACCAGGTATGCGGACACGGCGTCGACTGCGTAGCGGCCCAATGGCACTCGCCGCTCCTTGCTCCCCTTGCCCCGCAGCAGGACAACCCCGGAGTTCAGGTCGACGTCGTCGACGTCCAGCCCGACGGCCTCGGAGATCCGCGCACCGGCGCCGTAGAGCAGCTCCAGCAGCGCCCTATCGCGCAGCGGTCGTGGGCCGCCGTCACTTTCCGCGGCCGCCAGCAGACGTTCGACCTCGGCCACGCTGATCGCCTTCGGTAGCCGACGCGGCAGCTTTGGCGGGCGCACCGACGACGCAGGGTCCGCGGCCGCCTGCCCGTCGCGGACCAGGAAGCGGTGCAAGCCGCGCACCGCAACCAACGCGCGGGCCGAGGACGCAGGCCCAAGCGGCGGATGCTCGGGGTCGCCCGCGCGCAGCGCGGCCAGGAAGGCCGCGACGTCGGACTCGTTCACCTCGGCGCTGTCGGTGATACCGCGGACGCGACAGAAGTCCTGGTACCTCGCCAGGTCGCGGCGGTACGACGTGAGCGTGTTCGCGGCCAGGCCTCGCTCGACGGTGAGGTGGTCCAGGTAGGTCTGGACCACCCGGTCGAGCACGGTCAGCCGATCACCTCGTCGAGCTTCACCGATGGCAGGCCGAACGCCTCCGCGACTGCTGCGTACGTGATCTGTCCGTCATGCGTATTCAGTCCGAGCGCCAACGCCGGGTCGTCCTTCAACGCCTGCCGCCAGCCCTTGTTGGCCAGGTCGACCGCATACGGCAGCGTCACGTTCGTCAGCGCATACGTGGAGGTGTGCGGGACCGCACCCGGCATGTTCGCCACGCAGTAGAAGACCGAGTCGTGCACGCGATACGTCGGCTCGCCGTGAGTCGTGGGGTGCGAGTCCTCGAAGCAGCCGCCCTGGTCGATCGAGATGTCAACCAGGACGGAGCCGCGCTTCATGCGCGACACCAGCTCGTTTGAGACGAGCATCGGCGCCTTGGCGCCCGGCACAAGCACGGCGCCGATCACCAGGTCGGCGTCGAGCACGGCCTTCTCCACCTCGTACGCGTTCGAGGCGATGGTCTGCAGATGCCCCTGGTAGATCGCATCCGCCTGTCGAAGCCGGTTGATGTTCTTGTCCAGCAGCAGGACCTCGGCCTGCATCCCGAGGGCGATCGCCGCGGCGTTCATGCCCGACACTCCGGCGCCGATCACCACGACCTTGGCCGCGTACACCCCGGAGACGCCGCCCATCAGCACGCCGCGTCCCCCGGCCGCCCGCTGCAGCGTGGCCGCGCCGACCTGCGGTGCCATCCGCCCCGCGACCTCGGACATCGGGGCGAGCAGTGGCAGCGACTGGTCCGGCAGCTCGACCGTCTCGTACGCGATCCCAGTCACGCCCCGGCTGAGCAGCGCGTCGGTGCACTCGCGGGACGCAGCCAGGTGCAGGTAGGTGAACAAGGTCTGCCCCGGCCGCATCCGGTGGTACTCCGCGGCGATCGGCTCCTTGACCTTGAGGATCAGGTCGCCTTCAGCCCAGACGTCGTCGGCGGTGGGCAGGATGCGCGCGCCTGCACCCACGAACTCGTCATCCTTGATCGACGACCCGTCACCGGCAGCCTGCTGAACGAACACGTCATGACCGTTGCGCACCAGCTCGAGCACGCCGGCCGGGGTGATCGCGACCCGGTACTCGTGGTTCTTGACCTCACTGGGAATGCCGACCTTCACGGCTATCAGTCCTTCGCTCGCCACCGGCGCCGACTCCGTTGTCGGCGACCTCCTGTCATCCAACAGGGCTTCCGCGAAGCGCAGTCTAGAGCCCCGAGGTAGGCAGCAGCCTCGCCGCCGCGGCCAGGATCCCGACCACTGCTGTCGGGTTCTCGATCATGCCGCTGAGGACCAGATCCACCGCCTCGTGCAGCGGCACCCAGGCCAGCGGCATCGACGCCTCCTCGGCCTCCCCGGTATGCACCCGGGCAGCTGGCCGCAGCCCTTGGGCGAGGTACAGCGTGAGATGCTCGTCCATCCCGCCTGGCGAGTTGTAGAACGACACAAGTCGCTCCCAGCGCTCAGCGATGTAGCCCCCCTCCTCCAGCAGTTCGCGCTGCGCGGTCACGAGCGGGTCCTCGCCGGTCACGTCCTTGAGGCCGGCTGGCGGCTCCCACAGATACGCGCCCACCGGGTGGCGGTACTGCCGCAGCAGCAATACCCGGCCGTCGTCGTCGAGCGCCAGCACACCGACCGCCCCAGGGTGCTCGACGACATCCCGCTGGACCACCTGCGACCCGAAGTCGACGTGGTCGGTGCGCAGGCCGATCACCCGGCCACGGAAGCGCTTCACGGTCGAGACCACCGGGCGCGGGTCGACCTCGTCGCGGATCGGGCCGTCCCACAGCTCCGCGCCATCGGGGAGATCCACGGGCAGGACCGGCCCCTGCTCAGGCGGTGACGGTGGACGGCACCGCATCCACGGCGGCGTCGCGCCGGGCCAGGGCTGCGGCGATCAGGCCGGCGAACAACGGATGCGCCCTGGTCGGCCGCGATCGGAACTCCGGATGCGCCTGAGTGCCGACGTAGAAGGGATGCACGTCGCGGGGCAGCTCGATGTACTCGACAAGCCGAGCGTCGGGACTGACGCCCGAGAAGACCAGCCCGGCCCGCTCCAGGTCCGGTCGGTAGGCGTTGTTCACCTCGTAGCGGTGACGGTGCCGTTCATCGACGTACGGCTCGCCGTACAGGCCGCGCACGATCGACCCGTCCAGCAGTTTCGCGGTGTACAGACCCAGCCGCATCGTGCCGCCCATGTCCCGCTCGCCGGCGACGACATCGCGCTGGTCGGCCATGGTCGCGATCACCGGGTGCGGCGTGGACTCGTCGAACTCCGCCGAGCCGGCACCGTCCAGCCCGGCCATCGAGCGGGCTGCTTCGATGACCATGCACTGCAGGCCCAAGCACAGGCCGAGGGTCGGCACCTGGTGCTCCCGCGCCCAGCGCAGTGCGCCGACCTTGCCCTCGATTCCCCGCACACCGAAGCCGCCGGGGACGCAGACCGCGTCCACGCCCTCGAGCTCGCGGGCCGCGGCCTCTGGGGTCTGGCAGTCGTCGCTGGTGATCCACGCGAGGTTGACCCGAGCGTCGTTCGTGAGGCCACCCGCCCGAAGCGCCTCCGTCACCGAGAGGTATGCGTCCGGCAGGTCGGTGTACTTGCCGACCAACGCCACAGTGACCTCGCGGGCCGGATGGTGCACTCGGCGGAGCAGCTCGTCCCATTCGCTCCAGTCGACGTCGCGGAACGGCAGGTCGAGCCGGCGCACGACGTAGGCATCCAGCCCCTCGCCGTGCAGCACCTTCGGGATGTCGTAGATGGACGGTGCGTCGACGGCCGCGACGACGGCGTCCTCGTCCACGTCGCACATCAGCGAGATCTTCCGCTTGATGCCCGCCGGCACCGGTCGGTCGGCACGCAGCACCAGGGCGTCCGGTTGCAGACCAATCGAACGCATCGCGGCGACGGAGTGCTGCGTCGGCTTGGTCTTGAGCTCTCCCGACGGGCCGATGTACGGGAGCAGTGACACGTGCAGGAAGAACACGTTGCCGCGGCCGAGGTCGTGGCGCACCTGTCGGGCCGCCTCGAGGAACGGCAAGGACTCGATGTCGCCGACGGTGCCGCCGATCTCGGTGATGACCAGGTCGACGTCTGGGCCGGCCATCGCCCGGATGCGGGCCTTGATCTCGTTGGTGATGTGCGGGATCACCTGCACCGTGTCGCCGAGGTACTCTCCGCGACGCTCCTTCGCGATGACCTGGCTGTAGACCTGACCGGTCGTCACATTGGCGGTGCGGTCGAGGTTGCGGTCGAGGAAGCGCTCGTAGTGCCCGATGTCCAGGTCGGTCTCGGCGCCGTCATCGGTGACGAACACCTCGCCATGCTGGAACGGGTTCATGGTCCCGGGATCGACGTTGAGATACGGATCCAGCTTCTGCATCGTCACTCGCAAACCGCGCGAGCGAAGCAGCCGGCCGAGGGACGACGCGGTAAGGCCCTTACCCAGGGAGGAGGCGACTCCTCCGGTCACAAACAGGTGCTTGGTGGGCTGCGACGCGGCCAAGGAGGGCTCCCGTGAACAGAGTGTCAGGCAGGGAAGACCCCTGTCCGTCCACGGGCTCCCACCGTATCAGCCGGGTCCGGAGCCTCCGCGGATTCGCCGCCGCGCAGATCGTCGCGCAGGACATGGACGACCACCGCGACCGCGAGCGGGATCGCCACGCACGCAGCCATCGCGGGGACGGCCACGCCGGAGTCGTTGACCAGGCCGCCGACCACGCCCAGCACGAGGACCGCGATCAGGCCCGCATACAGCGTCGGGACGACGAGGAAGGCACGCCGGAGCTGTCCGCGAGGGCGGCGCAGCAGGAACCACAGGAAGGCGATGACCACCGGCACGAGCCAGGTGAGCACGGACGACTGCAGCAGATTCAGGTTGGCCTCGAGCTTGCGTTGCACCACCACCCAGGCATCCCCGTCGAGCACGTCGGCGACAAACCGGCCGAGGTGCGTGCGGTCGGCCTCGGACCGCAGATAGTCCAGGGTCGACACAATCGCGACCGCCACGACACCAGCGGCCAGGACAAGCGCCAGCCGACGCCAGGACAGCCGGATGCCTGCGGCCAGCATGCCGAGCACCGCGAACGCGGGGACGAGAGCGATGACCCCGCCGAAGTCGCTGCCCAGCTCCGGGGCACCGTCCAGGACGACGGCCAGCAGGCCGGCGGCCGAGACGACGACCAGCGTCGGGCGGCGGCCGAGACCGGACACGACCGCGGCGGTCGCCAGCAGCGCCGAGGTGCCGAACACCGCGTAGGCGATGTTGCCGAAGCCGACGAACCGCCCGGCCACGATTGGCGAGTAGCCCGCCAGGGACGACAGCTGCAGCTGCGATCCCTGCACCACGTCGATGGTCATGATCACGACGCTGATGACGGCCACCGCGCCGGCCGGTCCGAACGGATGACGGCGCCACGGCCCCGCATACGCCAGCCCGACGATCAAGCCGGCTGACACCGCCACTGCCGCCAGCAGGACGAGCAACGGCTGCTCGGCCCGCCACCATGGGACGAGGTTGGCCACGTAGGTCGACACGATGCCGGCCGCCGCGAGCAGCGCGACCACCTGCGTCGCGATGAGCACCGAGCCACGGACCCGGGCATCCGGCACCCGGCGAAGCACCAGGTATGCGCCGCCGTACAGCACGATCTGGGTCAGCACGATGACCAGGAAGAACGGCGGCACCAGATCGCCCATCCGGACGGCGTGCAGGTTGAAGTCCTGCAGCCGGACGACCTCATCGGCCAGGTCGACCTGGCGGTCGCCATCGTCGCTTCGCCAGGGCTGGTAGGGCATCTCGGACGGCAGGTCGATGCCGAGGGCCTCCAGCACCGTCGGCGCGACGTCGGACAGCTGCACGAACGGCGCCCGGCGGGTGGTGGCGCTGGTCAGCTCTCCGCCGGTGAACCCGGGGCCCTGCGCCACCGCGAGATGCAGCTGAGGCCGCTCAGTCGCAACTTCGGAGACGCCGAGCACGAGCAGCAGCGAGCCGGGTGGCCGCAGCCGATCGGCGGTGGCGATCACCTCATCGACCATGGCCATCCGGTCCGGGGTCCGCACACCGTCGGACAGCGCGTTGCTGCCGAGCACGGTCAACGGACACTCCGCGACGTCGTCTGCGCCCAGCCCGGCGACCTCCGGCGACCACAGCGGGACCCGCCCGCTCAGGTCGGCACCGCCGATCGCGCCACCCGGTCCGGCGGCCGAGACGCAGCCGTCGGTGTTGACTGCGACCTCATCGCCCATCAGCCCGAGCACCGCGTCGAACAGCAAGTCGTTGTTGGCCTCGACCAGGTCAGCCCAGCCGACTACTGCGGCGCCGTCGCCCTCGGGCTGCTCCGGCGGGAGCAGTGCGCACACGACCGTGCCGTCGACCAGGCGCACCGGCGCCGGCCCCCGCGCCCGGTTGCCGGTGCCGAGCTGCACCCAGCCGTCACCCGGACAGGTGCGGGCTCTCGCGCTGCGCACCGACAACGAGCCGACGCTGCCGCGCTCCGCCACGTCCCACAACGCTGGCGTCGCCGCTGCCGAGACGTCCTCCCACCGCAACCCCGGCACGCCGACGACAACGACGTGCTCCGTCGACGGATCCTGAGTCGGGGTGACCGCGCCGGCCGGGCTCGCGTCCGTCGCGAGGCCGACCACGGCAAGCAACCCGGCAGCCGCGGCCATCAGCCGGAGTCGGCTCACGCGGTCAGCACCTCGTCGTAGAGGGCGCTCACCTGCTCGACTGTCTGCGCCTCGGTGGGCCAGCTCAGTGCCTGAGCCCGGCCGTGTTCGCCGAGCGACCGTCGAAGGTCGTCGTCGTCGAGCACCCGCGACACCGCGACCGCCAGTGCCGCCGCGTCGGCGTAGGGCACCAGCATCGCCGCGTCGCCCACCATGGCCGGGACGCCGCCGACCGCGGTAGCCACCAGCGGCACGCCCGCGCGCAGCGTCTCCTGCACGGTCAGCGGCTGCCCCTCCCACTGGCTGGGCAGCACGACGACATCGGCGGCGGCGAGCAGGTCGGCGACATCCGCCCGGTGACCCAGAAGCTTCACCGGCAGTCGCTCCGCGTCGATCCGGGCGGCCAGCTCCTCGTGCGCGGGCCCGCTGCCCGCCGCGACCACGAGCGGCTTTGGATCTCGGGTGGCCCAGTCGGCGGCGGCGTCAAGCAGCACTGGATAGCCCTTCTGCGGGTGCAGCCGGGCGACCACCACGACCAGTGGCCGACTCTGCGCGCCGAGCTCGCGCCGTACCTGCTCCGGAGTGCGCGTGGGCGGCGGCAGCGGCGGCGCCGGCACGAACCCGTGTCGCACGTCGCGGCCGCCGCTCCCGCGGGCCCGCTCCTCGATGTCCGCCGAGACACCGAGCACGACATCGGCGTGGCGCACCACGATCGGCTCGAGGATCTCGTATGCGCGAGCCCGCCGGCCGCCGTCGAGAACGAGGTTGTGCAGCGTCACCACCAGGGCCGGCCGACGCGGCAGCAGGCGCAGCGCCACCGCGGTCAACAGTCCGGCGCGCAAGCCGTGCGCGTGCACCACGTCCGCGTTGCGTACCAGCCGGCGCAGGCGCAGCAGTGCCCGGGTGTCCGCGATCGGCTCGGGCCCGGCCGCGATCTCCACCGGGGCGAAGGCCGCGCCCGCCTGCCGGAAGCCGAACAGGTCCTCCGTGGCCTGCGGCCCCAGCACCGCGACGACGTCGCCGTTCGCGCGCAGGCCGGAGGTGAGCATCCGGACGTGCTGCCCGACGCCGCCCGTGCTCGTTGCCAGCACCAGGGCCACCCGGCGCGGTCGGCCGGTCATGCCCGGCGCACCTTGTCGAGAACCGGTCGCAGCAGCCGGACCAGGTCATCCCGGTCGAGGACAGCCAGGACGGCGATTCCGAGACCGAGCACCACGAGCCCGACCACCCCGGTGAGCACCATGGCCGACCAGGCGGAGTCACCCGTGTCGGCCAACGCGACGATGGCCCGGCCAACCAGGACCGCGATGACCGCGGCGAACGACGACGCGGCGAGCGTACGGACGAACCCGGCTGTGGTCGCCGGCCCGGCGGACCGGCGCACCGCCACCAGCAGCAGCAGGCCGGACACCGTCATCCCGGCCGTCATCGCCAGCCCCAGGGCCGGCACGACGTGGGCGCTCACCACAGCGCGCGCCCACCACACACTGGTGGCGGCCACCACGAGCCAGCCGGCGACCACCGCCACGGTGGCCGCGTGCCCCTCGCCACGCGCATACAGCGAGCGGGTCAGGTGCGCCAGCAGCCCGTAGCCGACCAGCGCCGGCGCGAACGCGGCGATGCTGCTGGCCAAGGCTTCGACGTCGGAGGCCTGCGTGAGGTCAAAGCCCAGCACCCTCGCGACCGGCTCGGCGGCGGCCACCAGGAACGCGGCGGCCAACGACGAGACCACGACCACTCCGCGCGACACGGATGCGGTCAGCGCCGCATACCCCTCGGAGTCACCCGCATCGTGTCGTGCCACCAGCCGTGGGAACGCACTCGTGGCCAGCGGCACCGCCAGCACGGCCCAGGGCAGGAGGTACACCGTCCACGCGAGCGTGTACACGCCGACCGCCCCGGCGTCGCCGTTGTCGTTGGCCAGCCGGATCACCACCGCGGTCACGAGCTGTTGCGCGACGACCGTCGCCAGCGCTGCGGACGACAGCAGGACCACGCGCCGGGCGACCCCCTCCGGGAACCGCAGGGTCGGTCGCAGCCCAAGGCGAAGTCGCGCGGTCGACGGAACCTGCGCCAGCGCGAGGGCTACCGCGCCGAGCGTCGTCCCCACTGACAGGACCAGCTCCTGGCTCCTGGTGAGCGCCGAGATGTCGCCGCGGTCGTCGCCGGCCATCGCCGCATACGCGAAGTAGGCGCCGATGATCACCAGGCTGGAGACCAGCGGCGCGAACGCGGGCGCGAGGAACCGGTGATGCGCCTGCAGAATTCCGGTCAGCACCACGCAGATGCCGAGCAGCGGGATCTGGACGGTGAAGACCACGAGCATCCTGGTCGCGACGTCCACGACCAGGCTGCGCTGGTCGGCGCACCCTCCGCCTTCGCCGAGCAGCAGCCCGATGAGTGGGCCCGCGAGCAGAGCGCCCGCGAGCGCCACGGGAACCAGCGCGACCACGGTCCACATCAGCAGCGCGGATGCGGTCTGCCGCACCCGCTCGGTGTCTCCCCGCGCGACCGGCCCGGCGAGCACCGGAACGACCGATGCGACGAGCGCACCACCGGCAACGATCTCGAAGACGATCCGCGGCATCGCGTTCGCGGTCGTGTATGCGGTGTTGAGGCAGGAGACGTCGACGGCGTTGGTGAACACCACCTGCCGGAGGAAGCCGAACAACCGCGAGAACAGCGTGACCACGCCGATGAGCGCCGCGGCCGACACCACCCCCCCGGCCGCACCGGCGAGCGCTCGTCGGGCGGCCGGGCTCACGCCGGACCTCGTCGACCGAGGGCGTCGAGCTCGCGCAGGCCGGGGGTGCCCTCGATCACCCGGGTGAAGCTGAGCCGTTCACTGAGCAGGGTCAGCGCAACCAGCCCGGCCAGCACAGCGACCAGCCCCGACCGCGGCAGGGAGGCCCCGGCCGCAACCCCGACGGCCGCGCCGAGCCCGTTCGCCCCAGCGTCACCAAGCATCGACCGTTCCCCGAGGTCCTCGGGGAGCAGTGCACACGCGGACCCGAGCGCGAGGCCGGCGACCGGCCCGCCACCCCCGCCGGACAGCAGCGGGGCCGAAGCGATCGCGGTTGCCTTCAGCGCCCGGCCCGGTCGCAGGTCGAGCAGGTTCACGAGGTTGGCCGACCCGGCAACCACGCCGCCGGCGAGCACCGCCTCCACGGGATGTGGCCGCAGGACCGCGCCGCATACCAAGCCAGCGACGCCGATACCGGCGAGCTTGACTGCACCCGACGTCACCTCGCCGCGGCGCAGCGCGCCGAGGTGCCCGCGCAGTCCCTTCGACGACGGGGAGCCCGCGAGGTCGTCGTAGCCCCCGAGCGTGCCGGCGACACCCACTCCGAGGATCGACGCCGCCCGCACCCGCGGTTCGAGCCCGGGCGCAACCATCGCCGACGCCAGCAGACCGGCCACGGCAGCGGGGCCCTCGAGCAGGCTCACGGGCTCTCCGCGGTGGTTGACCCGCTGCCAGCGCTCGCGCCCCCCGGGAGGGGAGGCAGCCAGCAGCCTTTGGGATGCGGCCGTGAGCGCATACCCCAGGCCGACCTCAGCCACCGCAGCGAGGCGGGTCACGGCCGGTCGAACGACGGGGCGGCGCCGTCTGCGTCGGCTCCGGTGCCGTAGTGCCCGGTCTCGCCGTTGGCCTGCCGGCCGAGCGCGACAACGGCGGAGGTGCGTCCGGATGCAACGTCGGCGATGTCGACCGTGGAGACGGCCGCTCGAAGGTCGCCGTCGTCCCTGATTGCACGCACCACCGAACCCTCACCGGCCGAGCCTTCAGGGCCGGCCACCACCGAGCCCAGGCCGCTGTCGAGACTCCGGATGAGCGACAACACCGCGGACCGGGCGCGCTCGGCATCCTCACTTCCCGGGTCCTCTGGGGCTTCGGCCGCGACCACATACACCAGCCCCGCCCGCTGCTCGGGCGATCCGGTCACCTCGATCACGCCGAGCTCGACCAGCGCCGAGAGCAGCGCGGCAGAGCCTTCGGACGGGATGCCGATCAGGGCCGGGTCCGCGGACACCAACGCCTCTCCCAGCGCGTGTCCCGCCTTCTCGTACGCGCTCGCGTCCCCCTCGTCGGGCTCGCCACCCGACGCCGTCAGCCGGTCGATGAGGTCGTCCAGGATCGCCTCCTGGTCCGGATCAGACCAGTCATCAAGCAGCGTCACGACGCCAGTGACCGACGCGCCAGCGCCTTCCAACGCACCCTCTGCAGAGTCGGCCGCGGTCGACTCGGCCCCCGGCAGCTGCACGACCACGACCCGCTGGTCGAGCAGACGCCCGCGCACCAGCGGATCGGCGGCCGCCGCCGACCAGGCGTCGTCGTAGGCCACCCGGGCGTCGAGCTCGTCGACCTGAGAGCGCAGCTGGTTGCGCTCCTCGCGCAACGCCTCGGTCTGGTTGCCGAGGGCCACATCGACAGGGTCTTTCAGCGGCCCCGCACCGAGCGCGATCCCGACGGCGAGTGCCAAGAAAACAGCGACGATCGACACCAGGTGGTATCGGAAGTCGATCACGAGAACAGCCCCTGGAACCAATAGACGAAGTCATCCCACCGGGCCTGCGCGACGTCGAGCCAACGCTCGCCGGTCGGCGTCGACGCGAGTGCGACGAACAACGCGACGAGACCGGCGAGCACGAGCAGCAGCACCTGGAACGTGGAGATGCGGCTCCGGTAGAGCATGCTCACGCCCTTGGCGTCGACCAGCTTGCCGCCGACCCGAAGCCTGGTGAGGAACGTGCTGGCCATGCCCGCACGTCCCTTGTCCAAGAACTCCACCAGGGTCGCGTGAGTTCCCACGGCGACGATCAGGCTGGCGCCCTTGTCGTCCGCGAGCAGCATCGCGACGTCCTCGCTGGTCCCCGTTGCCGGGAAGGCCACCGCCGGGACGCCGAGCTCCGTGGTCCTCTCGAGGCCCGGTGCCCGACCGTCGCGGTAGGCGTGTACGACGAGTTCGGCCCCGCTGGTGAGCGCCCCGTCCGAGACCGAGTCCATGTCCCCGACGATCAGGTGCGGCCGGTACCCGGCCTCGATGAGGGCGTCGGCTCCGCCGTCGACGCCGATGAGCACCGGTCGGTACTCGCGGATGTACGGCCGCAGCGTCTGCAGGTCCTCCTTGTAGTGGTAGCCGCGGACCACCACGAGGACGTGCCGGCCCTCGAGCTCGGTAGTGATGTCCGGCACCCCGACGCCATCGAGCAGGAGAGCTCGCTCCTGACGCAGGTACTCCATCGTGTTGCCGGCGAAGGCCTCGAGCTGGACCGACAGGCCGGCCCGAGCCTGCTCCATCGCGGCGGAGACGGTCGCCCCGTCCTGGCACACCCCCTGTGCGAGCTTCTCGTCACCGCGCCAGACGATGCCGTCATCGTCGATGACGATGTCTTCGCCTTCGCTGAGCTGCGCGAAAATCTCGGGCCCGACGTCATCGACCAACCGGATGCCGGACGCGACCACGATCTCGGGCCCGAGATTCGGATAGCGCCCGGAGATGCTCGGCGCGACGTTGACGACCGCCGAAACTTGGCAGGCGACCAACGCCTCCGCGCTGACCCGGTCCAGGTCGAGGTGGTCGATGACAGCGATCTCACCGGGCTTGATCCGCTTGGTCAGGTTCTTGGTTCGCTTGTCCAGCCGTGCCACGCCATGGGTGCCGGGATGCACGGGTCCGCGACGGCGCAGTCCGGACAGCCTCATCCCGGCAAGTCTGCCACCGGTTCAGGTGCGGTCGGCTTGCGCGACATCGAGCAGCTCGTCAGCGTGCGCACGACCGAGGTCGGAGTCGGCCAGCCCAGCCAGCATGCGGGCGAGCTCGTCGACCCGCGCCTGCCGGTCAAGGACATTCACGTCGGAGCGGCTGACCGCGCCGGCGTCGTTCTTCTCGACGAGCCAATGCCGGTCGGCGAATGCGGCGACCTGCGGCAGATGGGTGACCACCACGACCTGGGCGCTGCGGGACAGTCGGGCCAGCCGGCGACCGACCTCGACGGCCGCGCGACCACCGACACCGGCGTCCACCTCGTCGAAGACGAACGTGGCCACCGGATCGGCGCCGGCAAAGACCACCTCGATCGCGAGCATGACCCTGGACAGCTCCCCACCCGATGCCGCCTTCGCGATGGGTCGGGCCGGGCTCCCCGGGTGCGGCTGCAACAGCAGCTCGACCTCGTCGACGCCACTCGGGCCGAAACCCACGGTCTGTCCCTCCATCGTCAAACCGTCTGGGTCCGCGCGCTGAGTTACCTCGGCCCTGACGCGGGCGTCCGGCATCGCCAGGTCAGCCAGCTCGGCGGAGACTGCATCGGAGAACCGCAGCGCCGCGCCCTGACGGGCACTCGAGATCGCTGCGGCCAACACCGCGAGCTCAGCGCGCAGCGAGGCCCGCTCGGCGCTCAGAGCCAGCAGCGTGCCGTCGTCGTCCTCGAGCTCCAGCAGGCGTCGTTCGGCTCGGTCGGCCCACGCGAGGACCGCATCGACGCTGTGGGCGCTGTCCGCATACCGACGCACGAGTGTGATGAGCGCGGCCCGCCGCTCCTGGACGGCCGCGAGCCGCAGTGGATCGGACTCGGTGCGATCGCGGTAGGACGCGAGCTCGGTCGCCAGGTCGTCGACCAGGTATGCGGCCTCGGCCAGCCGGTCCGCCCAGTCGCCGAGCGTCGGATCGTGGTGGCGGGCGGCGTCCAGAGTCTTGCGCGCCTGCGCCAGGAACGTCGCCGCATCCGCCGGCTCGAAGCCGCCGGATTCGTCGCCGACCAGCGCCGCATGCGCCACCTCGGCGGCCACCCGAAGACCCTCAGCATGCTCAAGACGCTCCGCATCGGCAGCGAGGGCCAGGTCCTCCCCCGGCTCGGGGGCGACGCGTTCGATCTCCCCGACCCCGTACCGCAGCATCGCGGCCTCTTGCGCGCGCTCGCGCCGACGACCCGAGATGTCCGTGACGCGCTGCTCGACATCGGTCAGGCGGTCGTATGCGACCTGGTACGCGACGAGCGGCTCCAGCACGTCCATGCCGGCGTAGCGGTCCAGGGCCGCCCGCTGACGGACGCGGGACAGCAGCCGATGCTGGTCCCCCTGTCCGTGTACCTCGACCAGCGCAGCGGTGAGTTCGGCCAGCACGGTGGCTGGCACGGCGGCGCCACCAGCGAAGGCGCGGGATCGGCCATTCGCACTGAGCGCCCGACCGACGAGCAGTGCCCCCGAGTCGAGCGCACCACCGAGCTCCTCGACCCTGGCCGCCTGGACGCGATGATCGGCACCAAGGGCGAAGCGACCCTCCACCATGACCCGGTCGGCGCCGCCGCGGACCAATGCGGCGTCTGCTCGATCGCCCATCAGCAGGCCCAGTCCGGTCACCACCATGGTCTTGCCCGCGCCGGTCTCGCCGGTGACCACGTTGAGCCCGGGATCGAGCTCGAGCGTGGCATCGTCGATCACCCCGAGACCGCGGATCCTCAGTTCTTCGAGCAAGTCGGGTCCTCGAGCATCAGCGCCGCCCGCGCCACCCACCGACGGGCAGGTCGAACTTCGCCACGAGCCGATCGGTGAACAGCGCGTGGTGCAACCGGGCCAGCTTGACCGGCGTCGCGCCCCGGCGGACCTCGACCCGCACGCGCGGCGGCAGCTCGATCGTTCGCCGGCCGTCGCACCACAGCACTCCCCGCCTGTCGGGGGCAACCAGCTCGATCGCCAGCACCGACGACGGCGAGACCACCAAGGGCCTCCCGAACAGCGCATGCGCGCTGATCGGGACGAGCAGCAGCGCCGCCACCTCCGGCCAGACCACTGGTCCGCCGGCGGACCACGCGTATGCCGTGGACCCGGTTGGCGTCGCGGCCACCACGCCGTCGCAGCCCCAGCGGGAAAGCGGTCGGCCGTCGACCTCGACCACGACCTCGAGCATCCGTTCGCGGGCCGCCTTCTCCACGGAGGCGTCGTTGAGCGCCCAGTTCGCCGCGACAACTTCGCCGTCGAGCAGCACGCTGACGTCGAGCGTCATGCGTTCCTCGACGTCGTAGGTTCGCTGCACGATGTGCTCGACCGTGTCGTCGAGGGCGTCCACCTCCGACTCCGCGAGAAAGCCGACGTGTCCGAGGTTGACCCCGAGCACGGGGATGCCGCACGGCCGGGCGACCTCGGCACCGCGCAGGATCGTGCCGTCGCCGCCAAGCACGATGACAAGCTCGCAGCCCTTGGCCGCGTCTGTGTCGGGCGGCACGATCTCGACGTCGTCAACCTCCAGCAGCGCGGCCTCGTCCTCGGGGACTCGCACGGCGACGCCGCTGTCAGTGAGGGCCCGGACTGCGGTCTGCGCGGTCGTCCGCGCCTCCGCGCGACCCGTGTGCGTGACGAGGAGAACCCGGCGGTCGGCCATCAGTCGGGTCCCTCCTCCACAGCACGCTCGATCAGTTCCGGGTCCGGTGGCGGCGCGTCGTCACGTAGCCA
>JBEVHX010000079.1:0-14607 GCA_040510995.1 Candidatus Nanopelagicales bacterium
GGCCGCCAACACCGAGGATGCTGGAGGTCCGCCGCAGGCGCGACGGGCGTGCGTGACGAGCGCGCATCGAGGAGGTCTCCGCTACCGACGCCTGCGAGGTGAGCTGTCGGGTTCGGGCCGGTGCGTGCCCGGCCAGGGGACGTGAGTCCGCCGGCTTCACCCCAGGTCGACTGAGCCGACCGAGGAACGTGTGGTTCCCCCGCTCCTGCCGGGCGGTGGTGCTCGTACGAAGTCAGCTCATGCGGCAGGACTTGGCGATCACGGCTGACACTCCGGGCTGAAGCCCCAAGCCTGACGAAGATACGCGAGTGACCTGAGCGTGACCAAAATATGGACTGGTGGGGTCCGTCACATGTCCCGCTCAGCTCACCATGATCCGGTTCAGCTCCGCGGACAGCCGGGCCCGGGCCTGCTCGATCCTGGTCCGGCTGGCCCGCAGGTAGCCGGGATCGCCGGTGTGCGCGATCGCGGTGTCCGCGTCCACCGCCGTGGTCAGGTCGCCGAGCGCTTGCTGCAAGGCCGCGGCCCGGTCCCGACGGGCGTGTGTCGGGGGCGCACCCGCCAGTGCGGAGAGCTCTTCATCGACCGCGGTCACCCGCGTGCGGGCGCCGTTCCACATGGCGGCCGCCTCTGCGGCGCTCCTGGCTGCCAGCACCTGCGGGACCAGCGAGTCGTCGACCCAGCGCAGCCGGTCGCAGCACTGGGTGAACCGCGCGTCCCACCGGGCGCGGCTCGACCGGACTCGCCACAGCAGGTAAGCCAGCCCGAGCACGACCAGAGCGCCGACGGCGATGAGCGACCAGCGCCAGCCGGATGCGTCCTCGCTCGCCTCCTCAGTTGCGGCAGCAGTCGGCGCGGTCGTTTCCACTGGTGGCGCCGGGGCAGTTTGTGCGGGATCCGGCGCTGGCGTCGTCGGCGCCGGGTCGGGCACCGTCGGGGAGGCTGCCGGCGAGGACGCCGTGCCCGAGGGTTCGGCAGTCGGGTCCGCTGCCCCGCATCCGGCACAAACCAGGACGACGATGACCAGCGCCGCGCAGCGGGCAGCGCCGCTGCGTTGCCGTTCGCCGGTGAAGCCCATCGTCGCGGCACCTTGCATCTGTTGCGCGATTGGTCGACGGCGGTGCCGTTGACGGATCTCACCGTAGGTTCGCGGTGGGCAGGGGCGGGGTCGAACCGCCGACCTTCCGATTTTCAGTCGGACGCTCGTACCAACTGAGCTACCTGCCCGAAAGCGCTTCAGCGTACCCGACCGGGTGCCGGCCCGATGATCGCCAGACCGCGAGCGACCAGCTCGGGCACAGCGGCTCCCACGCCGGCGTACCCGGCGCTCACGGTGCGCCCACCGAGGTACCGGGCGTGCACGCCCTCCGCGATCGCGGCCAGCTTCATCGCCGCCAGCGCACGGTGGAAGGGCAGATCGGCGAGGCTGCGCCCGCTGCGTTCCGCATACCGCTGCGCCAGGTCACCGGCGGTCGGGAAGCCAGGATGCGCGGTCGCGCCGGCCGAGCCCGGCAGCAAAGTGAGCTGCGGTGCACCCATCTGCTCCCAGTACGTCCACAGCAGAGCGACGTCGGCGAGCGGGTCACCCAGCGTCGAAAGCTCCCAGTCGAGGACGGCGGTGATGCGAGGGCTCGTCGCGCGAACGTCGACCAGGGTGTTGTCCAACCGGTAGTCGCCGTGAACGAGCCCCGAGCCCGCCTGTTGCGGCAACCGTGTGTGCAGCCGCTCGATGAGGGTGTCCATGTCCGGCAGCTCGCGCGTCTTCGAGGCCTCCCACTGCTGTTGCCACCGGCGCAGCTGTCGCAGTGAGTAGCCGTCGGGTCGACCGAAGTCGCTGAGTCCGACCGCGGCGGGGTCGATCGCGTGCAGCGTCACCAAGGTGTCCACCAGCCCGAATGCGAGCTCCTGGCGCGCCGCCTCCGTAAGGAGAGCCGTGTCCTGCGCGCTGCGCAGCACCACCCCGTCAACCGCGCCCATGACGTAAAACGGTGCTCCGATCACCGAGTCGTCGGCGCACATCGCCAGCATGGGCGGCACCGGCACGGCGGTACCGGCGAGCGCGGACTGCACGCGGAACTCGCGGGACATGTCGTGTGCCGACTGGAGGACGCCGGCGAGGGGTGGCCGGCGGAGCACCAGTTCGCCGCCTCGAGTGTGCAGCCGATAGGTGATGTTCGACAGCCCGCCGGAGACAATCTCCGCTGTCCAGTCGCCGTCTGTCACGCGGTCCGGAAGCGTTGTCCGCAGCCATGCAGTGACTGCATCGCGCGGCAGGCCAGGAAGGTCATCGGGAGGCATCCGCCTACCCTCACCGATTTCCGTGCCAGATCGTGCATCCGTGCGCGCCATTTCGGGCGCTGATCCATGATCGAGTGAGCGGGTGACCGGACCACTCGAAGGGCTGCGCGTCGTTGAGATGGCGGGCATCGGCCCAGCGCCGTTCGCCGTCATGCTGTTGGCCGACCTCGGGGCCGATGTGGTCCGGGTCGACCGAACCAGCAGCGTCGATGCCACGACACCGTCGATCGTGCACTCGAACGTCATCCGCCGCGGTCGCCGCTCGATCGCCGTGGATCTCAAGCGCACCGATGGTCGCGACGTCGTGCTCGACCTGCTCGACCGCGCCGACATTCTGGTCGAGGGCTTCCGGCCCGGCGTGATGGAGCGGCTGGGGCTCGGCCCGGCTCCGGTGTATGAGCGGAACCCGCGGCTGGTCTACGGCCGAATGACCGGCTGGGGTCAGGACGGCCCGCTGGCTCAGTCGGTCGGGCACGACATCGGCTACATCGCCATCACTGGCGCGCTTCACGGCATCGGTCGGGCCGACGAGCTGCCGGTGCCGCCGCTCAACCTGCTCGGTGACCTCGGCGGCGGCGCACTGTTCCTCGTGGTCGGGGTTCTCGCCGCGCTGCACGAGGTCGAGCGCACCGGCCGGGGTCAGGTCGTCGACGCCGCGGTGGTCGACGGCACGTCGGTGCTCACCAACTTCATCCGGGGGTTGCGCGCGGAGGGCACCTGGTCGAGCGACGAGCGGGGCAGCAACCTGCTGGACTCCGGGGCACCGTTCTATGAGGTCTATGCGTGCGCGGACGGCCTCCCGCTTGCGGTCGGGGCGCTCGAACCCGAGTTCTATGAGCAGCTGCTGCAGCACTCGGGCATACCCGTGGTGGATGCGATCCGGCCGGAGAACAGGCTTGACCGGGATTCTTGGGCCGCCGGTAAGGCCGCCTGGTCGGCGTGGTTCGCCACCAAGCCCCGAGCGGAATGGCTCCGTCTGCTGGAGGGCACCGATGCGTGCGTCGCGCCAGTCCTGGACTGGGACGAGGCCGCTCAGCACCCGCATCTGGTGGCGCGTGGCACGTACCTGCTGGCCGACGGTGTGGTCCAGGCGGCCCCGGCGCCGCGGTTCGGCGCGACGCGGTTGTCCCTCGGCCTGCCTCCGGCACGCGCCGGGGCGCACACGGATGAGGTCCTGCGTGAGCTCGGGCACGATGCGGGCGCCATTGCGACTCTGCGCGCCGACGGGACGGTGGCGTAGTCCGATTAGGACGAGGAGCGCACCACGAGATGCGCCTCGAGCAACATGTGCAGCCCGCTCGGCTCGTTCGCGCTCGCATCAGTACCGTCGAGGCGCGCCACCAGGAGCCGGACCATCTCCTGCCCCATGCGTTCGATCGGTTGGTGCACCGTCGTGAGCGGCGGGTCGGCGTGCCGAGCGCCGGCAAGGTCGTCGAAGCCCACCACGGAGACGTCACCCGGAACCCGTCGACCGGCTTCGCGCAGCCCACGGAGCGCACCGAAGGCCATTGGGTCGGAAGCGACGAAGACTGCATCGAGGTCAGGCCGACGCCGGAGGAGCTGTCGCATCGCCCCCAGCCCGCTCTCTTCGGAGAAGTCGCCGTATGCGACCAGGGACTCGTCGACTGGGATGCCCGACTGGTTGAGCGCGTCCCGATAGCCGTAGAGCCGGCCGCGGCCGGCAACCATGTCCTGAGGGCCGGCGATCGTTGCGATTCGGTGACGACCACGGTCGACCAGATGTGCCACGGCCGCGCTGGATGCACCGAAATTGTCGACATCCACCCATGAGACCGGGGTACCGCTCAACGGCCGGCCACCCACGACCGTCGGTACGCCGCGCTCCTCCAGGTAGCGGGGAAGCGGGTCGTCCCCGTGCAGTGACAGCAACAGCACGCCGTCGACGTGGCTTCCGGTGAGGTACTCCTCGAGTCGGGTGTGCTCCGCGGCGGACTGCGACATCGTCAGCAGCAGCTGTCTGTGCGCCGCGCTGGCCGCGACGCTGATCCCGCGCACGATCGAGGCGAAGAACGGCTGCGCGAAGAAACGCTCCTCGGACTCCGCGACCACCAACGCGATCGAGTCCGTGCGCTTGGTGACCAGCGACCGGGCTGCTCGGTTCGGGACGTAACCGAGCTCCCGGACCGCCGCGAGGACGTTCTCCCGCGTGGCATCGGAGACGTTTGCCGACCCGTTCACGACCCGCGACGCCGTGCCTCGGCCCACGCCGGCGCGCGCGGCCACCTGTTCCAACGTGGGCGCTCGTCGGGCGTCGTCCGCGGTTTTGCTCACCCGGGCGCTCGCGCCTCGAGGCCGCCATGCCGGATCATGTCCGCATACCAATGCGCACTGTCCTTCGGTATGCGCTCGAGCGTTGCGTAGTCGACGTAGACGATGCCGAAGCGGCGGGCGTAGCCGTAGGCCCACTCGAAGTTGTCCAGCAGCGACCAGACGAAGTAGCCGCGAAGCGGCACACCGTCGGCGAGGCCGGCGTGACAGGCGCGTAGGTGCTCGTCGATGTACCGGGTGCGCAACACGTCGTGGACGGCGCCATCTTCCAGCACGTCCTCGAAGGCCGCGCCGTTCTCGGTGACGTAGATGTCGATCGGCGGGTAGTCGTCGCGAATGCGGAGAAGGATGGCGGTCAGCCCCGAACCGTCGACCTCCCAGCCCATCCCCGTGACCGGTCGGCCGGTGCTGATGAACCGCACATGCTCGCTGCCCGGCCAGTCGGAGGCGGCCCCGGCGTCACCCGGGCCGGTGCCGGCCGCGACGGTATGCCGCGTGTAGTAGTTCACTCCCAGGAAGTCGATCGGGGCAGAGATTGTGGCCAGGTCGGTGGCCTCGATGCTGATCTCGCCGAGATGGGCAACGTCGTCGAGGACGTCCGCCGGGTACCGGCCGAGCAGCAACGGGTCGAGGAACCAGCGGTTCTGGAGTCCGTCGACCCGGCGCTCGGCATCATGGTCGCGCCCGTCGTCGCTGGCCGCTTCGGTCGCGTACAGGTTGAGCGTGATGCCGGCCTCGAGCCCTGGGCGCGCCCTTGAGCGCATCGCCTGGACCGCGAGGCCGTGTCCGAGCAGGAGGTGGTGCGAGGCGGCCAAGGACGCGAGGGGTTCGCGACGTCCGGGCGCGTGCACGCCGCTCGCATACCCGAGGAAGGCCGAGCACCACGGCTCGTTCAACGTCGTCCAGTGCTGCACCCGGTCGCCGAGCGCGTCGTACACGAGCTCTGCGTACTCGGCGAAGCGGTGCGCGGTGTCCCGCTCGGGCCAACCGCCCGCGTCCTCCAAGGGCTGCGGCAGATCCCAGTGGTACAGCGTGAGCCATGGTTCGATGTGGTTCGCCAGCAGCTCATCGACCAGGCGTCGGTAGAAGTCGAGCCCGCCGGCGTTGGTCGTACCTCGACCGTTCGGCTGCACCCGCGGCCACGAGACCGAGAATCGGTATGCCGTCAGACCCAGGCGCCGCATCAGTGCGACGTCCTCTCGGTATCGGTGCAGGTGGTCGACGGCAGTGTCTCCGGTGTCGCCGTTCATCACCATCCCGGGGGTGTGGCTGAACGTGTCCCAGATACTGGGGGTTCGTCCGAGCTCGGTCGCCGCACCCTCGATCTGGTAAGCGGCGGTGGCCGCGCCCCAGACGAAGTCGGCCGGAAAGGCGAGCGCCGGGGCAGCGACAGCGGGGGTGGGCTGGGTCTGGGTCACGTCTTCAGCGCGCCTTCCGTGATCCCGCCGACGCCCGGCGCTCATTCCATGTCTGCACGCACGTGAACAGGGCGAGCACCGCGGCCGCCGGCCGGAGCGCTGGAAACACGCTCACGACGATGCGGAAGGTTGAGGCCCCGGCAACGCGGGCGTTGTGGTGGACCTCATGTGGGAACCCCTTCGTCGGAGCACTGCCGGTTGAACCCGTGGGAGCGTTCCCACGGTCGTGGTTGATCCAGTATTCCAAGGGCATGCCTTCCGCGCACGTGGACCTTGGGTGTTGGGCAGCGCCTCCCAACCCCGCCGATGTCCAGGTTCGCGCGGTGGTGGTGCGAGATGGGAGTGAAAGAGTGACGCCCATGTCTGCGCGTGTGAGCAAGGCGGTGATCCCGGCCGCCGGCCTGGGCACCCGCTTCCTGCCGGCAACGAAGGCGACCCCCAAGGAGATGCTGCCGGTGGTCGACCGGCCGGCGATCCAGTACGTAGTGGAGGAGGCCGCGGCCGCCGGGCTCGACGACGTGCTGTTGATCACCGGCCGGAGCAAGCGGGCCCTCGAGGACCATTTCGACCGCAACTTCGAGCTCGAGGAGGCGTTGGCGGCGAAGGGTGACGACACCCGGCTTGCCCTGGTGCGGGCGAGCAGCGAGCTGGCGCAGGTGCACTACGTCCGGCAGGGCGAGCCGAAGGGACTCGGGCATGCGGTCCTCTGCGCGGCTGCGCACGTCGGTCATGAGCCGTTCGCAGTGCTGCTTGGGGACGACCTCATCGATCATCGGGACCCGTTGCTCACGACGATGATCAAGATCCAGCAGGACCTCGGCGGCTCCGTTGTGGCCTTGCTGGCGGTGCCGCGCGACCAGATCCACTTGTACGGCTGCGTGGCGTTCGAGCCGACTGATGACGAGGGAATCGTCCGGATCTCGGACCTGGTGGAGAAGCCGCCCGTCGACCGAGCCCCGAGCAACCTGGCGATCATTGGCCGCTACGTTCTGGCAGCGGAGATCTTCGACGTCCTGCGGAAGACCACAGCGGGCCGGGGCGGGGAGATCCAGCTGACCGATGCGCTGCGCACGCTCGCCCGAGACCCGAGCTTGGGCGGACCGGTGCACGGCGTCGTGTTCAGCGGTCGGCGCTATGACACCGGCGACCGCCTGGACTATCTCAAGGCCGTGGTCCGCCTCGCAGCCGAGCGGGACGATCTCGGGCCGGCCTTCCGGGAGTGGCTCGCCGACTTCGTGAACAACCCGACCGCAACCGCGTGAAGCGGGGTACCGGCGTGCGCATGGGCGACCGACAAGCGGCTATCCCAGGTCCGGACGAGTCCGAGGCCGATCGGGTCGTCCGCAACTTCGACGAGCTGCTGCAAGAACTGCGGGTCCTGCAGACCGGCGTGCAGATCCTGTTCGCGTTCCTCCTGACGCTGCCGTTCACGTCGGTGTTCGCCGGCATCTCGAACAATGAGAAGTCGGTGTACGGGTTTGTGATCATCGCGGCCGCGTCCTCGATGGGGCTGCTGATCGCGCCGGTCGCGATCCATCGGGCGACCTTCCGTCATCGGACGAAGGCCACCGTGCTCAAGGTCTCCCACTGCTTGACCTTGGCCGGCATCGGGGTTCTGCTCGTCGCCGTCGGGTCGGCGGTGGGCCTGGCCACGTCGGTGGCCACGGACGGAGATCGCTGGGTCTACATCACCAGCGCGACGGTGGCGGTGCTCCTGCTGCTGTGGCTTGTCCTGCCGATCGCGGTGCGCATGCGGGCGCCCCAGGACGAGGACGTGGGACGTGATCCGGAGATCAGTCCCGGCTGAGCTGAACGTCGAGCCATGAGCCGTACCGCAGCAGGTTTCCGTCCGGATCGACGTATGCGCCCTCGCGCAACCCGTACTCGGTGTCGGTCGGCGGGATGAACCTCCCGTCGACCCCCGTCGAGGACCATTCCGTGTGCAGCGCGTCCGCGTCGCCGACGTAGAGGTAGGCCGACACCACCGACGTCAGTGGATCGAGGTCGGCCACCCGGCTCACGTGCAGCCAGACGCCGCCACGACGCGCGTATCCGTACTCGGCTTCCCCCGCGTACGCCCGCACCTCGAAACCGAGGCGCCCAAACCGTTCGAGGGCGGCTGGCACGTCGCGCACGGGCAGGACCGGAGACACCGACGCGAAGTCAGTCACCCGGATATGGAAGCAGACATGCCGAAGGCCCGGGTCGCCGTGACCCGGGCCTTCTGCTTCTGACGCGACCCCGACGGGACTCGAACCCGCGACCTTCGCCGTGACAGGGCGACGCGCTAACCAACTGCGCTACGGGGCCTTGCAGTGCCCCCAACGGGATTCGAACCCGTGCTACCGCCTTGAAAGGGCAGCGTCCTGGGCCGCTAGACGATGAGGGCTAGCCCGTCGGAGACGTCGAGAAGGGTACGGCATGCTGCGGCTTCTCACCAAAGCGTTGCTCTAGCCTTCCCACCATGTCACGGCTGGTCGTCGACGAGGTACGGCCGCAGCACCTGGACCCGCTCGCCGACCTAGCCGCGGGCACCCATGCCCGGGCTCGTCAGCTGGAACACCTCCTCCCAGAGGCCTACTCCGACCCGGCGACCGTGCGGCCGCTGGTCGCCGAGGCGGTCGAGTCCGGGGGTTTCGTCGCTCAGCGCGGCGACCAGGTCACGGCGGCCATCGTGGGTGGCGTCGGCCGCCGCTCCGACACTGGCGGCGCCACCGGCCGGCTCTCGGCGCAGGTCCCGGTGCTGTGCGCGACCGGTCACCCCGACGATCTTGCCGACTGCTACGCGGTGGCGGCTCGCGAGTGGGTCAACTCCGAGGCCCTGCGCCACGTCGTCACGGTGCTGGCAGGTGACCGGACCACGCACGACACGCTGGTGTCCTTGGGCTTCGGTCGCGAGCAGGCGTATGCGGTCCGCGAGATCCCGCCGGACGGGCCGGTGATCGATGATGACCTGCCGGTCGACGACCGGGTGACCGTGCGGCGGGCGACCGCCAACGACCTCGACCTCGTGCTGCCGGTGACCGCCGTGGTCACCGAGCACCAGGAGCTGAGCCCGACGTTCTCGATGGCGTCCCCGGCGTGGTTCGACCAACTGCCGGCCTCGATGGCGGCCGAGCTCGCCGACGAGACGGCATACATCCACCTCGCGGTGGACCAGCACGGGACCGCGGTCGGCCTGGCGGCGTCTTATGACGACCCGATGACGCCGATCGTGCCGGAACAGTCGCTTGGCCTCAGCCTGGTCGGCGTGCACCCCGACCAGCGCGGACGGGGGATCGGGTTGCTGCTCACCGCGGCCGCCCTCGTCGATGCTCGACTTCGGGGTCGGCGGGCCGTGCATGCGGACTGGCGCACGACCAATCTGCTCTCCGCACGGTTCTGGCCACGACGAGGCTTCCGGCCGGTGGCCTACCGGATGGTGCGCACGATCGACGTCACGCCGTTCTGATGCCGGGCGATGTATGAAGTCCGATGACGTCTCGCGGGAACGGTTCGAGCAGCTTGTCTCGGATGCCCTCGACCTGATCCCTCCCAGACTCGCGGAGCTCATGGACAACGTTGTCGTCCTCGTCGACGACGAGGCCCCACCCGAGGACCCGGACCTGCTCGGCGTGTACGAAGGCGTGCCACTGACCGAGCGCGACAGCTGGTACTCGGGCGTGCTGCCGGACACCATCCACATCTACCGGCTGCCAACGTTGCGGATCTGCGAGACGGAGGACGACGTCGTCGAGGAGGTCGCCGTCACGGTGGTGCACGAGATCGCGCACCACTTCGGAATCGACGACGAACGGCTGCACCAGCTCGGTTGGGCCTGAGCCATCGTCAGCCGGGAGGATGGGGCCGTGCCTCGTCCGGACGATCCTGGCAATGAGGAGCTTCGCGCCGACATCCGTCGGCTCGGCTCGACCTTGGGAGAGACTCTGGTACGGCAGGAGGGTGCCCGGCTGCTCGACCAGGTCGAGGAGATCCGCGCCTTGGTCCGGACCAACGCGGATGCAGCAGCCGAGGTGCTGGAGCGCACCGACCTCGGCACCTCCATCCGGCTGGTGCGCGCGTTCTCGTCGTACTTCCACCTGGCGAACGTCGCGGAGCAGGTCCACCGGGCCCGCGAAGGCCGCAGCAGCACACCAATGATCCGCGACGTGGTCGACCGAATCGAGGCCTCCGGCCCCGACATCGTCGACGTCCAGTCCGCGACCGATCGACTCGCGACGCGGCCGGTCTTCACCGCCCATCCGACCGAGGCGGCGCGGCGTTCGGTGCTGAGCAAGCTGCGTCAGCTTGCCGACCTGTTGGCAGAGAACGACACCCCGGCACGGGAACGCCGCATCGCAGAGGTTGTCGACCTGCTGTGGCAGACCGACGAGCTCCGGCTCGGCCGACCCCAGGTCACCGACGAGGCGCGCAACGCGCTCTACTACCTCGACGAGCTCGCCTCCGGCCCGCTCGGCGACGTCGTCGACGAGCTCGCCGCCCAGCTCGGCCGACTCGGCGTTGTCCTGCAGCCGACCGCGCGTCCGCTGACCCTCGGGTCATGGATCGGGGGTGACCGCGACGGCAACCCCTTCGTGACCGCAGCCGTCACCCGCGATGTCCTCCAGCTGCAGCACGAACAGGCTTGCCGGGTTCTCCTCTCGGTTCTGGACCGGCTGCGCGCCGACCTGAGCATGAGCGAGCAGGTGATCGTCACCCCGCCCGCGCTGACGAGCAGCCTGCAGGCCGATCTCGCCGCGCTACCGGACGTCGACCCGCGCTACCTGCGGTTGAACGCCGAGGAGCCGTTCCGGCTCAAGGTCACGTGCATGCGGGCCAAGGTCGAGCACACCCGGGCCCGTACCCGGACCGGGGGTGCACACCAGCCCGGCCGCGACTACGCGTCGGCGCAGGACCTGCTCGCCGACCTGCTGGTCGTCCGGGACGCTCTGCTCGAGAGCAACGCCGCGCTCGCCGCGCACGGCGTGGTCGACCGTGCGATCCGCCTCGTGTCCGCGGTCGGGCTCACGCTGGCCACGCTGGACGTGCGCGAGCACGCGGCGGCCTACCACAGGGCGGTCGGTCAGCTCATCGACCGGCTTGGTGAGCAGGGCTGGCGGTATGCGGACCTGCCGCGGGCATACCGCCGTCGCCTGCTCGACACCGAGCTGGCCAACGTCCGGCCGCTGGCCCCGAGCCCGCCGCCGTTGGACGACGACGGTCGCCGGACCTTCGACACCTACGTCACGGTTCGCGAGGCACTTGACCGCTTCGGGGACGGTGCGATCGAGACTTCGATCCTGTCGATGACGCAGGGCGCCGACGACGTCCTGGCCGCAGCGGTGCTGGCGCGTGAGGCCGGTCTGGTGGATCTCGCCGCGGGCTGCGCCCGGATCAATTTCGTGCCCTTGCTCGAAACGGTGGCGGAGCTGCGTGCCGCGGGGGAGCTGTTGGACGACCTGCTCTCATCGGTGGCCTACCGCCGGCTGGTTGCGCTGCGCGGCGACGTCCAAGAGGTCATGCTCGGCTACTCCGACTCGAACAAGGATGCCGGCATCACCACGTCCCAGTGGGAGATCCATCTGGCTCAACGGCGTTTGCGCGACGTGGCCGCGAAGCACGGCGTTCGGCTTCGGCTGTTCCATGGGCGAGGTGGAACCGTTGGACGCGGCGGTGGCCCGACGTACGACGCGATACTCGCACAGCCGTGGGGCGTGCTCGACGGCGCGATCAAGGTGACCGAGCAGGGGGAGGTCATCTCCGACAAGTACCTGTTGCCGACGCTGGCCCGGCGCAACCTCGAGTTGACGATGGCCGCCGTGCTCGAGGCCAGCGTCTTGCACCAGGCACCCCGCGTGGACTCGCTTCGGCTCGCGGAGTGGGACCGGGTCCTTGACACCGTGTCGGCCGCTGCGTTTACCGCATACCGCTCGTTTGTGGACCGACCGGAGCTGCCGGCGTACTTCGCGACCAGCACGCCGGCGGACCTCCTCGGCGAGCTGCAGCTCGGATCGCGTCCCTCTCGTCGGCCCGACTCCGGCGTGGGCATCGACGGGCTGCGCGCGATTCCCTGGGTCTTCGGCTGGACTCAGTCCCGCCAGGTCGTGCCGGGCTGGTACGGGGTGGGCAGCGGCCTGCGTGCGGCGCGCGACGCCGGGCTCGGCCACGTGCTGGAGCAGATGTACGCACAGTGGCACTTCTTTCGAAACTTCGTGTCCAACGTCGAGATGACCCTCGCGAAGACCGACCTCGCCGTGGCGCGGCACTACGTCGACCAACTCGTGCCGGCCGCGCTGCAGCCGATGTTCGAGCACGTTGTCGATGAGTACGACCTCACTGTTCGCGAGTTGCTGGCGATCACCGGGGAAGCCGAGGTTCTCGGCGACCAACCGACACTGGCTCGGACCTTGTCGGTGCGCGACACCTACCTGCTTCCGTTGCAGTTCGCCCAGGTTTCGCTACTGCGCCGGTTCAGGTCGTCGCCCGACGACGTCGATCCGATGCTGCGACGCGCACTGCTCCTCGCCACGAACGGCATCGCCACCGGGCTGCGCAACACCGGTTGAGCCGGTCAGGCTGAACGGCGTCGGCCCTTGCGGTCGCGCGGCAGCCGGGCCATCACCGGCGCGCCGAACACCCCGAGGACCACGATCACGGCCCCGAGAATCCACAGCCATGGGACCGAGACCACAATCCCCATCGCGAAGATGAATGCGCCGAGGATGCCGCCGGCCGCAGCCGGCCAGACTGTCGGCGTCTCCGCGCCTTCCGGCTCCGGTGCCACGCCGCTGGTGTCTATGGGTTCGTTCCGCACCTGCTGAGGATGCCCGCTCGCCACCTCGCCGAAACCGTCAGTCGAGCAGCCGCAGCACTGCGCGTTCGACGGGGCCGTGGACGGGCAGGCCGTCCCCATCCATCCCGCGCTCCACCAGGAGCGGGTCGATGGTCACGCCGTCCAGGTACAGGTCGATGATGCGCGCGTCGATGTACGAGCCTCGAGCGACGGTCGGAGTGTTGCCGAGGTACTCCGCCACCTCTCGTACAGCGCGGGCCACGGCTCGTTTGCGTGCGGTCGGCGACGCATCGGCCCGGGTCGAGACCGCGAGCGCCTGCGCCATCAGAACGGTGGCGTTCCACGTCCGGAAGTCTTTAGCCGTGTGGTCGCGGCGGGTCACCGCTCGCACGTAGTCGTTGACGTCCTCGCTGCGGAGGTCGCGCCACCGGCCTCGACCTTGCCGCCAGGCCAACAGATCAGGGTTTGGGTCGCGGCGACGGAGCAGGCTGCGCAGAACCCGAGCGAGGTCAGGGTCGACGATGCGCTGATGTTGCTGGATCGATCCTTTGGACATGAACTCAAAGAGCACCGAATCGCCGCGCACCAACACGTGCTCGCGCCTCATTGTCGCCAGCCCGAAGGTCCCGTTCGCTTCGGCATACGACTCGGATCCGATTCGGAAGAACCCCAGGTCGAGCATCCGGAACGCTGCGGCGAGCGTGCGCTCCCGAGTGGGCTCCGGCAGCGCGAGGTGCACGGCCACGCGCTCGCGCGCCGTCGGCAGGGCACGGGCCAGCTCGAGAACGCGCCGGTGCTTCTCCGCGTCCCGGCTGCGCCGCCAGTCGGGGTGGTAGAGGTACTGCTTGCGTCCGGCCGCATCAAAGCCAACGGCCTGGATGTGGCCGTTCGGCCACGGGCAGATCCAAACGCCCTTCCAGGCCGGCGGGATGACCAAGTCCTTGATGCGTTGGCGGGCTGCGGCGTCGACCGGGTCGCCGTCGGCGGACTCGTACGAGAAGCCCGTACCACGGCGCACCCGACGGATGCCGGGTCCGGCGCAGGTGCTGCGTCGCAGGCGGGCCATTGCGGTGCTCTTCCCACCTACGGTGGGTCGTATGCGACTCGTGTCGTGGAACGTGCACGGTTCCGCGGGTCCTGACATCGACCAGCTCGCCGCCGCGTTGCACGACCTGGATCCCGATGTGATCGCGCTGCAGGAGGTGCAGCGACGACAGGCCCGCATGCTGGCACGGATTCTCGGCCAGCTGGACTGGCGATGGGCGCTCAAGCATCGTCCGTTCGGCTGGCTTGTGCCGTGGCGAGCGGAGGGACTCGCCGTCATGAGCCGGGCCCCGATCACGAGCACCGCATGGGTCGAGCTCTCGACCGGAGGGTGGTTGGCGATGCACCGACGGCGGATCGCGATGTACGCCGACACCACGGCGGACGGAAGGGCGATCCGGGTGATCAACGCGCACTTGGGCAGCGGTCGCGACGAGGTTGAGCGTCGGCACCAGGCGGACCGCCTGGTGGCCAGCAGCTGGCTGACCACCGGCCCGCCGGCCGTCCTGGTTGGGGACCTCAACACGGCCGAGGCCCTTCCGGCATTCGCCGTGGCCGCCCTCGAGGAGTCGGACAGCGCTGTCCAGGCGACGTTTCCCAGCGACCATCCGCGGCGGCGCATAGACCGAGTGCTGGTCGGCGCCGAGTCGCCGGCCACGATCTGCCGGGTCGAGGTGCCGGAGGGCTTGCACTGGGCGAGACTGTCCGACCATCGGCCTCTGGTCGTGGTCCTGTCGCTAGCGTGACGGCGTGACGAACGACAGCAGCGCAGGCCGGCGACGAGCA
>JBEVHX010000080.1:0-3525 GCA_040510995.1 Candidatus Nanopelagicales bacterium
GCGACAGCAGGTCACTCTTCTCCTACGCCGTGGGGCCGTACTCCCCACGGCGGTATCTGTCGGCACCACGGCAGACACTGTGGTCGGCACGACGCACCGACGATGGCTTCGAGCTCGCGGACGACGCTGAAGCGGTTCCGCGCTACGCGTTCGTCGGCGTCCGCGCCTGTGAGCTGGCCGCCGTGTCGGTACAGGACCGCGTGCTGCGCGACGGGCAGCATCCCGATCCGACCTACAGCCGCGCACGCGAGGAAGCGTTCTTCGTCGGCGTGAACTGCGCCGCGCCGGTTGCCACCTGCTTCTGCACGTCGATGGGCACCGGCCCTGCGGTCGAGGCGGGTCATGATCTCGCGGCCACGGAGTTGCTCGATGGGGACCGGCACGAGCTTCTGGTCGAGGTCGGCTCCGAGCGTGGAGCGGACGTGCTCGCAGAGGTGCAGGAGGTCGTGGCGTGGCGCACGTCGGACGACGCGGACCTCGACGCCGAACAAGCCATCATCGCCGGGAGCGTCGAACGCATGGCCCGGCGGCTCGACCCTGCGGGAGCCCGCGACGTGCTTCGGGCCAACCTCGACCATCCGCGCTGGGACGACGTCGCGGCGCGCTGCCTGTCCTGTACGAACTGCACGCTGGTGTGCCCGACCTGCTTCTGCAGTGCGGTGGAGGACGTGACCTCGTTGACCGGCGATCGGGCCGAGCGAATACAGCGATGGGACTCATGCTTCGCCTTGGGCCATTCCGTGCTCCACGGGGCGGGCAGCGTGCGCGGCGACACCCGATCCCGTTACCGGCAGTGGCTGACCCACAAGCTCTCGACGTGGTGGGATCAGTTCGGCCAGTCCGGCTGCGTCGGCTGCGGACGCTGCATCTCCTGGTGTCCGGCCGGTATCGACCTCACCGAAGAGGTGACGGCGATCGGGCGGGAGGAGCAGCCATGACGACCAGGACCATCCGTGAGCTCTTGGCCGAACAGCCGGTGCTGCGCGGCTTGGAGGCGGACGACCTCGACCTCATGGCTGGTTGCGGGCGCAACGACGTGGTCGAGCCTGGCGTGTTCCTCGCCCGGGAGGGCGAGCCGGCCGACCGGTTCTTCGTGGTGCGTGCCGGCTCCGTGGCGCTGGAGATCCATGCGCCGACCGGCCCACTGTTGGTCGAAACACTTGGGGCAGGCGACCTCGTGGGTTGGTCGTGGATCTTCCCGCCCCACCGGTGGGTGTACGACGTCGAAGTGCTCGAACGCACCCGCTTGGTCGCGATCGACGCCGTCTGTCTCCGGGACAAGTGCAACGCCGATCCTGCGTTCGGCTACCGGGTGATGCAACGCTTCGCCCAGGTCGTCGTGGAGCGGCTGCAGGCGACGCGACTCCGGCTTCTCGACCTGTATGGGACGAGCGATGCCCGGTGAGCTTGCCCGCTCCGCGGCCGTCCGGGACAGGCAGCAGGAGTCTGCCGGTCCGATGGTGCCGGCGCGGTATCGCGTGACCATCCGGGAGGAGGAGACCGCGGACACCGTCACGCTGGCGCTGGCGCCGGTGGACGAGCCGATCGAGAAGCCGCAACCGGGCCAGTTCTCCATGCTCTACGCCTTCGGCGTCGGCGAGGTCCCGATCTCCGTCAGCGCCTGCCCGATCGACGACGCCGACCTCAGGCACACTGTTCGCGACGTGGGCATCACCACCCGCGCCCTGTGCAGGCTCGGACCAGGAGCGATGCTCGGGGTTCGAGGTCCGTTCGGCGTCGGCTGGCCGGTCTCGCTGGCCGAGGGTTCTGATGTGTTGGTGGTCGGCGGGGGCATCGGCCTGGCTCCGCTGCGACCCGTTGTCCGCGAGGTGCTGTCTCGACGAGAACGGTTCGGACGCTTGTCCGTGCTGGTCGGCGCGCGGACGCCGGCCGACGTGCTCTACGAAGCGGAGCTCGAAGCATGGCGGTCCCTGCCCGGATGCGACGTCGCAGTGACCGTCGACGCCGCCGCCCGAGGTTGGACCGGCCATGTTGGCGTGGTGACCACGCTGCTCGACCGGCTCCACATCACCCGCGACCGCACGACGGCCTTCCTCTGTGGGCCGGAGATCATGATGCGGGTCGTGGCCCGGGACCTGATCGACGGCGGAGCCGATCCGGCCCGGATCCTCGTCTCGCTGGAGCGCAACATGCACTGCGCAGTGCGCCTGTGCGGGCATTGCCAGCTCGGCCCGATGTTCGTGTGCGCCGATGGCCCTGTCCTCAGCTGGGCCGACGCTGCCCCTCTCCTCTCGGTGCGGCGATGGTGAGCCCCGTCAGCATCCCGACCCCCCGGCCCACGGTGGCGGTGTGGAAGTTCGCTTCGTGCGATGGCTGCCAGCTCTCGCTGCTCGACTGCGAGGACGAGCTGTTGGCTGTGGCCGACCGGGTCCGGATCGCCTACTTCCTCGAGGCGACGCGGGCCACCGTCGAAGGCCCGTACGACCTCTCCCTCGTCGAGGGATCGGTCACGACCGCCCACGACGTCGAGCGGATCGGACAGATCCGCGCCGCATCGCGCCGGCTCGTCACGATCGGTGCATGCGCCACCGCGGGCGGGATCCAGGCGTTGCGCAACCATGCGGACGTCGGGGAGTACACCCGGATCGTCTACGCCACGCCGCACTACATCTCGACGCTGGCCACCTCGACGCCGATCAGCGCCCATGTCCCGGTCGACTTCGAGTTGCGTGGGTGTCCGATCGACAGACGGCAGCTCCTCGACGTCATCGCCGCCTTCATCGGCGACCGTCGCCCCAACGTGGCCGGCCACAGCGTCTGCGTCGAGTGCAAGCTGCGAGGCAACATCTGCGTGATGGTCGCTCATGGAACGCCCTGCCTGGGCCCTGTAACCCATGCCGGCTGCGGGGCCCTCTGTCCCACGTACCACCGGGGCTGCTACGGCTGCTTCGGACCGGCTGAGGATCCGAACCCGATGTCGCTGTCGTCCCAGCTCGACCGGCTGGGCGTCGAGCGCGTCGACCTGGTGCGGATGCTGCGCTCGTTCAACGTCGAAGCGGAGCGCTTCCGCGAGGAGAGCACCCGCCTCGACGAGAACAAGGGCTCGCCGTGACCCATCGCAGCGGCGAGGAAAGGATCTTCAAGGTCGACGCGCTGGCCCGGGTGGAGGGAGAAGGCGCCATGCACGTCGTGATCCGCGACGGTCAGGTACGGGAGGTGCAGCTGCGCATCTACGAGCCACCGCGCTTCTTCGAAGCGCTGCTGCGCGGGCGGGCGCACACCGAGCCACCGGACATCACCGCTCGGATCTGCGGCATCTGCCCGGTGGCGTACCAGATGAGCGCCTGCAACGCCATCGAGGACGTCTGTGGCGTCACGGTGGACGGGCCGCTCGCCGACCTGCGACGCCTCCTCTACTGCGGGGAGTGGATCGAGAGCCACAGCCTGCACATCTACCTGCTCCACGCACCCGACTTCCTCGGCTACGACGGCGCCATCGAGCTGGCGGCCGACCATCGCGACATCGTGCAACGCGGCCTCGACCTGAAGAAGATCGGCAACCAG
>JBEVHX010000081.1:0-4715 GCA_040510995.1 Candidatus Nanopelagicales bacterium
GCACCGCTCCGAGGTACGCCGCCTGCACGAGAAGCTGTTCTACCGACCGTTGTTGCAGGCGGTGGCCCAGCTGGACGCCGGCGAGGCGCGGCTTACGCCGGTCGACGCCGAAATCAGGCTCGAGGCGCTCGGCTACGCCGGTCCGTCAGACGCGTTACGCCACATCGAAGCCTTGACCCGCGGGGTGAGCCGGCGCGCTGCCATCCAGCGCACGTTGCTGCCGGTGCTCATGGGCTGGTTCGCCCAGTACCCCGACCCAGATGCCGGCCTGCTCGGCTTCCGTCGAGTCAGCGACGCGCTCGGCGCGACGCCGTGGTACCTGCGACTGCTGCGGGACAGCGGGGTCGCGGCTGAGCGGCTCGCGCGGGTGCTGGCCACGAGCCGGTTCGCGACCGACTTGTTGCTGCGCGCCCCGGAAGCCGTTGCCATGCTCGAGGACGACGACGAGCTCGTTCCGCGCGGTCGAGCGGCGCTGACCGCCGAGGTGCTGGCGACTGCTCGCCGCCACGACGACCCGGAGGACGGTGCGCGCGCGATCCGCGCGGTGCGCCGCCGCGAGCTCTTCCGGGTGGCGGTCGCCGATCTGCTCGGCATGCTCGACCTCGAGCAAGTCGGGGTCGGGCTCAGCGACATCGCTGCGGCAACCCTGCAGGGCGTGCTCGACGCGGCCGAACGGAAGGTGCGGGCCGACCGCGCCGACCCGGTCCCGACGACCATCGCCGTCATCGCGATGGGTCGCCTCGGCGGCAGCGAGATCGGTTATGGCAGCGACGCCGATGTGATGTTCGTGCTGGATCCGCTGCCGGGGGCCGGGGAGCGGGAGTCGTTGGACTACGGCCTCGCGGTTGCCAACGAGCTACGTCGGTTGCTCGCCATCCCGGCGCCGGACCCAGCCCTGGGGGTCGACACCGATCTGCGTCCGGAGGGGAAGAACGGCCCGCTGGTCCGGACGCTGGCCTCGTATGCGGCCTACTACGAGCGCTGGGCCGTGGTGTGGGAGCGGCAGGCCTTGTTGCGAGCCGAGCCGGTCGCCGGCGACGCCGATCTAGGGTCACGCTTCATCGCTCTGATCGACTCGATCCGGTATGCGGCCGACGGGCTGGCGCCGAGCGACCTCAGGGAGATCCGGCGGATCAAGGCACGCGTCGAGAGCGAGCGGATGCCGCGCGGCGCGGACCCGGCGCTGCACACCAAGCTGGGCCGGGGCGGGCTGGCCGACGTTGAGTGGACGGTCCAGGTCGAGCAGCTCGCGCACGCGGCGAAGGTGGCCGGACTGCGGACGACCCGCACGCTGCCCGCGTTGGCTGCGCTCCGCGATGCGGGCGTCGTGACCGGCGAGCAGCATGACACCTTGGGCGCCGCCTGGCGACTCGCCTCCCGCGCCCGAAACGCGACAATGCTCGTTCGCGGCCGGGCGTCGGACTCGTTGCCCAGTGACGTGCGCGACCTCGCGGGTGTTGCGCGCATCATCGGCTACCCGCCGGGGCGGACGGGTGAGCTCGTGGAGGACTACCTGCGCACGATGCGTCGTGCGCGGGTGGTTGTCGATGATGTGTTCTCGACGTGACGGTTGTGGATCTGATGGCGCCATGACGGAGGAGTCCGCGAGGACGGTGATCGTCACCGTGGGGGCAACCTCGCGGTGACTGTCTTCCTCGGCGACCACGAGCTCACGCTCACCGTGCGCGTGACCGCCGGGGTCGTGGTTGGTGCGCGGTCCATGCTGGATTCAGGCATCGACGCCTGGCGCCATGCCCAAATGTCCTAGTTCGCTGACACCACCGCATACCCGCCGGCGGGGACGCGCACCGTGACAATTCCGTTCTCGCTGCTCAGGGTCTGGACCGCGCGTCCGCGACCGTCGAACACCTGCGCGGTGACCGCTCCCTCGCCGACCAGGTCAACCGTCTCGCTGATCCGCTGCCGCGCCGCGTTCTGGAGTAGAACTGCTCCGGCGCCGCCGAGCTCGACCTTGGTAACCAGCGGTCGCAGTAGAACGGCGTCGACGTCGGCCGGCCCTGAGGAGACGACCGACAATGAGGCTGTCTCCGCCGGCAGATCCCGGATCAGGTCAACCGGCTGGAGCGAGCCCGGCGCCGCGGACACGCCCTGCGGGCCGGCCCCATCGGCGTCGACCGCGCCGAGCCTGTGGTCGTCGGCATACCAGGTCAGCCGACCGGCGTGGTTGTCGTCGACCAGCCGGACCACGGGCAAGACCACCCGTGGTCCGAGGCCGTCGGGAAGCGCGATCGCCGCCGAGCCGTCCGGCCCAAAGTGGACGTACTTGCCTCCGCTCCACAGGGACTCACCGGTCCAAGCGGAGTCCGGGGTCACCACCTCCGCTGCCCCGCTGAGAAGCGCGTCCTCGAGCTGCAGCACCTCGGTGCTGCGCCGGTCGACCACAGAGGTCAGCTCTTGCGCGCGCGCCGACAGCTCGGGCCGCGCATCGAGGGCCAGCATCGAGAGCAGACCGTGGATCGTCGACTCCGCCCCCGAGTTGCGGTTGATCCTTCCGTCGGTCTCAAGGCCGTCGAAGGTTCGGCCGGTCGACGGGTCGTACATCGCCTCATCGGCCCGGTTCGCCCCGAAGTACCACGCGGCCTGGATCACGGCGAGCTCGGCCGGGCCCGGTGTGCCACTGACGTCCGCGACGGCGAGCAGCGACTGCAGCCGGCTGTCGGCGCCGTAGGCGATCTGGACGCGCTCGTCGGGGGACGGGAGCCACCCGTTGTCTGGGCCACTATCGGCCAGCAGGTATGGCGTGAACGTCGATGTGTCCGTCTGGGCCGGCCGGAGCAAGGACCGGTCGCCAAGGGCATTGGACGCTGCTGCGAGAGCGGCCGGCATCTGCGACCCCCATGCGTGCCACAACGACTCGGACTGCGCCCAGGGCAGGATCGCGCCGTACGGCCATGCGCGAGCGTCGTCGCCGCGCGACATCTCCGCGATGCCCTCCGCGAGCTGCGCCAGCGCGGTGCGTGCGGCGTCGGTGGCACCTGCCTGCACATAGGCCGCGAGGCCGAGGACCGCCTCGGCGCTGGCATCGGCACCATCCGTGATCAGCCACGCCGGCACGTCCTGGCCGTCCACGACCTGCCTTTCGCCGTATTCGTCGAGGACCTGACGCTCGACGGCCGCGACCGCAAGGTCGAGTCGCTCCTTCACGAAGGACCCGAAGGCAGGGTCGACGTCGCGGAACAGGGCGTACCCCTCACCGAGGGCCCAGAGGGTGCGAGCCAGCCAGTAGCTGGCGTCGGAGTCGGAGGGGTCGGGCAGCTCGACCGGCTCGGCACTGGGGTTGAGCGTGCCATCCGGCTGCATCCACAGGACGACGTTGCCGGCGTTCGGACCGGTGGCGGTCTGCAGATACGTGAGACCACGCAACAACTGATAGGCCTGGTCCAGGCTCGTGGTCGAGCCGGTCGCGGCGGCGTGCCTCAGATACACAACAGCTGCTCTGGAGATGTCATCGGCGTTGAATGCGCCTTGGCCGTAGGTGTTGCTGGCCGCGTCGTACTGACCGCCTCCGATCCGCCGGTAGGTTCCGTCCGCGTTCCGGTCGGCATACGTCCAGAGCACCCCGATCTCGGGTTCCTCAGCGAGCCGGTACGTCGTGTGGCCTGCCTGCTCCGGCGGCGCGACCCGATCGGTCAGGAAGTCGAGGTGCGAAAGGTTGGTCAGTGTGGTCACCGCTGCCGTCGCCGGCATGGCGCGCAACGCTGGGAACACAAGCGTCGCCAATGCGAGCAGCGCAGCTGAGACGACGCGGACGCGCCGGGTTGGACGGTTCATGACGGTTGACCTTTCCCGATGGGGATCGTGCGCCCTGTGTGGGCCGCCTCACGGGCAGCCAAGGCGGTCGTTATCGTGGACAGGCCCTCGGCAGCCGACGCGGTGGGCGTGCGACCGGTCCGAACGCAGTCCTGCAGGTCGATCAGCGCCGCGCGGACACTTGCCTGGTATGCGCTGGTCTTGGCGGCGGGACCGCCGAGGTTCGCCGTGAGCCGTACTCGATGCGGGACAAGGCGCTCGACACCCCCCGCACGCGCCGTCGCTCCATCCGCGTCGCGCTCGACCTCCATGGAGCTGGGCACCGGCGAGTCGAGGGCGGCGTCCAGCGCTTCCACCCCCAGGTCGTCGGTCCAGCCCTCCAACGTCAGCCGGATGGGGATCCACCCCTCGACCACGACCTGAGCGGTGCCCAGATCGATGCGCCACCACTGACGTTCGCAGCGCCGAGCATGCGTGAAGGCGTGCAGGTGGGTCGCGACCGTACCGCTCGGGTAGATCAGCGTGGCGAGCGCACGGTCGACCAGCCCGGCGTGGTCCCGGCGCAACTCGATCGCCTGGACCGTCGACGGCTCCTCACCGACGAGCGCGTCACATGCCGCGAAGAAGTGCACGCCGTGCTCGACAAAGATCCCGCCGCTGACGTCGCGGTCCCAGAACCAGTGATCGGGACGCAGATCTTCGTCTGACGCGTCGTTCTCGATGGCCACCCGTTGAACCGGCCCGAACCCGGCGATGTTGCTGAGGTCATCGAGGAGTTGGAGCAGCGGGTTGTAGCGCAGGACGTGGTCGACGACGAGCACAGTCCCATCCCGTGCCGCGGCAGTAGCCGCCTGCTCGAGGCTCAGGGCGTCGGCCTGGGTTGTCGCGAACGGCTTCTCGAGCAGGACGTGACGACCAGCGTGCAACGCCTGCTCGGCGAGGGC
>JBEVHX010000082.1:0-8879 GCA_040510995.1 Candidatus Nanopelagicales bacterium
TGGTGTCTTTCGGTTTTGGTCTGTGTGTCTCGTCATATTTTCTTTTTTAATTTCGGCTTTTTTTTGCCGGCGGGGGGTTTGGTTACGTATTCACACCCCCGCCAACGTCAACATTCGCGCGGGTTCGGCTCAATGCACCGGACGGAGCTCGGTCGCCACAGTGTGCTTGCCGATCTGTCGGCCGTGGCGCATCCCAGCGTCAACGGCGTCGCGGAAGTGGAAGCCGACGTAGATCCGGGACACGCCGTTCTCCTGCGCCGCACCCGAGAAGCTGCCGAACTCGCGCCGGACCGGTGAGTCATCTGCGCATGTGCTTCCGGCGGGCAGCGTCAGGCTGCACGCCTCGAAGCCGATGCGGTCGGTCCGGAAGAACCCGCGCAACACGGCTGCGGCGGCTGCGCCTTCCACTGTGTGCGCGGAGTCATAGTCCGGGATCGGCGGAGTGGTGACCAGCGGCGTCCATGTTGGATCCGCCGCTGTCCGGTCGTTGCCGTCGGTGTCGGCCTGCTGTATCGCCGTCACCGGTCGCCAGAAGTTGTAGTCGTACTTGGTGTCGAATGATCCGATGTAGCCGTCGGCGAGCGCCATGTTCAGCAAGCCGAACAGCCGCGCGTTCTCCCACAGGTCGAGCTTGCTGGATGCGGACACCGTGCGGGCGATCCGGTTCCAGGCCAGCGGCGAGCTCTCGAGCCAGAACAGCGCGATCTCGGTCTGGTCGGAGGTTCGTGCGCTGGGCGTGGTCACGCCATCGCCGCCCAGCGCTTTGATCTCGTTCACGTCAGCGGCGTACTTGGCGCTGGACAACCGCAGCGGCGGGCCGGGCTTGAACGACGACGCGCGGCGCAGCGCGAACGGAGTGACCTCGCCCCAATGCGGCGCGAATGCGAATGGCGTGCCCGGCGTGAACACGTACTCGCCCGGCTCATCGCCCTGCGGGTATGTGGAATCGACGAGAAGGGTGTCGGAGCCGTCGCCGCTGCGCTGGTCGACGATCGCCGCCGCAGCGGCTTCCCCGAGCGCGATGCCTTGGGTCTTGGCCGGGCCGCGCGGGATCCCAGCCAGTGCGACGGTGTAGTCGGCCTCCACGCTCGCCACCCCGGCGTCGATGCACGGCTGCCCGAAGGGTTCGGTCAGCTGGTTCAGCGCGGCGACCATCGCCCCGCGGGCCGCTGCCGCGACGGCGGCCTCCGGTGACGCACCCGGCTGCTGCGGCCCGTCGTACGCATACGACCGGGCCCGTCTGTCGATGTCATTGAGCGCGTCGTGGATCGCGATGTGCGCCATCGCATACATCCGCGACTCGTGCAGCGGGTTGCTGGCCGGGGCGAGACACGCGGCGGTGGCCGCCTTCCCGGCGTTGAGGTTCCAGGTGGTGACGGCGTCGGTCGGATCGCCGACGTCGGCGTTGGCCTCGACGGTGACCGTCGAGGCGAGCAGCGCGCAGCCGATCGAGGCGGCGATGGCTGCTCGGCTGGTGGTACGCATGGGCGGACTCCTCACGACGTGGGACTTCTGTCAGCCACATCGTTCGAGGCCCAAGGTCAGGTTGACATCGTGAACGACCCCTGAGAACCCGTCCCGACCCCCTCAGATCAAGCGAAGTCAGCCGACCGGGTCGGACGAGGCCTCCTCCTCGACGTAGTCCGCGCGTGCGTTAGCCCTCCGGGACAGGACGATGAACGGGAGCGCAAACGCGTTGATCACCCCGGCCAGCACGTACGACGCGGGGTAGCTCCAGACATCGGCTGCCCGCCCCAGTATCGGCTGTGCGACGACACCCCCGCTCGAGGACATCAACGAGTCGAAGCTCAGGATCGTCGCGCGTTGCTGGGACGGGATCAGACCGTTCAGGTATGCGGCCCGGATCGGCACCGAGGCGGCGAACGCCAGACCCCAGACCACGATGACGACAAGCACGAACCAGAAGTTGGCGACCAGCCCAACCAGCAGCACGGCCGCGACGCCCACGCTTTCGGCGACGAGCAGCGCCGAGGTCCGGCGCTGGAAGATGCCGCGCAGCTTCGGGGCGAGCAGCCCGCCCGCCATCTGCGATCCGGCGACCAGCGCTGCCACCAAGCCGGCGATGCCGTACGCGGTCTCGTCGCCCCACAGCTCGAGCAGGTACGGCTGCAGCGCGTAGAAGACGTAGATGGCGACGCCGCCGGTGAACACCCCTGCGAGCATCAGGCCCTGCACGGCGGGCACCCGCCATCCGTACCGGATCGAGTTCCTGGTGATGTTCTTGATCTCCTGGATCGGCCGCCCGTCGCGGTTGGGCGTAAAGCCCAGGTCGCGCATCAGCACGAACGCGAGCACGAAAACGCCGACGAGGATCACGGCCCGGAGCACGAAGGGCACGCCCAGGTTGGTCAGCTGCGCCAGGTACCCGCCGCCGACCGAACCGAGCAGCATCGCCACACCGCCAACCACCTGACCGCGTCCGAACACCGCCTCGAGCGACCCTGTATAGCCGGTTGCGTGCAGCGCGTCGACGAGCCAGGCCTCGACGGCGCCGGAGAAGAACGTGAACCCGAGCCCGATGACCACCGAGACCGCCGCCCACCACCAGAACCCGGCATCGAGCTGCCACAGCCACACGTACAACACCGTCGACACCGCCAGCGTGATCGTGCCGAGCAGGAAGGACGTACGTCGCCCCCACATGTCCGCGACGATGCCGGTCGGCACCTCGAACAGCACCATGCCGGCGGTGAAGAACGCGTTCGCTGCGAAGGCCTCGAGGTTGGACAGCCCGGCGTCGAGCAGGAAGATCGTGTTGATCCCCCAGATCAACGACGCGGCCAGCGTTGTCGCGAACTCCAGCACGTAGAACGTCCTGGTGACGGTCGCGGGGGTGGAGTTCACAATCACCCAAACTGGCAGCGTCGTCTGACAGTCGGCCTCATCCCCGGGTAACGGTCGCCGTCCCGCGGTTATGCCGCGGGGCCCACGCCACAACCCACAAACATGGTGGCTGCGGGCGTCAAGACCGGATGCGCACCCCCGGCGCGCCCGCCTCGAGCCAACTCAGCAGCAAGCGGACGCCGAACCCGGTAGCACCCCGGCTGAGGTCATCGTCGTCCTTGTCCGTCTTCGCCGGCCCCGACATGTCCAGGTGCACCCAGGGCCGCATACCGACGAACTCCCGCAAGAACAGCGCGGCGGTGATCGACCCCGCCCCAACCGCCTTGTCGGTCGCGATGTTCGCCAGGTCCGCGACGTCGGAGTCGATCGCCGGCCGGTAGTCCTCGACCAGCGGCATCCGCCAGATTCGGTCGCCGGACCGTGCCGACGCCCGTTCCAGCGCGGCGGCGAGCCGCTCGTCCGTCGCGTAGTAACCGGCCACCCGCTTGCCCAGGGCCATCGTCCCGGCACCGGTCAGCGTGGCCAGGTCGATGATCGCGTCCGGGTTCAGCCTTCGGTCGGCATACGCCAAGGCATCGGCAAGGACCAGCCTGCCCTCGGCGTCGGTGTTCAGCACCTCGACCGTACGACCGCCGTACTGCGTGATGACGTCGGAGGGTCGCTGTGCCGTGCCGGAGGGCATGTTCTCGGCTGCCGCGACCAGCGCCGTGACCCTGACCGGGACGTCCAGGTCGCGCAGCGCCGTCATGCTGCCGATGATGGCCGCGCCGGCGGCCATGTCCATCTTCATCAGGAGCATGCCCTGATTCGGCTTGAGGGAGATGCCGCCGGTGTCGAAGGTGATGCCCTTGCCGACCAGCACGACGTGCGGTGCCCGGCCCTGCCCGCTCGGCCGGTAGGCCAGCTCGATCAGCCGGGGCGGTCGTACTGAGCCCTGCCCGACCGCGAGCACGCCACCGAATCCCTCGGCGGCCAGGGCAGTCTCGTCGCGGACGCGGATCGTCAGCCCCGCTGCGGACGCCGCCGCGGCAGTGACCTCCGCTAGCCAGGCCGGCGATTTGACGTCGGCCGGCTCGTTCCCGAGGTCGCGGGTGAGATGGACCGACCGCGCCGTCACCAGCGCCCGACGCGCCGCCTCCGCGCGCTGGCCCGGCCGACGGACGTGCAGGTCGAGCGGGATCGGACCGCGGTCGTCGCCCGCCGCCCGCGAGTACGCGTACGAGGCGAGGGCGTAGCCCTCGACGTAGGCGCGCACGGCCTCGTCGCGTGCGGCGCCGACAACCGCGCTGGCGACGGTGGTGGTCCCTTTCCCGACTCGACGGGCGGTGCCCGCCCCGGCCCGCCGAAGCGCGGCGGGCGAGCCGTCCCCCGTGCCGACGAGCAAGACCTCGTCGAGCCGGCCACCGGTCTCTGACGAGGCGATCACGGGCACCGAGACGACCTCACCGGCCTCGCCCTTGGCCCCGGCTCGCTCAAGGTACGCGGCCAGGTCGAGTCGCAGATCCCGCCCGACCCGCTCGGCGCCGGCGTCGAGCCGGGCGCCGTCCTCACCCGGCGTCAGTGGCAGCGCGAGCGCATAGCGCAGGTCGGGATCGGGCCGATCAAGCATGCGGACGAGTGGCAGCACAGCCAGACCTGGAAGCCGGGACGGCTGGCCGGTGACGCCGAGGACGGTCATGGCGGGCTCCAGAAGGATTCAGCGCTCGGGCATGAGTCGGCCCCGACCAGATCGTTGGTCGGGGCCGCTCCCGGTCAGCTAGGCCACGACGGCCTTGAGCTTGTCACCCAGGTCGCTGGCTTCGGCGGCCGTGAGCTCGACGACGAGCCGACCGCCGCCCTCCAACGGGACCCGCATCACGATGCCCCGTCCCTCCTTGGTCACTTCGAGCAGGCCATCGCCCGTTCGCGGCTTCATCGCCGCCATCTGTGGTCCCCTTTCGTCGACGGCGCACGACCCGAGCCGAGACGCCACGGCGGTCATTATCCATTGGCACCCGGGTCCGGGTCATATCCGGCGGTCTCAGAAGGCCCCCGCGCCGCGGCGATGGCAGCCGTCCACGTGGTCGTCCACCATCCCGACGGCCTGCATCAGCGCGTACAGCGTGGTCGGCCCGACGAACACGAAGCCGCGCTTCTTCAGGTCCTTTGCGAGCGCGGTCGACTCCTGCGTCACGGCGGGCACGTCGGCGAACGACAGCGGCGGCTGTCCGCGCGCGGGTGGCGCATACGACCAGATCAGCGCGTCGAAGGCACCCTCACCCCGCTCGTCGATCAGCGCGTGCGCGGCGCGGGCGTTTGTGATCGCGGCCAGGATCTTGGCGCGGTTGCGCACGATGCGTGCGTCACCGAGGAGCCGCTCGACATCTCGGTCGCCGTATGCGGCCACGGCGCCGATTTCGAAGCCGTCGAACGCGGCCCGGAAGCCGTCCCGCTTGCGCAAGATGGTCAGCCAGGACAAGCCGGACTGGAAGGCTTCGAGGGTCATCCGCTCGTAGATGGGCATGTCGCCGCGCAGCACCACGCCCCATTCCTCGTCGTGGTAGCGCTGGTACTCGGGCGTCGCCGCCCCCCCGGCACAACGGGCCAGACCGGCGGCGCCGACGACGAGGTCACTCACCGCGCATTCTCGGCCTCGACCAGCCGCGCGAACTTCCTCATGGCGGACTGCACGCCGGCCCTGAACGGGAGCTTGGCCAGCGTCCAGCCGACGCGACCCGCCCACCCGAGCGGCAGGTCGAGCCGCTCGGTCCAGACGAACCGCGACCGGCCCTTCGGAAGTGCGAACACCTCGAACGCGCCCGTGCCGCGCACCACGTTCCCGGTGTGTACGACCACGATCCGCCGCGGAGGCTCCCAGTCGGTGATCACCATCGGGTCGCGGAAGCCGACCTTGCCGACGCCGGTGAACGCCTCGACGCCGGCGCCGACTCCATGGCCACGCTGTGCCGTGCCGTGAACCCTGGTGCCGAGCATCCATTCCTGCTGTCGGTCCCAGTCAATGAGCAGCTCCCACACCGCGCTGGGCGGCGCTTCGACGACCACATCAGCCTCGAGCTCAGCGAGCTGGCCCATCGGGCTGCCCTTCGTGCTCCTGTTGTCCGGCCTCGAGCGCTGCCAGCCGTCGATCGCGCTCGGCGATTTCGGCCGCAACCCGGTCGACGAAGGCGTCGACCTCATCCATCCGGTAGCCGCGGAAGCCGACGCCGAAGCGCGCCGCATCGAGGTCCTGGGCGTCGAGTGCTCGGTCAGCCGGGAACTCATGGCGGGGGCGGTCCCGCCAGGCCTGGGCCAGACTGTCGCCCCGACCGGCAGCGACCATGGCCACGGCGAACAACAGGCCGCCGACGAGCAAGACCTCCAGCACCAGCACGAGCATCAATCGTGCCACGCTTGGTCGAGCCCAGGAGATGGAGGATCCGTGCTGCGTCTGGGGCGACGCACGTTCGACGACCACGAGCTCGTGGTCATGGCCATCGTCAACCGCACGCCGGACTCCTTCTTCGATCGCGGCGCGACCTGGACCGACGCCGCCGCGCTGGACGCCGCGGACCGGGCCGTCGCCGGTGGGGCCGCGATCCTCGACATCGGCGGGGTCAAGGCTGGACCAGGCGATGACGTCGACGCCGCCGAGGAGATCCGCCGGGTTGCGTCCTTCATCGGTCGGCTGCGCGCCCGGCACCCGGACGTGGTTCTGTCGGTGGATACGTGGCGCGCCGAGGTCGGCCAGGTCGTCTGCGCCGAGGGCGCCGACCTGATCAACGACGCCTGGGGTGGCGTGGACCCCAGGCTGGCCGAGGTCGCAGCCAAGCACGACGTCGGCCTGGTGTGCACCCATGCAGGCGGGCACGCCCCCCGGACAAGGCCCCATCGGGTGACCTACGACGACGTGATGGCGGACATCGTCGAGACGACCACGGCGTTGGCCGAGCGCGCCGCCGAAGTCGGGGTTCGCCGGGACGCCGTGCTCGTCGACCCCGGCCACGACTTTGGCAAGAACACGCGGCACTCGTTGGAGGCCACACGGCGACTGCCCGAGCTGGTGGCGTCCGGCTGGCCCGTGTTGGTGTCGTTGTCCCACAAAGACTTCGTCGGCGAGACGTTGGACAAGCCCCTCGACGAACGGTTGCTCGGCACGTTGGCCACGACCGCGATCAGCGCCTGGCTCGGGGCCCGGGTCTTTCGTGCGCACGACGTCGCCGAGACCCGGCAGACCCTCGACATGGTCGCCTCGATCCGGGGTGACCGGCCGCCCGCAGTCGCCCGCCGCGGCCTGGCCTGAACCGGGTTCCGCGGTCACGGCTCGGCTTCGAGCAACTCCTCCGCGGCAGGCTGCGCCGGCGCGGGTGGGATGGCCAGGCCCGCCTCGACCGCGTCGAGGGCCTCCTCGACCGTCGACGTCCACACCAGCAGCTCGCGAGCCTCGGGCCGGACGAACTCCTCCCGCACCAGGGCTTCGACCTGTGCGCGCAGCGGTGCGTACGTGTCCCAAGGATCGAGGACGACCACGGGCTTGGCGTGCATCCCAAGGGTGCGCGCCACCCACACCTCAAGGAGCTCCTCAAGGGTGCCGATGCCGCCAGGCAGGGTGAGGAACGCCTCCGATCGGGCATCCATGACGCCTTTGCGCTCACGCATGTCACCGGTCACGAGCAACTCGGTCGCGTCGTGGTCGGCGACCTCGCGGTCGACCAGCGCCCGCGGGATCACCCCGACCGTGCTCCGGCCGCCGGCGCGGACGGCGCGGGCCACCGCCCCCATGCACGACACGCTGCCGCCGCCGGTGACCAGGTCATGCCCGCGAGCGGCGATCTCGGTACCGACCGCAGTGGCGAGGTCGAGGTAGCGACTGTCGATCCGGGTGCTGGACGCGCAGAAGACGCAAATCGAGGCCATCCGAAGCGTCAGCTCTCCTCAGCCGCGTGCTCTGCGCGGATGCGCTCCTCGAGGGCGGCCTGTTCCTGCGCGGCCTTCTCGGCGAGGTCGTCTTCCGCCCATCTGATGATCTTCACGGCCTCGTCGACGTCGTCGGTGAGCTGCAGGAGGTCCAGGTCAGCCGCCGCGATTCGCCCGCTGTCGATGACCGGACCGCGCAGCCAGTCGAGCAGGCCAGTCCAGTAGTCGGTCCCGATGAGAACCAGCGGGAACGCCGTGACCTTTCTGGTCTGCACCAGGCAGAGAGCCTCGAACAGCTCGTCGAAGGTGCCGATCCCGCCCGGCAACACGATGAAACCCTGCGCGTACTTCACGAACATGGTCTTGCGTGCGAAGAAGTAGCGGAAGTTGATCCCGAGGTCGACCCAGGCGTTCATGCCTTGCTCGAAGGGCAGCTCGATGCCCAGCCCGACGGACAGCCCGCCGGCCTCGCAGGCCCCCTTGTTCGCCGCCTCCATCGTCCCCGGGCCACCCCCGGTGATGACCACATAGCCGGCATCCGCGAGAGCCGCGCCGAGCTGCTCGGCGAGCAGGTAGTCGGGATGGTCGCGCGGCGTCCGAGCACTGCCGAACACGCTGACCGCCTTGCCGAGCTCCGCCAGCTGGCCGAAGCCCTCGACGAACTCCGACTGGATGCGCAGCACCCGCCAAGGATCGGTATGCAGCCACTCGGCCGAGCCGCGCGAGTCGAGCAACCGCTGGTCCGTCGTGCCGGTGAGCATTTGGTCGCGTCGGAGGGTGACCGGGCCGCGCCGCCGCTCAGGGGGCTGTTCGTCCATGACGGCGAGCCTAGGCGGGCAGTCGGCTGGTCGGATTTGAAGCCAAGTTGGAATAGTGGTTGAATCGTCAATGTTCTGATTGAACGTTGAACAATCAATTCGACCCGAAGGGACGTGGTGATGACCATCACCGATCTGCGCACCGACCTGACCGCGACCACCGGCACCTGGGTCATCGACCCGGTCCACACGCATCTGGGCTTCTCCGCCAAGCACGCGATGGTGGCGACGGTGCGGGGCAAGTTCCGGGACTTCGACGGATCGTTCGTCCTCGATGGCGACAACCCGGCGAACTCGAAGGCC
>JBEVHX010000083.1:0-30135 GCA_040510995.1 Candidatus Nanopelagicales bacterium
GCTGCAGATCCTGGCGGCCGAGATCGCAACCGCGAAGGGTCACGACGTCGACCAGCCGCGCAACCTGGCGAAGTCGGTGACGGTCGAGTAGGGCTCCAGCTAGCGGCTGGCTCAGCGGTGCGTGACCTGTCAGTCGAGGGCTCATTCCCTCGAAGCGGTTGCTCCGGGCAAACGCGCTGCTCGTTGGTGCCTGCGGCGGCCGGTAGCCGAGCTGGCTTTCGTCTGGTGCGGAAGGCCTGACTCCCCGGCGATGTGAGCGATCGCGCAGGCTAGGTCAGCTCGGGCCGCAACATGTCGAGCAACAGGCCATCGTGCCAGCCTTCACCGTCGACGCCGCGCTCGTACTGCCGCATCACGCCCACCGGCTTGAAACCGACGCTGGTGTAGGAGCGGATCGCAACATGGTTGTCAGCCGCGGGGTCGATGGTCAACCGGTGGTGTCCGCGCTCGTCGAACAGCCACCGGGCTACCGTCCGTACGACCTCGGCACCGAACCCTTTGCCGTGCCACGCCGGATCGAGATAGAGGTCGATGTTCGCGCTGCGGTAGTCCGGGTCCTCTTCCTCGTAGGCGTCGACCCCACCGATCACCGTGTCGTCGACGAGGACGGTCCAGTGCCACTCTTCCGGTTCGTCGTCGGCCGACCACGATGGTTCGGGCGCCGGCCACCAGGCGGCCACCGCAGGGGTGCGGCGAATCCGCCGCAGGTGGGGCATGTGCTCCTCGGCACGCCCGACCAGGGCCAACCGTTCGCCTCGCAACGATGGCCCTTCCACGAGTCCTAGTCTGGCCGTTGTGATCGTGGGCGTGGGCGTCGACGTGGTCGACGTCGATCGCTTCGTGGCCACGCTCGCCCGCCGCCCGCGCATGCGCGCGCGGCTGTTCACTGAATCCGAGCAAGCCCTGCCGGGGCGATCGTTGGCCGCGACGTTTGCGGCGAAGGAGGCGGTCGCCAAAGCGCTGGGCGCCCCGCCCGGTCTGGACTGGCACGACTGCGAGGTCTGCCGCGACACCTCCGGGCGCCCATACCTCAACCTGACCGGAACCGTCGAGGCAGCGGCAAACCAGCTCGGCGCAGCCAGATGGCACATGAGCCTGAGCCACGACGGCGGCGTGGCGGTCGCCCAGGTCATTGCGGAGTCGGGGTGAGATCAACGTGAGACGGGCATACACCGTCGCCCAGGTGCGTGCCGCTGAGGCCGCGCTGATGGCGACGCTGCCCGACGGGACCCTCATGCAGCGGGCCGCCGCCGGGCTCGCGGCAGTCTGCGCCGATGTGCTGCCCAGCGTGTACGGGGCCAGGGTGGTCGTGCTCGTCGGCTCCGGCGACAACGGGGGCGATGCGCTCTATGCGGCCGCCCGGCTGGCCCGGCGAGGAGCGGCCGTGACCGCGGTGCTGCTGTCCGAGCGGGCGCACACCGGCGGCCTGGCCTCACTGACCGCCGCCGGCGGACGGGTGATCGCTGATCTTGGTGCGGAATGGAGCGCCAGTGCATGGTCTCGTAGGGAGAACAGCGATCTGGTCATCGACGGGATCACCGGCATCGGCGGCAAGGGTGGTCTCCGCGAGCCCGCAGTTTCCGTCGTCAGCCAGCTGCCGACCACCGCCCACGTCGTGGCCGTCGACCTGCCGAGCGGTGTGGACGCAACCACCGGCCAGGTTGACGGCCCGGCCGTGCGGGCCGATGTCACGGTCACGTTCGGCGCGCTGAAGCCGGGGCTGCTGATCGACCCGGCGGCCGCGTACGCGGGTCACGTGGTACTCGCGGATATCGGTCTCGACTCCTACCTCGAGCAGCCGGACGCAGAGGCGCTGCAAACCTCTGATGTCGCCGCGCTGCTGCCCGAACCCGACCGGGACGCCGACAAGTACCGGCGCGGCGTGGTGGGTGTACTCGCCGGCTCGGCCCGCTACCCCGGCACCGCAGTGCTGACCACGGGGGCCGCCCTGCACGCTGGCGCAGGCTACGTGCGGGTCGCGGCCGGTCCTGGCACCGCAGATGCCGTGCGCCGTGCATGGCCGGAGGCGGTGGTCGCAGCCGGTGAGGACAGCGACCCGACAGCCGTTGGCCGGGTGCAGGCATGGGCCACCGGGCCGGGTGTCGGCACCGATGACGACGCCCGCGACCGGCTCGCGAACGTGTTGGCCGCCGACCTGCCCACGGTGCTCGACGCCGACGCTCTCACGCTGCTTGCGCACGACACCGGACTGTTGGGCGGTCGGTCAGCCGGGACACTACTGACCCCACACGCGGGGGAGCTGGCCAGGCTGCTGAACGTCGACCGTGCCGACGTCGAGGCGCGGCGCGTCGAGCATGTGCGGGTGGCGGCCGAGCGGTTCAACGCGACCGTGCTGCTCAAGGGTGGGACGACTCTGGTGGCCACGCCCGGTCGACCGACCCGGGTGAACCCGATGGGCAGCCCGTGGCTGGCGACGGCCGGTTCCGGCGACGTGCTCACCGGGCTGGTCGGGTCGCTGCTGGCCGCCGGCCTCGACCCCCGTGACGCCGGCTCGCTCGGTGCCTGGCTGCATGGGCTGGCCGCGCGGCTCGCCTCGGCCGGCGGACCGATCTCGGCGAGCGATCTGGTCCCCGCGATCGCAGCCGCATACAGAGCCGTCTCCGCGACCGGCGACATGCGCGGGGTTGGTCGGCCCGACGAACCCGGCGATCGTCAACATCGCTGAGAGACTGTGGGGCGTGCCCGTGCCGTCAGCGCCGACCGAGCCGGTGTTGCGCGCCGAGGCGCGGGTCGACCTGGACGCGATCCGGGCAAACGTGCAGCGACTGCGCGCGGCCGCGCCCACCGCCGAGGTCATGGCCGTGGTCAAGGCCGAGGGTTACGGCCACGGCCTGCTCCCGTCCGCGCTCGCAGCAAAGGACGCCGGGGCCAGTTGGCTCGGGGTGGCCATCCTCGACGAGGCACTCGCGCTCCGAGACTCGGGCGTCGAGGGCCGCATCCTTGCCTGGCTCGCGGCGCCGGGCGAACGGTGGTCCGATGCGATCCGCGCCGACATCGACGTCTCGGTCAGCTCGACCTGGGCGCTGGACGAGGTCTCCTCGGCGGCGGAGACGACCGGGCGCCCCGCCCGTGTCCACCTGAAGGTCGACACGGGCCTCGGCCGCAACGGCGCCACGCCCAACGACTGGCCGGCACTGGTGCAGTCCGCCGCCAAGGCCCAAGCCGACGGGACCATCGACCTCGCCGGCCTGTGGTCGCACCTCGCGTACGCGGACGAGCCGCGGCACCCGACGATCACGGCCCAGGTGGCCGTCTTCCGACAGGCGCTTGTGGTCGCCGAAGACGCCGGCCTGGACCCCGAGGTCCGCCACCTGGCGAACAGTGCCGCAACCCTGACCCTCCCGGAGGCACACTTCGACCTGGTCCGGCCCGGCATCGCTGTCTATGGCGTCTCCCCCGGTGTCGCGGTCGGCACCCCGGAGCAGCTCGGGCTGACCCCGGCGATGACGTTGGCGGCGCGGTTCGTGGCGGTCAAGCGGGTGCCGGCCGGCCAGGGCGTCTCATACGGCCACCAGTACGTCACCACCGCGGAGACCACCCTCGGCTTGGTGCCACTCGGGTATGCCGACGGTATCCCGCGCAACGCCACGAACGTCGGCCCCGTGCTCGCCGCCGGACGTCGGCGCACGATTGCCGGCCGGGTGTGCATGGACCAGTTCGTCCTCGACCTCGACGGCGACGACGTCGCCGCCGGCGACGAGGTGCTGTTGTTCGGCCCCGGGACCAACGGCGAGCCGACCGCCGAGGACTGGGCGCTGGCCACGGGCACCATCGGCTACGAGATCGTCACGCGCATCGGCGCGCGGGTGCCGCGCGTCTACGTCGGGGAGAGCGGATGATGCAGCAGCAACTTGGGCTCATCGGCGCCGCGGTGGCGGCCACCGCTGCCGGCGTGGTGGGCGGTCTGCTGGCTGAGCGGAAGGTCATGGGCCGGGCGGTCGGGGGGAAGGAGCTGGCAGAGCCGTTCGGGACGCAGCACTCGACCCCACGGATCGTCACGACCGACGACGGGGTCGAGCTGTGGGTCGAAGTGGACGAGGCCCGGTCGGGGGCTGCATACCGCGATCTGACACTGGTGTTCAGTCATGGCTACGCGCTGAACCTGGACGGTTGGTGGTTCCAGCGCCGCAACCTCAGTGGCGTGGCCCGATGCGTCTACTGGGACCAACGTGGGCATGGGCGTTCCGGTCGCGGCGAGGACGGGACCCACACCATCGACCGGATCGGCAACGATCTCGCGGCGGTCATCGATGCGGTCGCGCCGGACGGGCCGCTGGTGCTCATCGGGCACAGCATGGGCGGCATGACGGTCATGTCGTACGCGAAGCAGCACGCGACGGCGTTCGACGACCGCGTGGTTGGGGTGGGGTTGCTCGCGACGTCGTCCGGCGATATGACCAGTATCGGATTCGGGATACCGAAGCGGATTGCGCGGCTCGGCCATCGAGTGGCCCCCGGCGTCATTGCCGCCATGTCCCGCTCGCCGACGTTGGCCGAGCGCAGCCGCCGATCGGGCAGCGACCTCGGCTACATCCTGACCCGGACGTACTCATTCGCGTCGCCGGTCTCCCCCTCCCTTGTCGACTTCACCTCCGAGATGCTCGCCGCGACGCCGATCGACGTCGTCGCGCAGTTCGTGCCGATCTTCTCGATCTACGACGCGCGCGAAGCCCTGACCGCGTTCCACGACTGCGAAGTACTCGTCATGGTCGGCGCCAACGACGTCTTGACGCCACCCGAGCACAGCAGGGCGATCGCGCGCGAGGTGCCCCATGCCGAGTTCATCGAGCTCCCGAGCACGGGCCACATGCTCCTCCTCGAGCGGCACGTCGAGGTGAACGCGGCGCTGCGCGACCTGCTCGAGCGGTCCGCGAAGTTGCTGCGGCTGCGGGCAGGCGCGTGACATCGCTCGACGACATGGCGGCCGGGATCGCGGCCTGCATCCGGTGTCCGGCGTTGGTCGCGTCGCGTACACACACGGTGCCGGGTGAGTTCCCCAACGGTGCCGAGCTGCTGCTGGTCGGCGAGGGCCCGGGTGCCCACGAGGATCTCGCTGGTCGGCCGTTCGTTGGACGCTCCGGTGCCCTGCTCGACTCGTTGCTGCTCGAGGTCCGGATGCCGCGGCAGGAGGTGGCCGTTGCCAACGTGGTCAAGTGCCGGCCACCGCAGAACCGGGCGCCGACCCGAGTCGAGGTCGACAACTGCCGACCGTGGCTGGACCAGCAGCTGAGCCGGTCGGCGCCGCGCGTGGTCGTGGCCATGGGCTCGACCGCAGTCGCCTGGTTCTTCGGGCGCAACTCCCGGATCAGCGACCTGCGGGGCGCCGCGCACCAGGTCGACGGCCGACACGTGGTCGCCACATATCACCCGTCGGCTGCGCTGCGGTTCGGACCCAAGGGTGCCCCGCGGGCCGCACTGCACGACGACCTGGCCCTGGCCGTCTCGCTGTGTCGCCGGACATGAGCAAGCGCTCGGCTCCGCCGCGGGTCACGACAACACTCGTTGCGGCTTCGTCATGACCGGCGCTGCTGAGTGGGATCAACGCGACCGGGCCCTGACCCAGTCGGTCAGGGTGGCGACGGCGGCCGACATGCGGGCGTTCGGGGCCCGGCTGGCCGGCTGGCTGCGGGCCGGCGACGTGGTGCTGCTGTCCGGTGAGCTCGGGGCCGGCAAGACGACGCTTGCCCAGGGGCTCGGTGCCGGCCTGGGTGTGCGCCGCCCGGTCACCTCACCGACCTTTGTGATCGCTCGAGTCCATCCGTCGCTGACCGACGGCCCGCCGCTGGTCCACGTGGACGCATACCGGCTCGGATCCATCGACGAGGTCGACGACCTCGACCTCGAGGCGTCGCTGGCGGAGTCGGTCACCGTCGTGGAGTGGGGTGAGGGCAAGGTCGAGGGGCTGGCCCAAGATCGCCTCGAGCTCGTGATCCATCGGTCCGTCGGCACCGCGACGGACGATGACGACGACGCGCGTGTGGTTCACGTGACCGGACAGGGTGCGCGGTGGGTCGATGCGCTGCCGGCCGACCTACGCTGAGGCCGTGCTGCTGCTCGCCCTCGACACCGCGACGCCGGCCGTGACCGTGGCCGTCCACGATGGCGAGCACCTCCTCGCCGAGTCGCTGGCGGTGGACTCGCGACGTCACGGCGAGCTGGTCGCGCCCGGCATCGCGCGGGTGCTGCTGGACGCCGGGGTGACCGCCCGCGACCTGACGCACGTCGCGGTCGGCGTCGGCCCGGGTCCGTTCACGGGTCTGCGGGTCGGTCTGGTCACCGCCCGGGTCTTGTCCGCGACGCTCGCCATCCCGCTGCACGGCGTATGCACCCTCGACGTGCTGGCCGCCGACGTCACCATCGATGGACCGTTCGTCGTGGCCACCGACGCCCGGCGGCGCGAGGTCTACGTCGCCGAGTACGCCGGCCCGGCTGACCGCAGCACGGATCCAACCGTGCGTCGCCCAACCGACCTGGCACTGGAGCTGCGCGCGCTGCCGTGCGCTGGCGAGGGCCCCCGGCTGTACCCCGACGAGCTGCCGAACGGCATCGACCCACAGCTGCCTCGGGCCGGGACGCTCGCCGCGCTCGTCCGCCGGCGGATCGACGCGGGCGGCGCCGGGCTGCTGCCAGCGCACCCGCTGTACCTGCGCCGCCCAGACGCGGCCGAACCCGGCCGGCGCAAGTCGGTCCTGGCGTGACGGCGCGGCTGCGACGGATGCGCTGGTGGGACATCCCGGCCTGCCATGCGTTGGAGGAGCGGCTGTTCACCGCCGACCCGTGGAGCCAACCGCTGTTCTGGTCGGAGCTGGCCGGGGTGCCGGAAACCCGGCACTACGTCATCGCGACCCAGGATGAGCAGGTGGTCGGCTACGCCGGGCTGAGGGCGGTCACCGGCGAGGCCGACGTGCAGACCATTGCGGTGGCGCCCGGCCATCAGCGGGCTGGCGTCGGCGCCCTGCTGCTCACCGAACTGGTCGATGAGGCCGGACGCCGCGGCTGCCGCACGGTCACGCTCGACGTGCGCGCCGACAACGAAGCGGCGCGCCGGCTCTACGCCCGGTTCGGCTTCGAGACTCTCGCGGTTCGGTCGAACTACTACGGGCCGGGCCTGGACGGAGTGGTGATGCGTCGTGGCTGACGCGCCGCTGGTACTCGGGATCGAGACCTCGTGCGACGAAACCGGGGTCGGCGTCGTGCGCGGCACGACCCTGCTGGCGGACGTCGTCGCGAGCAGCGTCGACGAGCACGCGCGATACGGCGGCGTGGTGCCGGAGGTCGCCAGCCGCGCGCACCTCGAAGCGATGGTCCCCGCGATCGAGCGGGCCCTCGCGACCGCCGGGGTCCAGGGCCACGAGGTGGACGCGGTCGCGGTGACGGCCGGGCCGGGGCTCGCCGGTGCGCTGCTCGTTGGGGTCGCTGCCGCCAAGGCGTTTGCGCTCGCGCTGTCCAAGCCGATCTACGGTGTCAACCACCTCGCCGCGCATGTCGCGGTGGACCAGCTGGAGCATGGGCCGTTGCCCACGCCGTGCATCGCGTTGCTGGTCAGCGGCGGCCACTCGTCGTTGCTGCTCGTGTCCGACGTCACCGCCGACGTACGGCCGCTCGGAGCGACGATCGACGACGCGGCCGGAGAGGCCTTCGACAAAGTGGCTCGGCTGCTCGGCCTGCCGTTCCCGGGCGGGCCGCACATCGACTCGTCGGCGCGCGACGGGGACGCGGCATTCATCAACTTTCCGCGCGGGCTGACCGGGCCGCATGACATGCGCGACCACCGGTACGACTTCTCCTTCTCCGGTTTGAAGACCGCGGTTGCGCGATGGGTCGAGTCGCGAGAGCGGGCCGGGGAGTCGGTGCCCGTCGCGGACGTCTCCGCGGCGTTCCAGGAGGCCGTGGTCGACGTACTGACGCGCAAGGCGGTCCTGGCCTGCCAGGAGCAGGCCGTCGACACGCTGCTCATCGGGGGAGGCGTGGCCGCGAACTCTCGGCTGCGGGTCGTCGCCGAAGCGCGGTGCGCGGCCGCCGGAATCTCGCTGCGCGTGCCGCGGCCGGGACTGTGTACCGACAACGGTGCGATGGTCGCAGCCCTCGGCGCCGAGATGGTGCGCCGACGTCGGACTCCGTCAGACCTCGACCTGCCGGCCGACTCCTCGCTGCCCGTCACGGACGTCCTCGTCGGCTGACCGGTCGGCGCGTTCTGCTGGTGGAACACCGATCATCAGCAGCCCGGTCAGGGCGAGGGCGATCGCGACGACTGCGTACCCCCACGCCAACCCGGCCGCTTGGGCGAACGCGCTCACCCCGAGGCTGGCGAGCATCGCCCCGGCCTGCAGCGCCAGCGACTCGACCGAGAGCACCGTGCTCCGGACCTGTGCGCCGACGCGGCCGTGGAGGATCGCAGCGATCAGTGGGCCGGCGAGGCCCATGAGCGCATACATGAGCACGTAAGCGGCCGCGACGACGCCGAGCACCGGCACCGCGAGAAGGGCTGCCAGTGGTGCGCAGGCGAAGGCTGCCACGACGACGACCCGGACACCGGACCCGGCCGAGCGCGCAGCGCGTGGGGCCAGGATGGCGCCAACGCCGGTACCCATGAAGCCCAGGGCGCCGAGCACCCCGAACCACGCGCTACCCCCGTCGACGCTGCCGGTGAGCTCGGCGAGCCGGAGCGGCGTGAGGAGCTCGACCGCACCCACGGTGACGCCCATCAGCATCATGCGCAGCATGAGCCGCCGAAGGACGGCGTCCCTGGTCCCCAGCCGCAGGCCGTCAACGACCGTGCGCGGAACCTCGCGGGTCACGGCTCGGAGCGTCTGCCGCTCCCGGGGAAGCTCGTGCACCATCAACGCCGCAGCGAGCGCGTGCAGCACAGACAGCACGGCGGCCAACAGCAGCGGTACGGACAGCGTGATGACGTGCGCGTCGCCGCGGCTTGGCAGGTCGGCCCATACTGCGGCCGCGGCCACCGGCAGGACACCGCCGAGCACGCCGCCGATACCGAGACCCCAAGCCTCGGCCGCCTCCCCTCGCGACAGCCCGACGTTGATGTCGCCGTTCACGTCGCGGTGGTGCACCGTGTCGACGTACCACGCGGTCAACGGGCCAGAGCTGAGCGCCCGCCCGACCCCCTGCAGCACCACCGCTGTGGCCATCACAGGGACGGTCGTCGCGAGGGCGAGCACCACCATGCTGACGGCGCTGGTCAAGGAGGCCAGGATGACGACGCCACGACGGCCGATCACGTCGGCGAGGCCGCCCGTTGGCAGCTCGAGCGCGACCGTCACGATCGAGTAGAGCGCCATCAACTGACCGATCGTCGTCAGGTCGAGGCCGCGAGCCTCCTTGATCAGCACGATCACCGGGAAGACCAGGCCGACAGGGAACCAGCGCATCCCGGTGAGCAGCGCGTATCGGTTGGCCAGTCGAGTGCCGGTCACGATCCCTCCTCTTCGGTGAGCACGCTGCGACCCGGCGTGAGTTGGTAAAAGACACCAACCGGTTGCGCCTTCGGGTCGTCGGCGGACTCGAGCTCGTAGCGTTGTACGAGGTCGAAGATCTCCTGGGTGAGCCGCTTGGCGGCCGCCGCCGTGAGGTGCACCTGCACATCGCTCGCGCCGCCGGCTCGGCGCCAGGCCGCCGGCCAGGACCGACGCTCCTGCCGCCAACGCCGGTTGTTGCGCATGGCGTGCTGGAGCTGGATCTCGCCCAGGGCGTCCGATGCCTCGCGGCCCGCAGGATCAGCCACGAAGTCGTCGTCCTGCCAGGAGGTCAGCGCGGCCGCTGCCCGCCAACGACGTTCACGCCGGGACGGCTGCTGCTCGTCCTCCACCACGAACCCATAGCGGGCGAGCTGCCGTAAGTGGTAGCTGGTCGACCCGCTCGACTCACCGACCCGCCGAGCCAGCTCGCTGGCTGTCGCCGGGCCGTCCAAGCGCAACAGCCCGAGCAGCCGCGTGCGCAGCGGGTGGGAGACTGCCTTGAGCGCCTCGACGTCGGTGACCTTCGTACGAGTCCAGCGGCTGACCATGTGGCAATAATAAACTGCAAAGAGAACTTTGCAAACAGTTCTTTGCGATGAGTTTCAGGCTCTGCCGCGAGCACCTCAGCCGAGCCGCGACACCAGCACGACGGTGGGCTCGCCCCGGACGCGGGTGAGAACCACGGTCGCTGTGTTCGGGGCGTCCTTGTCCAGCCGGAGCTGCGGGCGCAACGTCTCCGGTTCGACCGCGGACCCGCGCTTCTTGACTTCGACCGCGCCGACCTGCCGATCACGCAGCAGGGCGCGCAACCGCTTCAGGTTGAACGGCAGGACATCGGTGACCGCATACGTCACCCACAACCCCGACGTGGCCGGAGCTCGGTCGCACGTCACGTATGCGATCGTCGAGTCAACGAGGCGACCCCCGACCCGTTCGACGACATGACCGACAAGACCGGCGCGGATCACCGCGTCGTCGGGTTCGAGGAGGTATGCACCTACGTCGCCGACCGCGGGCGCCGTGAGGCCGGTGTCGGATACCTGCTCAGCGGTCGGCAGCACGGTGGCGCGCCGCCGGACGTGCGGCATGGCCAGCGGCCCGAACCAGACGCACGCCTCGAGCAGGTCGCCATCCACCGACACCCACTCGGTCTCAGTGCCCTCCGGCGGCAGGTCGTGCGCGATGCCCGGGGCGACCTTCGCCGCGGTCGCCGGAATGCGCTGTGCGAGGAGGACCACCCAGGAGAACCGCGGGGACCATGTCTCCGGGTCCTGCAGCCGGCGGCCGCCGCGACGACGGGCCGGGTCGACGAACGCGGCGTCGACAGCGGCGAGGTCTGCGTCGCGGACGTCGGCCTCGATCACCTCGATCCGTCCGGTCAGGCGGAGGTCCTCCGTGTTCGCTCGCGCGACCGCGGCGGTCACCGCATCCCGTTCGTACGCGGTGACCCGCAGGCCGGCGCGGGCAAAGGCGACGGAGTCCATGCCTATCCCACAACCGAGGTCCGCGACGTGGGCTGCCCCGAACTCGGCGATCCGGGCCGCGCGGCGCATCGCCACCTCAGGGCGGGTTGCCTGCTCGGCGCCATCCGGGGTGAACCACAGGCGGGCCGCCTCGGGGCCCAGCCGGCCAATGGCCCTTGACCTGAGCCGGTGCTGACTGAGGGCCGCGGCCACGACGTCGGCCGAATACCCCTGGCCGCGGAGCCGGGCCGCGACGCCGAGCGCCGTGGACGGGTTGTAGGGCGGCAGCCCGGCCATCAGCACCCGACCCTCGTCGGAGCGCAACCACCCCAGCGTCTCGGCGTTCACCTTCTGATCGTGACGCAGGCAGCGCGAACCGCCCCGTCGGTGCTGTCCGGGTCAAGATCGCGGGAGGTGCTGGCTGGCACTCGGGTTGACGGAGTGCTAAGGACCCGACTAGGTTTCGCGTTGGCACTCTCCCCATGGAAGTGCCAACCGCTCAGTCCAACGGCCCCACGGCTCGACCCCCGCGACGGCGGGCCCGACGGCCATCATCCAGACCAACTCTCGGAGGACCCAGAACCGTGTCGGTCTCCATCAAGCCGCTCGAGGACCGCATCGTCGTGAAGCCCCTCGATGCCGAGCAGACCACAGCGTCCGGGCTCGTGATCCCGGACACCGCCAAGGAGAAGCCCCAGGAGGGCGAGGTCTTGGCAATTGGCCCCGGCCGTTTCGAGGACGGCAACCGTGTCCCGCTGGACGTCGCTGTTGGCGACAAGGTCGTCTACAGCAAGTACGGCGGCACCGAGGTGAAGTACGACGGCGAGGACTACCTGATCCTCTCCGCGCGCGACGTGCTCGCCGTCATCGAAAAGTAGAGCCAACCTAGGCAAGTCAACCAAGACACCGCCCCGGGCGGCCCGGATGCCCGGGCACCGGGGCGTTGTCATGTGAGGAGACCAGTACCGAATGTCAAAGATCCTTGAGTTCGACGAGGACGCCCGGCGCGCGCTCGAGCGCGGCGTCAACGCCCTCGCCGACGTCGTCAGGGTGACGCTCGGCCCGCGCGGCCGAAACGTCGTCATCGACAAGAAGTACGGCGCACCCACCATCACCAACGACGGCGTGACCATCGCTCGCGAGGTCGAGCTGGAGAACCCGTACGAGAACCTCGGCGCGCAGCTGGCGAAGGAGGTCGCCACCAAGACCAACGATGTCGCCGGCGACGGCACGACGACAGCAACCGTGCTCGCCCAAGCGATGGTGCGCGAGGGCCTGCGCAACGTCGCGGCGGGCGCCGCGCCCATGGATCTCAAGCGCGGCATCGAGAAGGCGGTGGAGGCGGTCAACGCCGAGCTGCTCAAGGTTGCCCGCCCGGTCGAGGGTCACCGGGAGGTCGCCGCGGTAGCCGCGCTGTCCGCCCAGGACCTCGAGATAGGCGACGTCGTTGCGGACGCGTTCGACAAGGTCGGCAAGGACGGTGTCATCACCGTCGAGGACTCCAACACCACCGGGGTCGAGCTCGAGTTCACCGAGGGTATGCAGTTCGACAAGGGCCACATCAGCCCGTACATGGTCACCGACACCGAGCGGATGGAGGCGGTGCTGGAGGACGCATACGTCCTGCTGCACCAGGGCAAGATCTCCGCAGTCGCCGACCTCCTACCGTTGCTGGAGAAGGTGGTCCAGACCGGCAAGGGCCTGCTGATCGTTGCCGAGGACGTCGATGGCGAGGCGCTGTCCACGCTGGTCGTCAACAAGATCCGCGGCTTGTTCACTGGCGTGGCCGTCAAGGCGCCAGCGTTCGGCGACCGCCGTAAGGCGATCCTCGAGGACCTCGCCGTCCTCACCGGCGGGCAGGTCGTCGCCCCCGAGGTCGGGCTCAAGCTCGACCAGGTCGGGCTCGAGGTGCTCGGCACCGCCCGCCGGGTCGTCGTCACCAAGGACGACACCACGATCGTCGACGGTGGCGGTTCGCGCGACGCGGTCCGGGAGCGCATCGCCCAGCTCACGTCCGAGGTCGAACGCACCGACTCCGACTGGGACAAGGAGAAGTTGCGGGAGCGCCTGGCCAAGCTCGCCGGTGGCGTCGTCGTGGTCAAGGTCGGCGCCTACACCGAGGTAGAGCTCAAGGAGCGCAAGCACCGGCTCGAGGATGCGATCTCCGCGACCCGAGCCGCCATCGAGGAGGGCATCGTCGCCGGTGGCGGCACGGCGCTGATCAAGGCCGCCAAGGTCCTCGACGGAGATCTCGGCCTGACTGGCGACGAGGCGACCGGGGTCACGATTGTGCGCAAGGCGCTTGACGAGCCAACCCGCTGGATCGGCGAGAACGCGGGCCACGAGGGCTACGTCGTCGTCAACCACGTCCGCGAGTCCGGCGACGGCTTCGACGCGGCGACCGGCGTCTATGGCGACCTGGTCACGCAGGGCGTGATCGACCCGGTGAAGGTCACCCGGTCGGCGCTCGAGAACGCCGCGTCCATCGCTGGCATGCTGCTCACGACGCAGACGCTGGTGGTCGACAGGCCGGCCGAGCCCGAGCACTCGCGCAACGGCCACGGGCATTCGCACGGACCTGGTGGCCACCACCACTGATACCAACCCCCCGCGGATGTTGACGTTGGTCCCGGATGTCGACGCGATATCGGGCGCCAACGTAAACATCCGCGGATCACTTGGCGGGAACGGCGCCGGACAGACCGCGGCAGCGCCGCCGGTACCCTGAGCCCATGACGGACTCCTCCGGGCCCGAGACCTTTCCTGACAAGTTCGCGAGGCTCGGGCTCACGTTCGACGACGTCCTGCTGCTTCCCGCGGAGTCCGACGTGGTGCCCACCGAGGTCGACACCAGCTCCCGGATGACCCGAAACATTCGGATGCGAATCCCGTTGCTTTCCTCGGCGATGGACACGGTCACCGAGGCCCGGATGGCGATCGCGATGGCCCGCCAGGGTGGCGTCGGCGTCCTGCACCGGAACCTGTCGATCGAGGACCACGCCGCGCAGGTCGACCTGGTCAAGCGCTCCGAGGCCGGCATGGTCAAGAACCCGGTGACCTGCTCGCCGGAGCACACGTTGAACGAGGTCGACGCGCTGTGCGCGCGCTACCGCATCTCCGGGGTCCCGGTCATCGACCACGGCGGGGTCCTCGTCGGCATCGTGACCAACCGGGACATCCGCTTCGAGTCCGACCACCGCCGCACCGTGCGCGAGGTCATGACGCCCATGCCGTTGGTGACGGCCCCGGCCGGTATCAACCGCGACGACGCGTTCGCGCTGCTGGCCAAGCACAAGGTCGAGAAACTGCCACTGGTCGACGACAGCGGGCGACTGACCGGCCTCATCACGGTCAAGGACTTCGTGAAGACCGACCAGTACCCGAACGCCACGAAGGACGGCTCCGGCCGCTTGGTGGTTGGCGCGGCGGTCGGCGTCGGCACGGACGCCTACGACCGAGCCCGGCGTCTGATCGACGCCGGCGTGGACGTCGTCGTGGTGGACACCGCGCACGGGCACAACCGCGCGGTGCTGGACATGGTGCGCCGGCTCAAGAACGACACCGACGTCGAGGTGGTTGGCGGCAACGTGGCGACCCGACAGGGCGCGCAGGCGCTGGTCGATGCGGGCGCGGACGGCGTGAAGGTCGGCGTGGGTCCGGGCTCGATCTGCACCACCCGGGTCGTTGCTGGGGTCGGCGTGCCGCAGGTCACCGCGATCCACGAAGCCTCGCTCGCGTGCGGCCCGGCTGGCGTGCCGGTTATCGGTGACGGCGGGCTGCAGTATTCCGGCGACATCGCGAAGGCGCTCGTCGCCGGCGCCGACACGGTCATGCTCGGCTCGCTGCTCGCCGGCTGCGAAGAGGCGCCGGGCGAGGTGGTCTTCGTCAACGGCAAGCAGTTCAAGGCATACCGGGGCATGGGTTCGCTCGGCGCGATGCAGTCTCGCGGCACATCGCGCTCGTTCAGCAAGGACCGCTACTTCCAGGACGACGTGCTCTCCGACGACAAGCTCGTGCCGGAAGGCGTCGAGGGTCAGGTGCCGTACCGCGGGCCGCTGGCCGCCGTGGCGCAGCAGCTGGTTGGCGGCCTGCGCGCGTCCATGGGCTACAGCGGTGCCGACTCCATCGACGAGCTCAAGGCCAAGGGCCGGTTCGTGCGCATCACGGCCGCGGGACTGAAGGAGAGCCACCCGCACGACGTGCAGATGGTGGTCGAGGCGCCCAACTACCACTCGCGCTGAGCGGCGAGTCCGAAGGGATCGCATGACCGAGGTCGAGATCGGCCGGGGCAAGCGTGGGCGCAAGGCCTATGCCTTCGACGACATCGCGATCGTGCCGTCCAGGCGAACCCGTGACCCAGAGGAGGTGTCGATCGCCTGGCAGATCGATGCCTATCGGTTCGAGCTGCCGCTGCTTGCTGCTCCGATGGATTCGGTGGTCTCGCCTGCAACCGCGATCGAGATCGGCCGGCTCGGCGGCCTCGGTGTGCTCAACCTCGAAGGCCTCTGGACGCGCTACGACGAGCCCGAGCCCCTTCTCACCGAGATTGCCGAGCTCGACGAGACGGCCGCGACCGTACGGATGCAAGAGCTCTACGCTGCGCCGATCCGCGACGACCTGATCGTCTCCCGGATCAAGGAGGTCCGTGAGGCAGGCGTGACGGTGGCCGCCGCGCTGTCGCCGCAACGCACCGCGACTTTCCACCGTGCAGTCGTGGACGCCGGCGTCGACGTGTTCGTGATCCGCGGGACAACGGTGTCGGCCGAGCACGTGTCCGGTCGTGCTGAGCCGCTCAACCTGAAACGGTTCATCTACGAGCTGGACGTGCCCGTGGTGGTCGGCGGCTGCGCGACCTACCAGGCGGCGCTGCACCTGATGCGCACCGGTGCTGCCGGCGTGCTCATCGGGTTCGGCGGCGGCGCCGCGCATACGACCCGGGGAGTGCTCGGCGTGGCGGTGCCGATGGCGTCGGCGGTCGCCGATGTGAGCGCGGCGCGCCGCGACTACATGGACGAGTCCGGCGGTCGCTATGTGCACGTCATCGCCGACGGCAGCATCGGGAAGTCCGGCGATATCGCGAAGGCGATCGCCTGTGGGGCCGACGCGGTGATGATGGGCTCGCCGCTCGCTCGCGCGACCGAGGCGCCCGGCCACGGCTCTCACTGGGGGGCGGAGGCGCACCACTCGGCCCTGCCCCGCGGCGAACGCGTTGCCGTGGGCACGATCGGAACCCTCGAGGAGATCCTGCTCGGTCCATCGCGAGTGCCCGACGGCTCGATGAACCTGTTCGGAGCGCTGCGGCGGGCGATGGCCACGACCGGATACTCCGAGCTGAAGGAGTTCCAGCGGGTCGAGGTGACAGTCCGCTGACCACCGTTGCGAAAAAGGGAGGGCCGTGAGCACGGGGCGGCTGGACCCCGCGGAGCGCCGGCGGGCGCTGGACCGGCTGACCGAGGGCGAGCTGGACGTGCTGGTCATCGGTGGCGGAGTGGTCGGAGCCGGTGCCGCGCTCGATGCCGCGACCCGGGGCCTGACCGTCGGTCTGCTCGAACGCCGCGACTGGGCGTCGGGCACCTCCAGTCGCAGCAGCCGGCTGGCCCACGGCGGGCTGCGCTACCTCGAGCAGCTCGAGTTCGGCCTCGTGCACGAGGCGTTGAGCGAACGCGGACTCCTCTTGGACAAGCTGGCGCCGCACCTGGTACGCCCGGTGCCGTTCCTGCTCCCGCTGACCCGCGGTTGGCAGCGGCCCTACGTTGGCGCGGGGGTCGCGCTCTACGACGTGCTGTCGCGGGTGTCGCGGCGCGGCGGGGCGCTGCCCGGACATCGGCACCTCAGCCGCTCGGCGACGCTCAACCTCGCGCCCGGCCTCAACCCCGAGGCGTTGACCGGGGCCATCGGGTTCTTCGACGCGCAGATCGACGACGTGCGACATACCCTCGCGCTGGTGCGCACCGCCGTCGCGCACGGCGTGCTGGCCACGTCGGGGGTTGAGGTCACGCGGCTGCTGCGCGACGGCGATCGCGTCCTGGGGGTGGAGGCGGCCGACCGCGACGACGATCGCAGGTTGACCATCCGGGCGCGCCGCACGATCGCCGCGATGGGCGTATGGACGGACGGTATCTCGGCGATGCTGCAGGGCGAGTCGCCGCGCACCGCCACAGTGCAGCCGTCGAAGGGGGTGCACCTCGTCGTCCCCCGGGACGCGATTGATCTGCGGACCGCAGTCATTGCGCGCACGCCGGCGAGCGTGCTGTTCCTGCTGCCCTGGGGTCCTCATTGGCTGGTCGGCACAACCGACACACCGTGGTCTGGTGACCGGGACGAGCCGGAGGCCACCCCCGACGACATCGACTACCTCCTCGACCAAGCCAACCGCTGGCTGGTCCGCCCGTTGCGCCGCGACGACATCGTCTCGACATACGTCGGGCTGCGCCCGTTGCTCGCCGGCGACGGCGACGATGAGACGACCAAGCTGTCCCGCGAGCACGCGGTTGGCCGGCCCGCGCCCGGCCTGGTCACCATCACCGGCGGCAAGTACACGACCTACCGGGTGATGGCCGCCGACGCGGTCGACGCCGCGGTGGCTGGTCTCAGCGGTCGAGTTCCGCCGTCGCGCACGAGCGACGTCGTTCTCCTCGGCGCCGAGAACTACGCCGAGGTCGCGGAGCAGCGGGACTTCATCGCAGCCGAGGCCGGTCTCTCGGTGCCGCAGGTCCGCCGACTCCTGCACCGGTACGGCGACCTGGTGCCCGAGCTGCTCGCGCTCGCCGCCGACAACCCAACGTTGTTGCAGGCAGCGCACTCCGACAGCTGGACGCTCAATGTCGAGCTCCTGTATGCGGTCTCGCACGAGGGCGCGCGTTCACTCGACGATGTGCTCCGCAGACGGACGCGGGTCGCGCTGCAGACGCGGGACCGCGGCGCGTCGGTCGCCGACGCAGTCGCGGGGCTGGTCAGCCCGGTGCTCGGTTGGGACGCGGATCGCGCGATGGATGAGGTGCGGCGCTACCAGCACACCGTCGCGGCCCAGCAGATCGCCAGCGTCTAGCGGAAAGGGCAGCGACCCGCCCGCTGTCGACCGACAGCGCCCGTGCGAAGGTTGCGCCGTGGACGTCACGACGAGCCTCCGTACTGACGACCCGCCACTGCTCGCCGCGAGCACGGCGAACCGCCTGGTCGAGCAGGTCGTGGCCGAATCCGGAGCACACAGACGCGACGTCCGTTCCCCTCGCGACGGCCGGCTCGTGGGCAGCGTCCCGCTCTCGACTCCCCAGGATGTCCACCGGGCCTTCGACCGGGCGCGGGTCGCCCAACGCGGGTGGGCCGAGCGGCCCGTTCGCGAGCGATCGCGGGTGCTGATGGCGTTCCACGACTTGGTCGTGCAGCGCCGCGAGGAAGCCCTCGACATCATCCAGTGGGAGAACGGCAAGGTCCGGGCGGAGGCGCTGGACGAGGTCCTCGACGTCGCGAACAACGCCCGGTACTACGCAAGGTCCGCGGCGTCGCTGCTTCGACCACGGCGGACGGGCACGCCGATGCCCGGCGTCTTGGGCGCTGTCGAGGTGCGCCACCCGGTTGGGGTCGTCGGCGTCATCACGCCCTGGAACTACCCGCTGACCCTGGCCGCGAGCGACTCCATCCCGGCGCTGCTCGCCGGCAACGCCGTTGTGCTGAAGCCGGACCTTCAGACGCCGTTCTCCGCACTGTGGGCGGCCGACCTGCTGCGCGAGGCGGGGCTCCCCAGCGCGCTCTACTCGGTTGTTCTGGGGGACGGTCCGGTGATCGGCCCCGAGGTCGTCGACCGCGCTGACTATGTGATGTTCACCGGCTCCACGCGAGTCGGCCGGGAGGTCGCCGTCAGGGCCGCGGACCGACTCGTCGGCTGCAGCCTCGAGCTCGGCGGGAAGAACTCCTTCGTCGTGCTCGATGACGCCGACCCGGTCAAGGCCGCCGATGGTGCCGTGCGGTCGTGCTTCGCGGCCGCTGGCCAGCTGTGCGTCGGCACCGAACGCGTACTGGTGCACGAGCGGATCTGGGACGACTTCGTTCCGGAGTTTCTGCGACGGACGGATGGGCTGCGGCTGTCGACCGTCGACGCCTGGGGCGCCGACATGGGCCCGCTGATCTCGGCGAAGCAGCTCGCGTCAGTGCAGCGGCACGTCGACTCCGCCGTGGACGCCGGCGCGACCGTGCTTGCGGGCGGCAAGCCACGACCCGACGTCGGCCCGTACTTCTTCGAGCCCACCGTCCTCACCGACGTGCCGAACGACGCCGCCGTGTGGTGCGAGGAGACGTTCGGCCCGGTGGTGACGCTGCGGCGCTTCAGCACCGAGGACGAGGCGGTCCAGCTGGCGAACGACACCGCATACGGACTCAACGCGAGTGTCTGGTCCCGCGATCTGCCGCGCGCTCGACGGTTGGCCGAGCGGATCCTGGTCGGCACGGTCGGGATCAACGAGGGCTACAAGGCGCCGTGGACCGTGGTCGACGCGCCCATGGGCGGCATGAAGGCGAGCGGCTTGGCTCGTCGGCATGGACCCGACGGCCTGCTGAAGTACACCGAGCCGCAGACCGTCGCATGGATGCGCGGCATGAACTACGGTCGCCCATCGTGGATGAGTGACGAGGCCATGGGCAAGGTGCTGCTCGGGATCGCCACGACCCTGCGCCGGATCCCGGGTCGGCGATGACCTCGCGGTGACCGACGTCGACGTCGTCGTCATCGGCTCCGGCTTCGGCGGTTCGGTCGCCGCGCTCCGGCTGACCGAGAAGGGCTACCGCGTCCTGGTGGTCGAGGCCGGCTCGCGGTTCGCGGATGCCGACTTTGCGACGACGAACTGGCGGCTGCGGCGCTATCTGTTCGCTCCGCGGATCGGGCTGCGTGGGATCCAACGCCTGCACGTGCTGGACCACGTCACGATCCTCGCCGGCGCAGGGGTCGGCGGCGGTTCCCTCGTGTATGCGAACACGCTGTACGAGCCGCCCACCGCGTTCTTTGAAGACCCGCAGTGGGCCGGCATCACCGACTGGCGAGCCGAGCTGGCGCCGTACTACGACCAAGCCCGCCGGATGTTCGGCGTGGTGGACAACCCGACCCTGACCCCGGCGGACGCGGCCCTGCGCACGGTCGCCGAGGACATGGGCGTCAGCGCGACGTTCCGGCTCACCCCGGTCGGCGTCTTCTTCGGGCCCGGTCCTGGCGAACATGTCGAGGACCCCTTCTTCGGTGGCCTGGGACCGGCCCGGGTCGGCTGCACCGAGTGCGGCGCCTGCATGACCGGCTGCCGGGTCGGGGCGAAGAACACGCTGGTCAAGAACTACCTCGGGCTGGCTGAGCGGGCGGGTGCCGAGGTCGTGCCTGACACCGAGGCGGTGGCGATCCGCCCGTTGGCGCACCGCGCCGGTCGCTGGGCGGTCGATGTGCAGCGGTCGGGCACCTGGGTCGGGCGCGGGTGGCGCACCATCAGCACGGACCATGTGGTCGTTGCCGCTGGCGCATACAACACGCAGAAGCTGCTGCACAGGATGCGCGACGACGGGCATCTGCCGCGGCTGTCGCCGATGCTCGGACGGCTGTCGCGCACCAACTCCGAGGCGCTGGGCGGATCGTTCACGCGGCACGCCAACGATGACCACAGCCGTGGTGTGGCGATCACGTCCTCGATGCACCCGGAGCCGAACACCCACGTCGAGGTGGTGCGGTTCGGACGTGGCAGCAACCTGATGTACCTGCTGGGCACGCACCAAACCGAGCTCGAACTGGAGCGGCCGCGGTGGCGGGCATGGCTACGGGTGGCGGCGGCGAGGCCGCGGGACACGCTGCGGTACCTGTGGCCGCGCAAGGCGTCGCAGAACACGGTCATCACTCTCGTCATGCAGAGCATGGACAACTCCGTCACGGTCCGCTCGGCGCGGTCGCGGCTCGGTCGCTGGCGGCTCACTTCGGCGCAAGGGCACGGCGCGCCCAACCCGTCGTGGATCCCCATCGGCAACGAGACGGTGCGTCGGCTGGCGGCGGTCCTCGGCGGGGTTCCGTCCGGCAACCTTGGCGAGCTGGTCGACCGTCCGATGACCGCGCACTTCATCGGTGGCTGCGTGATCGGACAGACTCCTGAGACCGGTGTCGTGGACCCCTGGCTGCGGGTGCACGGTCACGAAGGACTGCACGTCGTCGACGGGGCGGCGGTATCCGCGAACCTTGGCGTGAATCCGTCCCTGACGATCACCGCGCAGGCAGAGCGGGCGATGGCGCACTGGCCCAACCGTGGCGAGCCGGACCCGCGCCCACCGCTCGGCAACGCCTACCGTCAGGTCGACGTCGTCGCTCCGCGGTGGCCGGTCGTCCCTGCGCACGCGCCCGGCGCGCTGCGGCTGCCGGTGCACCCGACACGTTGACACGCCTGGGCGTTTAGGGCTCGTCGTGCCAGGAGCGCCACAGGCTGGCGTACGTACCGCCGGCGCTGACCAGCTCGTCGTGTGACCCGTACTCGATGACCCGGCCATCCTCGACCACGGCCACCACATCCGCGTCGTGGGCGGTATGCAGCCGGTGTGCGATCGCGACCACCGTGCGTCCGTCGAGTACCGCGCCGAGGGAACGCTCGAGATGTCGGGCCGCCCGCGGGTCGAGCAGCGAGGTCGCCTCGTCGAGCACCAGAGTCGACGGATCGGCCAGCACCAGCCGGGCCAGCGCAACCTGCTGCGCCTGGGCAGGCGTGAGCCGGACGGCGCCGCCACCGACCCGGGTCTGCAGCCCGTCGGGCAGACCGGCGGCCCAGCCGTCGGCGTCCACCGCGCGCAGCGCCGCCCACAGTGTCTCGTCGGTCGAATGCGAGGCCGCCAACGCGAGGTTGTCACGCAGCGTCCCGACGAAGACGTGGTGCTCCTGCGTGACCAGCGCGACATGGCGGCGAACTCGCTCGACCGGCATCCGCCCCAGCGCGACGCCCCCCATGTCGACTCGACCGCTGCGCGGCGGGTGTATCCCGGCCAGCAGCCGGCCCAACGTCGACTTGCCGGCGCCGGACGGCCCGACCACCGCGACCCGTGAGCCGGGCGCCACGTCCAGGTCGAGACCGTGCAGCACGTCGCGGCCCTCGCGGTAGGCGAAGCGCACCTGGCGGGCCTCGATCGACGCATCGGTCGGGTCGCCTGTCTCGTTGCTCTCCGGGTCGGGCACCTCGTGCACTCCGAGCAGGCGTGCCATCGCCGCCTGACCGCCCTGCAGCTCGTCGAACCACATGAGGAGCAGGTCGACGGGCTCGACCAGCATCTGCGTGTAGAGCACGGCCGCGGTGACCTGCGCCAACGACACTGTGTCGTTGGCGGCGAGCACCCCGCCGATGAGCAGCACGGCGGCGATCGGGATCACGTACGCAGACTCCACGGACGGGAACCAGACAGTCCGCAACGACAGCGTGTAGTTCTCCCATGAGATCCAACGCCGGATGCGGTTGTCGGTCATGCGCACCCGGTCGGGACCCAGTCGGTACGCCTCCACCGTACGGCCGGCGTCGACACTCTCCGCGACCGCACCGTTGACCGACGCGTATGCGGCCAGCTCGGCACCGTAGGCCGACGGGGCGCGGCGGAAGTACCACCGGCTGGATACCACAATGATCGGTACCGCCAGCAGCCAGGCCAGCGCGAGCACCGGCGCGGTCACGATGAGCGCGGTGCCAACCAGCAGCGCGGTGACGAGCGCGATCGTCATCTCCGGGATCGCCATCCGGACGGCCCAGCCCAGTCGGTCCACGTCGGTGGTCACCCGAGTGACCAGGTCACCCGTGCCAGCCCGTTCAACTGTGCCGAGCGGCAGCGCGACGGCGCGGCCGAGGAAGTCCTCGCGCAGGTCGGCGAGAATCCACTCGCCGAGGATGCCGGCGCGCAACCGGGCCGATCGAGTAAACGCCGCCTGCAGGATGACCGCGATCGCGAAGACGACAGCCAGGGTGTCGATGTCGCTGCGCTGGAGCGTGCCGTCGGTCACCCCCTCAACGAGACGACCGAGCACCTGCGGCCCGACCAAAGCCGCGAGCGCCGCGATGCCGTTGAGCAGCACCACCGCGACGAAGCCACCGCGGTGCCGCTTCAACAGCGCGCGAACGTGCCGACGCACCGATCTCGGCTGCGCAACCGGCAAGCTGGCCTCGCGACCGACGAGGTTGTCCGCGGGCTCAGGCGGTTGTGTGTTCAGCATCAGTCGTCCACGCCGGAGGTTGCCACGACGCAGCTGGCTTGTACCGTCCGCTTCGCCAGCATCAGTCATCGACCCCTCTCAGAACCGTGCGCCTGTATTCGTCGCACCCGCGGACCAGGTCTCGATGCGTGCCGGTCGCGACCACCATGCCACCGCGCAGCAGCTGCACCTCGTCGGCACGGTCGAGCACCAACGGGCTGGTCGTGACGACCACGGTCGTACGTCCTGCGCGGGCCGCAGCCAGCCGCTCTGCGATGCGCGACTCGGTATGTGCGTCGACCGCGGAGGTCGGCTCGTCGAGTAGCAGAGTCGGCGGGTCTGCGACAAGTGAACGGGCCAATGCGATGCGCTGCCGCTGGCCACCGGACAGCGAGCGCGCTCGTTCGGGCAGCTCGGTCTCGAGCCCCTCCGGCAGGCCGTCGATGATCTCGGTCGCGTCGGCGGTCTGCAGCGCGCTCTCGACACTGACCAAGCCATCCGTTGGGACGACAAAGGTGTTGGCCAGCCGACCGGCGAACAGCACCGGGTCCTTGTCCTGGACGAGCACCTGCGCCCTGACCGCCGCTCGCTGCTCGGCGTCGAGCGGAGTCGCATAGCCGCCGAGCCGGTCCAGCAGCCGACTTGCGCGCTCGGAATCGTCGCTGACCAGCGCAGTGAGCGCGCCGCGCCGAGCGCGGAAGCCGGACTGCTCGTCAACCAGCCCCCACGTGTCTGGCGCACCGAGCGCGACCTCGCCGCCGGTGTCGCCGCGTTGCAACGAGAGCACCCGGACGACGCGGCGAGCGGCGACAAAGGCTGCCGTCCACTTGTGCGCGCCCTCGGTCAGCGTGCGCAGCGGCAGCACCAGGAACGCTGTGTAGCCGTAGAAGGTGACGAGCTGACCCGGTTCGATGTCACCAGACAGGGCCAGTCGCGCCCCAAGCCAGGTGACCGCCACGACGAATGCGCCCGGCAGCAGGACCTGCAACGCGTCCAGGATCGATCGAACCCGGGCGGTGCGCACGGCGGCCGTACGCACTGCGTCGGATGCCTCGTGGAAGCGTTGCAGGAACAGCTCCTCGCCACCGATCCCGCGCAGGACGCGCAGCCCCATCACGGTGTCGGCGGCGAGCTCGGTCGCCTCGCCGAAACGCTCCCGCTGGATGGACTCCCGGTTCTCCAACGGCCGGACCAGCGGACCGATTGACAGCGCGACCAGCGGAACACCGACGAGCACCACCGCGCCGAGCAGCGGTGAGGCGATCAGCAGCACCGTTGCCACGCAAACGAATGCCACGATGGCACCGGCGAGCCGCATGGTGAGCTCCATCGCGTTGCCGATCCGCTCCACGTCGTTGGCCGACACCGCGACGACCTCGCCGGTGGACACCTGCCGTGGCAGGTCGCCGCCCAGATCGGAGGCCTTTCGGGCGACCAGCTGTTGAATGCGCGATGCGGCGGCGATCCAGCTGGTCACCGCATACCGATGCCGGTGGATGCCGGCGAACGCCTGCAACACGCCAAGCGCCAAGACCACGCCGGCCCACTGCGCGACCGCGCGAAGGTCATCGTCCGCAACGGCCTGAACGCCACGGCCGAGCGCGGCCGGCACCGCGGCCTGCGCAACCATCCAGAGGATGCCGAAGATGATGCCGATGCCCAGCAACCGGCGCTGCCTGCCCGCCAACCACAGCAGCAGGCGCACCGGGGACCGAAGGTCCGCAGTCCCCGTGCTTTGCACAGGCAGGGCTAGGAGGGCACGCACATCACTCGACAGTACGTGGCCGATCCGACTGCGGGCCAACGAGTTTCGGGGGCTGCCTAGACTGCGCAGCGTGAGCGTGTTGGTTGTCGACTTCGGTGCGCAGTACGCGCAGCTGATTGCGCGCCGGGTCCGCGAGGCGCATGTCTACAGCGAGATCGTGCCGTCGACGTTGCCGGTCGCAGACATGCTCGCCCGCCAGCCGAGCGCGATCATCCTCTCCGGCGGCCCCTCCTCGGTCTATGCGGAGGGCGCGCCGACAGTGGACCCATCCCTGTTCTCCGCTGGCGTGCCGATCTTCGGCATCTGCTACGGCTTCCAGGCGATGGCGATGGGGCTCGGCGGGACAGTCGAGAAGACAGGATTGTCGGAGTTCGGCGGCACCGCGCTGACCGTGACCGCCGAGAAGTCGGCACTCTTCCGGGACCTGCCGCCCAACCTGAGCGGGTGGATGTCGCATGGCGACTCGGTTGCTGCAGCACCGCACGGCTTTTCTGTCTTGGCGTCGTCGGCCGGTGCTCCGGTGGCGGCGTTCGAAGACGTCGGGCGCAGCCTGGCGGGGGTGCAGTTCCATCCCGAGGTGTTGCATACGGAGTCGGGCCAAGCGCTGCTCGAGCGTTTCCTGTACGACGTCGCCGGCCTGTCGCCGACGTGGACGACTGCGGGCATCGTCCAGGAGCAGGTCGAGCTGATCCGCGCGCAGGTCGGGGACAAGCGAGTGATCTGCGGTCTGTCCGGCGGCGTCGACTCGGCGGTCGCTGCGGCGCTGGTGCAGCGGGCCGTCGCCGACCGACTGACCTGCGTGTTCGTCGACCACGGCTTGCTGCGCAAGGGGGAGGCGACACAGGTCGAGCAGGACTTTGTCGCCGCGACGGGCGTCACGCTCAAGGTGGTCGACGCACAGCAGCGCTTCTTGGACTCGCTCGCCGGGGTGAATGACCCCGAGAACAAGCGCAAGATCATCGGACGGGAGTTCATCCGGGCCTTCGAAGCGGCGGCCGCAGACGTCGTCGCGGACGCGGGTGCCCACGGCGAAACCGTCGAGTTTCTGGTGCAGGGGACGCTCTATCCGGACGTGGTCGAGTCCGGCGGTGGCACTGGCACCGCGAACATCAAGAGCCACCACAACGTCGGCGGCCTGCCCTCGGACCTGCAGTTCACGCTCGTCGAACCGTTACGTAGCTTGTTCAAGGACGAGGTGCGTGCGGTCGGTGAGGAGCTCGGCCTGCCGCCGGAGATCATCTGGCGGCAGCCGTTCCCGGGGCCCGGTCTCGGCATCCGCATCATCGGCGAAGTGACCCAGGAGCGGCTCGATGTGCTGCGCGAGGCCGACGCGATCGCTCGTGAGGAGCTTTCCACGGCCGGCCTCGACCGGGACATCTGGCAGTGCCCGGTGGTGCTGCTCGCCGATGTGCGGTCGGTCGGAGTGCAGGGCGACGGGCGGACGTACGGCCACCCGGTTGTGCTGCGGCCGGTGTCGTCAGAGGACGCCATGACCGCTGACTGGTCGCGGCTGCCGTACGACGTCCTCGCGCGAATCTCGACCCGGATCACCAACGAGGTGCGCCAGGTCAACCGGGTCGTGCTCGACGTGACGAGCAAGCCACCCGGCACCATCGAGTGGGAGTAGGGTCAGCAACCCTGAGCTGAGCTCAGGATCGTGCCGTTTCGGCATGGACCTGAACATATATGGTGATCTTGGCTCCGGTGTGAGGTACGCGAACCATGCGTGGGCGACGCCGGGTTCGGGAAGAGTGCGCGGTATGGAGTACTTCGACATCGCAGCGGTGGCCACCTCGCACGACGACTTTCGGCGCGTCTTGTGGACCGGCGAGCACACGCAGCTCGTGATCATGACGATCCCGGTCGGCGGTGAGATCGGCCGCGAGGTCCATCCCGACAACGACCAGCTCCTGCACTTCATCGCCGGTCGCGGCCGCGCCGACGTGGCGGGCGACAGCCGAGAGGTCGGGCCGGGTGACCTGGTCATCGTGCCCGCCGGCACCGAGCACAACTTCGTCAACGTCGGGGACCAGCCGCTCGTGCTCTCGACCACGTATGGGCCGCCGGACCACGCGCCCGGCACCGTGCACCACAGCAAGGCCGACGCGGATGCCGACGAACACGATGAGCCGCCGTCGAACTGAGGTCGCCATCGGCCGTGTCGGTCCCGGGCCGAGCGGTACCAGCGCGCTACCCATGGATACGTGAGCGCTCCGGCACCGCCGCCGCAGCCTGCCGATCCGGTCCGAGGGCTCGTCGCCGGAGCGGCCGCCGTCGTTCTTCTGCTCGGGCTCTGGTGGGCCTCCGACGTCCTCGCGCCCGCACTGTTGGCGGTCGTGTTCGCGACGACGGCATACCCGCTCCAACGACTCTTGGTCAGGCGAGGCTGGCATCGAGTGCTGGCCTTCCTGGCCACGCTCGCCGTCGTCTACGCAATTCTGCTCACCGCCCTGCTGCTCGTCGTCGTGTCGATCATCGAGCTCGTCGAGACCCTGCCCAACTACGACGACAAGATCCAGGACCTGGTCAACAGCTGGTCCAACGCGCTCGGCGGACCGTCGGCCTCATCGGCGCTCAGCGACATCTCGGGAACGTCCATCGCCAACGCTGTGCTCGACGTCGTGCACGGGGTCACTGGAGCGCTGGCCACGGGCATCATCCTCGTCGGAGTCATCTTCTTCCTGCTGCTCGACTCGATCGGGATGCCGGCGCGGTATGCCCGCTTCGTCGATGACCGACCGTGGGTCGCGGAGTCGTGGAGCGCCTGGTCCGCCCAGACCAGGCGATACATCGGCATTGCGACATTGTTCGGACTGGTCGTCGCCGTGATCGACACGTTGCTGCTCTGGGCCCTCGACGTGCCGCTGCCGATCGTGTGGGGGCTGCTCGCGTTCGTGACCAACTACATCCCGAACATTGGCTTCATCATTGGTGTCGTTCCGCCGGCCCTGCTCGGGCTTCTCGACGGCGGGGCAGCAACCATGATCTGGGTCATCGTCGGCTACTCCGTCGTCAACTTCACGATCCAGATGGTGATCCAGCCCAAGGTCGTTGCCGATGCGGTCAGCATCGCGGCCACCGTGAGTTTCCTGTCGGTCTTCTTCTGGGTGCTGGTGGTCGGTCCGCTTGGGGCGATCTTGTGCATCCCGTTGACGCTGTTCGTGCAGCAGGTCGTGCTGCGTCCTTATGCGCATACCCGGTGGTCGGCGTCGCTGATCGGGAGCGGCTGACCGGCCCGGGACGTATCAGCACGGCCCGCACGACCTCTGGACCTCGTGATCGTCGACGTCGATCGCGCCCTGATGACGCTGCTCCGGCGCGAGGTCCTGGGTGAGGCACCCATCGAAGTGGTCTTCGAGGTGCCGAACCGGCCATGGACCCAGGGTGTCAAGAGGCCCACCATCAACCTGTTCCTGTACGACCTACGCGAGAACACCCAGTCGCGCGAGGTCATGCCCGAAGTCATCCGCGACGACAAGGGTCAGGTCGTCGGGCACCGGCCGCCCGCGCGCCGGTTCGACCTCTTTTACGTGCTGTCCATCTGGGGCGTCCCGCTCGCTGCGGAACATCAGCTGATATCCGGGATCGTGGGCGGGCTGTCGGAGCATGCGGTGTTTCCGAAGGAATACCTCAGCGAGGGCTTGCGAGCCACCGGGCACGAGATCTTCCTCTCGGTCGCCGACGGTATGCGGCGCGGCATGCTGCCGTCGTTCAGTGGCGAGATGAAGCTGCAGGTCGAGGTCGCCGTCACCGCCTGCATGCCGGCGAAGGTCGTGAGCCCGGTCGGCGTCCCGGTGCGTAAGGGCGTCGAGCTCACCACGAAAGCCCCCGGCACCGAAGAGACGGTGACCCCCGCGGTCGACCGCCGGGGTCTGGTCCAGGTCAACACGACACCATCCGCGGATCCGCCGCCGCAGCCGGCCCCGACGGCCGGGCCAGCGGGCCAGCCGCCACCCCCAAGCCCCAATTCGCCTCCCGAGCCAGCCAGGGCCGAGGGGTCCACCAAGCCGACCGAGCCGGGTACAACACCAACCGAACCGGCGCCCACGACCAAGGCCCAGGCCCAGGCTCTGACCGAAGCGGCCAGGGCCAAGGAGCAGCAGGCGGTCCAGCAGGCCGTCCAACAGTCGGCCGCGGCCAAACCGCCGGCCGGCGCGCCCGGTGGGCAACCCCCAGGGCAATCCGGGCAGCAGGGTGGGCAGCAAGGAGGCCAGCCGCCGGCGAAACAGCCGCCGGGTGATCCGGTGAGCCGGCTCGCGGCGGCACTCACGCAGGCCGCGCAGGTGCAGGCGGCGTTGGCCCAGACCATGGCGCAGTGCGTTGCTGCCCTGGGCGCGGCGACGGTTCCCGGTGGCGCTGCGACATCCAAGCCAGCGCCGCCCGGCAACCGGGCTCCTTCGGCGACGGCAGTGCCTCCCGAAAATTCAGCTCCTCCCGCGAAGGCTGCGCCTTCCGACGTCGCAGCTTCGCCCGCGAAGGCGCCGCCCCCTGACATTGCAGCTCCTCCTGCGAAGGCTGCGCCGCCCGCGAAGGCCGCGCGCTCCGCGAAGGGTGGCCCGCCCGCTGACCCGGCAGCACGGCCGCCGGCCAAACCTGCCGAGTAGTCGGTATCAGCAGGAATCGCAACGACCTCTTCTTCGACGTGGCAGAGAGGGTTGCCGACTCGGGTGTCGCACGTCGCTGCCCGATCGGGCACGTCAGCAAGGCCGTTGTATCAGCGGCGGCTGCGCTCGCTCTGTGGCTGTGACCCGCAGTCCCGTGGGTCAACCGAGAGAACCGGAGGCCCTCATGGGCGAGAACGAAGAGAACTTCGGCATGGCCGCGTCAGCGGCTGGTGCCATCGGCAGCGTCGCGGCGGCAGCCGCCGGCGTGGCCGCGGCACCCGTGGTCGCGGCAGGTGCGGTCGGCGCCGCGATCGGCACCGGCTTGGAGGTGCTCACCGACGGCGCCATCAGCGACACCTTGTCCGACGGCCTGCTTTCGCTGGTCGGCGAGGAGGAGTCGTACGAGGCGGCGATGGCCTTCGACGACGGCGAGTACTTCGAGGCCGCGGGGCACATGCTCAGCGGCGCCGGCTCGACGATCTACGACGCGGCCGGCGACGCCGTGGAGGCCGTTGGCGACTTCGCCAGCGATGCCTATGACGCGGCCGGCGACGCGGTTGACGCCGTCGGCGACTTCATCGGCGACCTGTTCTGACCCTCGTGCGTGGCGGGTCGCCACCTTCCCTCG
>JBEVHX010000084.1:0-13758 GCA_040510995.1 Candidatus Nanopelagicales bacterium
CACGGCTACGAACGTCTGCCCCGGTGCGGTCTCCATCCACCAGGCGCGGCCGGTCTCCAGGGTCAGGTCTTCCGGGAAGGCGTAGCTCTCGCCGGCGGTCACGATCTCGCGGAAGAACGGCCAGATACGCGGCCAGTCGTCGGCGCTCGCCGTGCGTATCTGCATCTCTCTCCCCAGCCGCGCGGTCGCCGAAAGTCGTTGAAGTCCACATTGCCGCGTCCGGTCCGCATCGGTGAGCGGTCATGCGGACCGGAGCCGACCGGGCCCGCTTGTCGGCGGCCGACATCGTCGACGCAGTGGCTCGTGCGCACCCCGCCTGGACAGATGCGACTCGCTGCGCCCGCTAGGACGAGCGGCTGAGTGCGGATTCGTCGAGCTGGCACTGACGCGCTCCATCGATGAACGCGCTCACTTAGGCGCGTCGTCCGACGTGAGCCGTCGCTTCGCGGTCAGGTGACTTGGGGCGTCACCGGTGTTCACCGTGGCACTCGGTTCCACCAGCAGCACCTCGGCACCGGCCGGCGAGACCGGTTGGTGCCGGGTGCCGCGCGGCACAACGAACAGCTGGCCAGGCCCGAGGGTGACCTCGCCATCGTCGAGACGGATCGTCAGCTCGCCCGTCAACACCAGGAACAGCTCGTCGGTCTCCGGATGCGTATGCGGCGTGAACTCGCCCTGGGTCTTCACGACCCGCACGTCGTAGTCGTTGAGGGCCGCGACGGTCAGCGGCAGCCACGGCCCATCCAGCGTTGCCAGTGCCGCCCCGAGATCGATCCGCGTGGTCATCACCGTTCGCCGGTGGGTGGGGTGAACTGGCTCGCCGTGAACACGGCGCCCTGCGGGTCGCGGATGAGCGCATCGCGGGTCCAGTCCGAGTCGGAGCTCTTCAACACCGTGCCACCGAGGCGCGATGCGGTCGTCGCCGTGGTGTCCCGGTCCGCCACCGTGAACGCCACGTGCCAGTGCGGTTCCTCGTCCGGACCCACCGGTGTCAACCACGCGGTCGCGTCCGCGAACCCCGGTGGCGCAACCACGCCCTCCTGCCGGGCGTAGATGTCCGGATCAACCGTGGACTTCAGGTGATCGCCGTAGCCGGGCACCCGGATGAGCGTGGCGAAACCGAGATCATCGAAGGACCAGCCGAACACTTCGGAGTAGAAGGCTGCCGACGTCGCCGGGTCGGCGGTATGCAGCTCGCTGAAGTTCCAGGCGCCGGGTGTGTTGGCCACCTGGGCTCCGAGCCGCCGGCGGGCCTGCCAGAGCCGGAAGGACACGCCGAGCGGATCCGAACATGTCACGGACCGGCCTTCCTCCCCAACCTGTGTCGGTTTGTCCAGCAGAAGCCCGCCGGCGGCCACGATCCGGGCGGCAGCCGCGTCGGCATCGTCCACCGCGACGTACGTGCGCCACACCGCCTGCTCGGACGGCCGGTCAACCGAGGCGGTGACGCCGGCGGCCTCTGCGCCGCCGAGCTTCGCGATCACCGACCGGTTCTCAGTCCCCGACGACGGTGCATCGGCGAAAGTCCAGCCGAACAGTCCGCCGTAGAACGCCATGGCTGCCTCCATGTCACGGCATTCGACGTCGACCCATGAGGTCACCCCCTGCGGGTAGGTTCGCGCCTGGTTCATGGCTCCACCCTCCTGTTCGTGGCGTTGCGCGGCTTGGTGCCCGCCATGTCGGCCACCGCGGCGGCGACCATGTCCACCCCCTCGACGATCGCGGATTCGTTGAGCGCCGAATACCCGAAGATCAACCCCCCCGGGCCGTCGTGGTCGAACCGGTACGGGGTCACTCCATGGACGCTGACCCCTCGCCGAAGCCCGGCCTCGACCAGCGCTGCCTCGTCGAGGTCCGGCGGGAGCCAGGTCACCAGGTGCAGGCCAGCTGCGACGCCGGCCGGCTCCAGCTCGGGCAGCGTCGCTCGTAGGGCACCGAGCAGCGCGTCCCGGCGACGCCGGTAGATCGGGCGCATCCGTCGCAGGTGCCGGTCGAACTCGCCACGGCTCAGGAAGTCCGCGAACGCGAGCTGGTCGATCGCGCCGCCGCCCCGGTCGGCAGTGATCTTCGCGGTGGCGACCTCGTCGACCAGATGTGCCGGCAGCAGCAACCAGCCCAGCCGAAGCCCGGGGGCGAGGGTCTTGCTCGCCGATCCCGCGTATGCGACGTGGTCCGGCAACAAGCCCTGCATCGCGCCGATCGGCGCCCGGTCGTAGCGGTACTCGGCGTCGTAGTCGTCCTCGATCACCAATGCCCCGCGCTCCCGAGCCCACCGAAGCACGCGCGCACGCGCTTGTGGCGGCAGCACGCCGCCGGTCGGCCACTGGTGCGACGGGGTCAGGATGAGCGCGTCGGCGCCGCTACGCTCGAGTGCCGCCACGTCGATTCCGTCACGACCCACCGGTATGCCGAGCACGTGCAGGCCGAGCCGGGGTGCGATGACGCGGACGTCATCGTCGGAGGACGGGTCCTCGAGCGCGACCGTCCGGGCGCCGCGCTGGGCCAACACCTGCAGCAACAGCGCGACGGCCTGCGCATACCCGGTCGTGATGACGATGTCGGTGGCCGCGGCGGCGGTCCCACGTGCCCGGTTGAGGTAGGCCGCCAAGGCCTCTCGCAGCTCGGGGACTCCCCGCCCGCTGAGATAGCCAAACCGGTCGTTCGACGCCTCGGTCAGCACCCGACGCACCGAGCGCAGCCAGGCCGCCCGCGGGAAGTGCGACACGTCGGCTCGGCCGTAGCCGAAGTCGATCCACACAGGCGTGGGCGGCGCGGGAGCCGAGTCCAGGGCCGGCGGCGCGGAGCCCATCGCGACCCGTGTGTAGCCGCCACTGCGGCTCGTGAGATACCCCTCGGCGACGAGCTGCTCGTAGGCCTCGACGGCGACGCCGCGCGAAACGCCGAGATCGACGGCCAGACGACGGGTCGCCGGCAGCGTGGTCCCGACCGTGAGCCGGCCGCTGCGGATCGCCGACCTCAGGTCGGACTCGATCTGCCGATGCAGCGGCACGCCAGTGTCGCGCCGCACGGTGACCAGCAGGTCCAGCGCCCACACGCCACCACGATGATGAGAATTGGTCCTCGATTCGCTCATCGGAATGGACTATATCTACAGGACCGATCTAGGCAACGCTACGGACATGACGACGAGCGGCCACCACCTTGACGATCTCCGCGACCGCATCCACGGTGAGGTCCTGCTGCCCGGCGACCCTGCCTACGACGCCAGCCGTTCGGTGTGGAACGCCATGGTCGATCGTCGACCGCGGCTGATCGTGCGTTGCGCCGTTGTCGACGACGTGGTCGCGGCCGTCCGGACCGCCCGCGAGCTCGGCCTCGAGATCGGCGTCCGCTGCGGGGGCCACAGCGTCGTCGGGCTGGCCGTCCCGGAGGACGGGCTGATGATCGACCTCACCCCGATGCGTGCCGTACGCGTCGACCCGGTGGCCCGCATCGCGCGGGTGCAGGGCGGCGCACTGCTCGGCGTCCTGGACGCGGCCGCCCAGGAGCACGGGCTCGCAACCACGGCCGGCAACGTCTCGCACACCGGCGTCGGCGGGCTCACCCTCGGCGGCGGCATGGGCTGGCTGGCCCGTCAGCACGGGCTCACCTGCGACAACGTCCTGTCGTTCGAATTGGTCACCGCCGACGGCTCGCGCGTGCGGGCGAGCGCGGACGAGAACGCGGAGCTGTTCTGGGGGCTGCGCGGCGGCGGCGGCAACTTCGGCGTCGTCACGGACTTCGCGCTCCAGCTGCACCCGCTGACCGGGCCGATGCTCAGCGTCGAGGTCGACGTCTCGATCGACGACGCGGAGCACGCGCTGCGCGACTGGCGCGACCTCAGCTTCGACGCGCCACGAGAGGGGACGTTCGCGGCCTCGATCGCCAACGGAGTCGCGATGGTGGGCTTCGTCTGGACGGGGGCCCCGGAACGGGGCCGGGCGCTGATCCCGTCGCTGCGCTCGATCGCCCGGCGCCCGCTCGCGGAGCGGATCACGACGCCGTCCTACATCCGGCTGCAGTCACGGGAGGACACGGTCGAGGGACATGCGATCCGGCGGTACTGGAAGGGCCACTATTTCCGCGCGCTCACCGACGATGTCATCGCCGGGCTCGTCACTGGCACCAGCGATCCGTATGCGCCCGCCGTCAGCCTGCAGGCCTACGGGGGCGCAATCGCCAGCGTGCCCGACGACGCGACGGCGTTCAGCCACCGCGACGTTGCGTTCGAGCTGGTCGCGGCTGCTGGGTGGACCGATGCCGCCGAGGACGCCGAGCGCATCGAGGGCGCCCGCCGGTTCGCTGCCCCGCTGGAGCCGTTCGCCAGTGGCGCATACGTCAACGTCCTGAGCGACGAAGGACAGCACGGGGTGCGGCGTGCATACAGCCCCGCGAAGCTGGCGCGGCTGACCGCGCTCAAGGACGGGTACGACCCGGACAACGCCTTCCACCTCAACCACAACATCCGGCCGACTGCGCAGTCCAAGGGACAGTGAGATGCGACGCACCGTGAACTCGACCTTTGTCAGCCTGGATGGCGTCCAGAACCACATGGAGCACTGGCATTTCGACCTGATCAACGCCGAGCTGGCCGACCTTGCTCTGGAACAGCTGCGCGCGGCCGACGCGATGCTGATGGGTCGCGCGACGTATGAGTCCTATGCCGCGGTGTGGCCGGAGCGCGCCGGCGACTACGCGGACACCATCAACGCGATGCCAAAGTACGTTGCGTCGACCACGCTGGAGACGCCGGGCTGGATGAACACGAGCGTCATCGACGGTGATCTCGTCGAGGCAGTGCGCGGGCTCAAGGAACAGGACGGTCGCGACATCCTCATGCACTGTGCTGTCGTATGCCGTACGCAACGACACCGCGTGACCCCAGCAGAGTGTGCACCGCTTGCGATCGCCAGGACTGGCCGATCGGGTCGACGGGCCACGATGCTGGGTTGACGAGAACTGCCCCGGCCGTGGCATGCCGCGTGATGGTGACCTCACCACCCGCCTCCACCTGGGACAAAGTCAGGCGGCGAAGTCCTCTCCTCCGACGCGCCCGAGCGGCACGGTCAGGACAGCGACCCGTACCCGTCGCTGGTCTCCTGGAACAGCGTGACCTGCAGGTCTCCGGGCGCGGCCAGGCGCGAGTTGAGCGAGTCCCACGGTGTCCGGGTCACGGGTGCGAGCAGTTCGGCGCCGTGTGCCACGAGGTCCGCGGTCGCGAGCTCGGCATCGGCGACCTCGTACGCCACCCGCAGCCGCGGGCTGATGCGTCGTCCCACCTCGACCCGGTCGATGTAGTCGACCTGTTCCGGGGTGGACAGCTCCAGCGTCGCTCGGCCCATCTGCAGGATCGTCACGCGAGCCCCTGCGCCGCTGTCGACGAACAGCTCCTCGGGGGCACCGAGCACATCGCGAGAGAACGCGACCGCGTCGTCGTAGTCGGCCGCTTCGACGACCAGGCGCATCTGGATGACGCCGCCGCCGCGCTCTTCAGGCGTCGAGCTCATCGAGTCCAAGCTCCTCGAGCGCGTCGCTCAACAGGCGGATCGCCTTCGGTCCGACACCATGCAGGGCCAGCAGCTCGGACGACGACCGGCCGGCGACGTCCTCCAGCGAGGTGATGCCAGCCGCGGCCAACGCGCGGGTCGCGGGTGCGCCGATCCGCGGAAGGTCGGTCACTGATCCTCCACGGCTGCCGGGCCCCGCATCCCTTCCGTCATCGGACCACGTCGATGATCAGGCGGGACCGTAGTCGAGGTGGACGACTCCGTTCGGGTAGACGTCGTGCCCCTTCAGGTGGAGCTTGGTCGCGTCGACGCCGTCGGCCCAGAGCCGCTCGCCGGCTCCGAGGGCGATCGGAAAGACGAACAGGTGCAGGTCGTCGACCAGGCCATCCTTGAGCAACCCGCGGACCAGCTTTCCGCTGCCGGAGATGTAGATGCCGTCCGTCTCGTCCTTCAGCCGGCGGATCGCGTTCTGGTCGTATGGGATGAGGGTAGACGGCCCCCACTCCACGCTCGGCGCCTGTGAGCCCACGACGTACTTGTGGGTGTCGTTGAAGAACGGGGCACCCGGGTCGTCCTCGACGGTTCGCGTCGACCAGGCCGGCGCGAACATCTCATACGTCGTCCGTCCCAGGAGGATCGCCTTCGAGGCACTCGTGATCGCGCCGATCGTCTCGCCCATTCGCGGGTCGAACCCGTAGTCGAAGGTCCACGACGGGTTCTCGAACACACCGTCGAGTGAGATGAACTCGTGCACGTGGATTGCGCCCATCGTCTCCTCTTCTCGTCGAGTCCCGCCGAGTCTCGGCGGTGGGCTACCAGGGCGCAAGTGAGAATCGGGTCATGACGGCGGCGCAGGCTCGGATCTCGATCGTGCCGGCCAACGAAGCGAGCTGGGCCGACCTGCAGACGGTCTTCGGGCCGCGCGGCACGGCATGCAGTTGCCAGTGCCAGCGGTACAAGCTGCGGCGGCGCGAGTCCTTCGCATCGTTTCCGGCCGAGGAACGCGCCTTCCGGCTGCGAGAGCAGACCGAGTCGGGCCATCCGGAGTCGGACACGACCAGCGGGCTCGTGGCATACCTCGACGGCGAGCCGGTCGGGTGGTGTGCAGTCGAGCCGAGGAGCGCGTACGAGGGCCTGCTGCGCAACAACCGCGTTCCGTGGATGGACCGATCCGAGGACAAGAACGACGACAGCGTCTGGGCGGTGACCTGCTGCTTCACCCGGGCAGGCTTCCGGCGACGAGGTGTCAGCCGCGCGCTGGTGCGCGCCTCCGCGGATTTCGCGCGAGAGCGCGGCGCGCGAGCCATCGAGGGGTATCCGATCACGACGACGAACGTCATCCTCGAGGAGCTGCACGTCGGCACTCTCGCCGCCTTCGCCGCCGCCGGGTTCACCGAGGTCAGCAGACCAACACTGCGCCGAGCCGTGCTGCGAATCGATTTCTCGGAGACCCGCGGATGAAACCGTTCGAATCGTCCGACCTGACGGATGCCGAGTGCATGCTCCGCGTCATCGAGCAGCGGCTGACCGGTCTGGTGACGACGATCGGCGCCGGTGACTGGTACGTCTTCTACGACCCGGACGGCAGGACCGCACCCGAAAGGCGGTTCCCGTTCTGCACCCTCATGACGGGCGACCGGTACGACGCGGCTTCGTGCCTCGACCGGGACGCCTCGACGTACCGGGTGAACCTGGGCGTGAGTCGCCGAACATACGAAAGGCGCTTCGGCCCGGCGCCCCGACAGGCCGCCGGGTACGACGTCATCGACTCCGGCTTCGACTACACGGCCACCGACACGGTCATGCCGCATCCCTTTTACGCGCCGCTGCATTGGGTCTGCGTTGTCAACCCGGGCGAGCGAACGTCGGCGGAGTTGGCCGAACTGCTCGTCGAGGCCCACGGCATCGCGAGGCGCGCCTACGACAACCATCGAGATCGTCGCGGATAGGACGGCGATGCCTGTCGGAGTTCCCGACTCCGGGGCGGGTCATCCCGGAGCCATGTCGACGAAGCGCGAGTAGTGACCCTGGAACGCCACTGTGATCTCCCCGGTCGGACCATTGCGGTGCTTGGCCACGATGAAGTCGGCTTCACCGGCGCGAGCGGACTCACGCTCGTACAGATCCTCGCGGTGCAGCAGGATCACCATGTCGGCGTCCTGTTCGATCGCGCCGGACTCACGGAGGTCCGACAGCTGCGGCCGCTTGTCGGAGCGCTGCTCCGGGCCACGGTTGAGCTGGCTGATCGCGATGACCGGGACCTCGAGCTCCTTTGCCAGCAGCTTCATGGCGCGCGAGAACTCCGAGACCTCCTGCTGCCGGCTCTCGACCCGCTTGCCGCTGCTCATGAGCTGCATGTAGTCGATGACGACGAGCTTGAGGTCGTGCCGCTGCTTGAGCCGGCGGCACTTGGCGCGGATCTCCATCATCGACATGTTCGGTGAGTCATCGATGAACAGCGGCGCCGACTGCACCTCGCCCATCTTGCGAGCCAACCGGGTCCAGTCGTTGTCCGACAGTGTGCCCGAGCGCATGTGGTTCAGCGCGACTCCGGCCTCCGCGGACAGCAGTCGCATCACGATCTCGTTGCGCGCCATCTCGAGGGAGAAGATGACCGACGTCAGGCCGTGCCTGATTGATGCGGACCGCGCGATGTCGAGCCCGATGGTGCTCTTGCCGACTGCGGGCCGAGCAGCGACGACGACCATCTGGCCGGGATGCAGTCCGTTGGTCAACGCGTCGAGGTCCGCGAAGCCGGTCGGCACTCCCACGAGTTGGTCGCCGTGCGAGGCAATCTTGTCGAGCTCGTCGATGGTGGCGTCCATCAATGCCGACAACGGCTGGTAGTCCTCGCTGGAGTGGCGCTCGGTCACCGAGTAGACCTCAGCCTGCGCCCGGTCGACGAGGTCGTCGACCTCGCCGGAGTCCACCGCGTACCCGAGTTGCACGATGCGGGTGCCGGCGTCGACGAGCCGACGCAGGATGGCGCGCTCGCGCACGATCCGGGCGTAGTAGCCGGCGTTCGCGGCGGTCGGGACCGACGAGATCAGGGTGTGCAGGTAGGGCGCGCCACCGACCCGGCCGATCTCGCCCCGCTTGGTCAGCTCGGCGGCAACGGTGACCGCGTCTGCCGGCTCGCCGCGGCCGTACAGATCCAGCGTCGCGTCGAAGATGCTCTGGTGCGCCGGCTTGTAGAAGTCGTCGGAGCGGATCTGCTCGACGACATCCGCGATCGCGTCCTTGCTCAGCAGCATGCCCCCGAGCACGCACTGTTCGGCGAACAGGTCTTGCGGCGGCGTGCGTTCGAACTGCGGCTCGCGCTCGTGCGGTGCTGGCAGCTCCGCGACCGACACAGCCACCCTCCGACCGCTCTGCTGAGCTTGTCAGCACCGGCATGGGTCCGATGCCGGGAGAGTTCTATCGGTGGGGTCCGACATCGTCCATTCGGGCCTGTGATGCGGCGGTGGACATGGTGTGCATCTCGACCGTGGCCGATCCACACCCGTTGCGACACCGGGTGTGGATTTGGTGCGGACACCACCCGCGGGCCCGTCATCACCTGCGCTGATGTCGTCCACCGCCTGTGGACGAAAACTTCTCGTCTAGCGTGAACCGAGTGCGCCGGCCGTTCCGTGATCCGACGGATCGAGAGCTGCTCTGGCTGGCCCTTCCGGCGTTCGGCTCGCTGGTCGCGGAGCCGTTGTACCTGCTCGGTGACGCCGCGGTCGTCGGCACGCTCGGGACCGAGCCGCTGGCGGGCTTAGGCGCCGCGGCGACGGTGCTGACCACGGTCGTCGGGCTGTGCGTCTTTCTGGCGTACAGCACGACTGCGGTCACCGCCCGGCTCCTCGGCGCGGGCAACCTGACCCGGGCGCTGCACCGAGGAATCGACGGCATGTGGCTCGGGGTTGGCCTCGGGGTGCTGCTGCTGCTTGTCGGGGTGCTGACCGCGGAACCGGTCGTGCGTGCCTTGGGTGCGTCGCAGGCCGTTGTCCCGTATGCGTCCGCGTACCTGCGGATCTCGGCCCTCGGTCTGCCGGCCATGCTGCTCGTCCTGGCGGCCACCGGTGTGCTGCGCGGACTGCAGGACACGCGCACACCGCTCGTGGTCGCGGTCGTGTCGGCCACTGCGAACTTCGGGCTGGCCGCGCTGTTCGTGCTCGGCTTCGACTGGGGCATCGAAGGGTCGGCGTGGGCGACCGTGATCGCGCAGACTGGCGCGGCCGCGTGCTTCGTCATCGTGGTTGGGCACGGTGCAGCTCGTCATCACGCCTCATGGGTGCCGGACCTGGGTGGCGTACTCGCAGCCGGGACGACGTCACTGCCCCTGTTTGTGCGAACCATCGCGCTGCGGATGGTGTTCCTGACCGCCGCCGCCGTCGCCGCACGGCTCGGGGATGCCGACCTGGCCGCATACCAGGTGTCGATGCAGACGTGGTTCCTGCTCGCGCTCGGGATGGACGCGCTCGCGATCGCGGGTCAGGCGGTGGTCGGTAAGCGGCTTGGTGGCGGCGACGTCGACGGTGCGCACGCGGTGGTGCAGCGGCTGGTGGGGTGGAGTCTCGGGCTCGGTGTGCTGCTGCTGGTGGTGGTGGTGGCGCTGCGTGAGCCGTACGCCTCGATCTTCACCGACGACGCCGACGTGGCTGCGCTCCTGGCCGCCTCGCTCGTCGTCGTCGCGTTGATGCAGCCGCTCGCCGGCCCGGTCTTCGTGTGGGACGGCATTCTCATCGGTGCCGGCGACGCGGGCTGGCTCGCCTGGGCGCAGATCGTGATGTATGCGGCGTTCCTGCCGGCCGCCTGGTTGGTTCTGGAGGCCAACGCCGGTCTGGTCGCCCTGTGGTGGGCGCTGTTCTGGTTCATGGCCGAGCGAGGTCTGCTGCTGTGGTGGCGGACCAGGTCTTCGGCGTGGGCGGTACCCGGCGCCGTGCGCTGAACCTGCCGGATAGGTGCTCGTCGCTTCATCTGTGGGGCTGGTGTTTCGGGCAGACGTGAAGCGGAAGCCCGGACGCGAACCGGTCGGACCGATGAGTTCGGTGAGGCTTACCAGTCCATGGATGTATGAGCGTTCTGACCGTCGACGCCGCGACCGAGCTGGACCTCGACCTCGAGCCGTCTCATCTGCCTCGGGCGATGGCGCCGTTCCGGCACGCCGCATACCGACGCCTCGCGGTCGCGCTGGTGCTGTCAAGCTTTGCGTCGGGAGTCTGGGTCGTCGCCCAGGTCTGGGAGGTCATCCGTATCGGTGGCGGACCAGCCCAGCTGTCTTTGGTGACCACCGCCGGCGCCGTCGGGGTGCTGCTGCCCGCACTGCTGGGCGGTGTGGTCGCCGACCGGGTGCCCCAGAAGCAGATCCTGCTCTGTGTCGCGACCCTCGAGCTCGCCGGTATCGGGCTGGTGGCGCTTCTGTCGGCCACCAACGCGACGCAGCTGTGGCACCTCGCGGCGGTCGTGTTCATGACCGGCGTCGGCTTCGCCTTCTACTACCCGGCGTACTCCGCGTGGCTGCCGGCGCTGGTGCCCGACTCGGACCTGCAGGCGGTCAACGGGTTCGAGGGCATGGTCCGGCCGTCGGTGCAACAGGCGCTGGGGCCGGCGGTTGCCGGTTCCGTAGTGGCGTCTTTCTCTGTCGGGGCCGCACTCGTGCTGGCCGCGGTCTTCGCGTTCGGCGGGCTGCTCGCCCTGACGACCGTGCCGTTGACTGCGGTGCGACGTGACCTGACGGCGGAACCGGAGGTGCACCCGGTCGGGGCAGCGCTGGCTGACCTGCGCGAGGGCTTCGCGTACATGGTCCGGACGCCGTGGCTGCTGGCGACCCTGCTCTTCGCATCCCTGATGATCCTTGCGATCACGGGGCCGCTGCAGGTGCTGGTCCCCTTCCTCGTCAAGGACCGGCTCGGCGGCGGCCCGAGCGACCACGCCATGGTGCTGGTCGCGTTCGGGGTGGGCGGCGCGGTGGGCTCGCTCGCCATGGCTTCGGTGCGGATGCCACGGCGGTACCTGACCACGATGATCCTGATGTGGGGCCTCGGCTGCCTGCCCTTCGTCCTGATGGGGATGGCGAGCGCAGTGTGGATGATCGTGGCGTCGGCGTTCGTGGTGGGGGCGATGTTCTCCGCGCCGATGGTGATCTGGGGAACCCTGCTGCAGCGCCGGGTCCCGGCACACTTGCTGGGTCGAGTCGCCTCGTTGGACTTCTTCGTGTCGATCAGCCTGATGCCGGTGTCGATGGCGCTGGCGGGACCGATCTCGGCGGTGGTCGGGACCACGGCGACGTTCCTGTTCGCCGGGCTGGTCCCAACAGCGGCGGCGATTGTCGCGATCGTGTGGGCGCGGCTGCCGGAGGACGAGATCGCCTGTCCGCTGCGCGATGACGAGGTGAATCGGTGAAGGCGATGAGCTGGTCGGTCGACGCGGGGCGGGGTCGGAGCCAGACTGCTCAGCACATCGCGACGGGACCCGCGCGGACGATGAGGACGGCACCGGTGAACGAGCCGACGGACAGCCGCTCTGAGCTGAACGATTTCGAGGCACTTGCGCAGCGCTACCACGGCGAACTGCTCGCACACTGCTACCGGATGAGCGGGTCGGTCTACGACGCCGAGGACCTCACGCAGGAGACGCTGCTGCGTGCCTGGAGGTCCAGCGCGAGCTTCGAGGGACGGTCCTCGGTGCGGACGTGGCTCTACCGGATCGCCACCAACGTCTGCCTGGACAATCTCGAGAGCCGACCGCGCCGGCCGATGCCCACCGGCCTGGGCGCGCCGGATGTGCTGGGCAGCGACCCGCTCGTCGAGGACCGAGAGATCCCGTGGCTCGAGCCGGTCCCCGACGCGGCGGTGGTCGTGGCCGAGCGCGAGTCGATCCGGCTCGCCTTCGTCGCCGCGCTCCAGCACCTGCCGGCGCGCCAGCGCGCGGTGCTCATCCTGCGCGACGTGTTGCGATGGACCGCCACGGAGGTCGCGGAGGCGCTCGAGACCACCACCGCAGCCGTCAACTCCGCCCTGCAGCGCGCCCATGCGCAACTGGCAGCCAAGGCCCTGACCGAGGACACGGTGACCGTGGACCTGTCGGCCGCGCAGCGCGCCATGCTCGACCGCTACGTGGAGGCGTTCTGGCGCAAGGACATCGACAGCATCGTCAGCATGCTGACCAAGGAAGCGGTGTGGGAGATGCCGCCGTTCGTCGGTTGGTACCGCGGCGCGGAGAACATTGGCGAGCTCATCGGAAACTCCTGCCCAGGCGGGGCGCATGACATGCCGATGCTGCCCACCTCGGCTAACGGCCAGCCCGCGTTCGGTCTGTACATGCGCTCGGAGGACGGCATCTTCCGCCCGTTCCAGCTGCAAGTGCTCGAGCTCGACCGAGACCGGGTGAGGCACGCGAGCGTTTTCTTCGAGACCCGGCTGTTCGAGACTTTCGGTCTCCCGGCAGCACTCCCGGCCGGCTACGTCCCGCCGTATGCGGCCACGGGTCGGCGATGACGGCCGCACTCGACGCCCTGGCGCCAGCCGTCGAGCTGCTCGAACGCTCACTCGCATACACCCGGACAACGCTGGCGAGCGTGCCGAGCGACCCGCTGCGTTGGGCAGTGCCCACGCCGTGCGCGGAGTGGGACCTGGCCGCCCTGCTCGCTCACATGAACGACGCGCTCGACGCCTTCAACGAGGCCTCGTACGGCGCGGTCGGGCTTGACCTGATGCGCCAGCCGGACGTGACGATTGCCGGCATCCAGCGCAAGGCGTGCGCGCTGCTGGGTGCGTGGAGCGGTAGCTATCCGGCGGTCGTGTGGGTCGGGGACGCGCACCTGCCGGGCCGTCTGCTCGCTGCGACCGCCGCGTTGGAGATCACGGTCCACGGCTGGGACGTCGCGCAGGCAACCGGTCATCCGGCAGCGATCCCGTCCGCCCTCGCGGACGATCTGCTGCTTTTCACCGCATACGTCATCGCACCTGAGGACCGTGGCCGCCGGTTCGCCGCGCCGGTCCCGGTCGACGATCCCGCCTCGAGCGCGGATCGCCTGCTCGCCGTCACCGGACGGGACCCCGCCACCGCGATCCGCTGAGCTGATTCCCCGCTCGTGTTGTGCCCGCCTCTGCAGGTGTGCGGGCGGGGAGACACAACGGGGAACGGCCCACCACGTGACGCGCGCCGGGTTTAGGCAGGTGGCTTCATGAGTGCTGGCAGGTACGCGAGCACCGTCGCGGGCCTCGTGCGTGTCCGCGGCGTCAGGCGCCGACGACCTCCACCT
>JBEVHX010000085.1:0-6047 GCA_040510995.1 Candidatus Nanopelagicales bacterium
AGAGCGTCGATCATCCGACCAGCACGCTGATCGCCATGCAACTGATCATCTTCCCTCGCCCTGCCGCGACTATCCCTGTGAACGCGGACATCCTGCCCCAGGTCCACTCAAGCATCGGCGGGCACGGCCATGACCCTCGACGTGTACTCCGGACTGTTCGACGACGACCTGGACGATGTTGCTCGACGGCTTGATCGCGATCTCGGGACAGCACGCCGGGAAGCGAACTGCTCCCGTAACTGCTCACCCACGTCGGCTGGGTACATGATCAGCGTCGACGAATGAGCAGCATCACCGCACGTCAGATGGTTTCCACGATGGAGCCGCCTTGGGGAATCGAACCCCAGACCTACGCATTACGAGTGCGTCGCTCTGGCCAACTGAGCTAAGGCGGCGTGCGCCCGTCCGAGGCGCGGACAGTGAGTCTACCTGCGGTCAGCAGCGCCGACCGTCCTCCGGAATCGTGCCGGAGACCAGGTAGTCCTCGACGGTCGAGTCGATGCAGTCACTTCCCCGGTTGTATGCGGTGTGCCCGTCACCGTCGAAAGTCAGCAGTACCCCTGATTCCAGCTGCTCGGCCATCTCGACGGCCCACACGTACGGCGTGGCCGGGTCGCGGACAGTGCCGATGACCAGGATCGCAGCCGCTCCAGTGGCTCGCAACGCGACCGGAGCGGAACCTCGGGCGTCCGCCGGCCACAACGCGCAGCTGAGCGAGCCCCACCCGAGCCACTCACCGAAGAACGGGGACTCCGCCGAGAAGCGGTCGGCGTCCTGGGCGATCTCGGTGACCGAGCGAGTCAGCGGCCGGTCGTAGCAGCTGACGGCTGGGTTGGACTCGTTCTGATTCCCCTCGTACGTGCCGTCCGGCTGGCGGTCTAGGTAGATGTCAGCCAGCTCGAGAAGGATGCCGCCCTCGCCCTCGAAGGCCGCACCCAGACCCGCTCGCAATGCAGGCCAGAACAGGTCGTCATACAGCGTCACAAGAATCCCGAGGAAGCCGAGCGCCTCGGTGAGCTGCCGCGAGCCGACGTCGAGCGGTTCTGCGTCGAGCTCGTCCAGCAGCTGCTGCATCTCGGCCCGGGCCTCGGCCGGATCGTTGGGCAGCGGGCAGTCGTCCTGCTCGGCGCAGTCGGCGAGGAAGGCGTCGAGTGCGACCTCAAAGGCGAGGGCCTGCTGCCGTCCGGTCTCGACGATGTCAGCCGTCGTCGAAAGTGCGCCATCCAGGACCAGGCGACCGACCCGGTCTGGGAAGAGCTCCGCGTACACGGCACCCAGGTATGTGCCATACGACGCGCCGAGATAGTTCAGCTGCTCATCGCCAACCAGGGCTCGGATGATGTCCATGTCCCGGGCGGCGTCGGTGGTGCCGACGTGCGGCAACAGCCGCGCCGACTTGGCTGCGCAGCCGTCCACGAAGGTCTTGGCCTGTTGCGTCGTGCCCTGGATCTCGATGATGTCGTCGGGCGTGGCCTCGGATGCAACGTAGATGTCGAGCTCGTGGTCAGTGAGGCAGTCCACCGGCGTCGAGGCGGCCACCCCACGCGGGTCGAAACCGATGATGTCGTATGCGTCGAGCAGCGGCTCGGTGAACGCCGTTTCGGCCTGTCGGGCATAGGCGACGCCGGAGCCGCCGGGGCCACCCGGGTTGACCAAGAGTGACCCGACGCGCGCGCTCCCATCGCGAGCCGGCAGCCGGACCAGCGCAAGGGCGATCGACTCCGCGGCGGGGTCGTCGTAGTCGAGCGGGACCTCGATGTCGTCGCACTCGAAGCCGTCGCCGCAGCCCTGCCAGTTGAGGGTCTGCTCGTAGTAGCGAGTCAAATCCGCGCCTGCTTCGGACGGGGCCGGCACCGGCGATGGCTGCGCAGCTGGCTCGTCATCACCGAAGAAGCCGCCGCAGCCGCCGACCAGAAGGACCAGCGCAGCCGCGACCACGGTCAGACTGAACAAACCGGGCAAGCGGCGAGTCACTGGCCAGACGGTACGTCACCCAGGACATCACTCCGACCGCTGCCCGTCGAGCCATCCCCGTAGGCGACATCGAACGCCTGCCGGGACGCGCACGTGCTGGCATGTGGGCATGCCACCCGACGCCCGTCGGCGTGCAGCTTGACCACCACATTGCCGCGCGGCACCTCGTGCGCGACAACGCGGCCGGGGCCTTCGTCAGTCTCGACCTGGGCGCCGATCGCGGGTGCCTCGGCCTTGAAGTCCATGTACAGCGGGTGCTCGTACTTGAGGCAGCACATCAACCGGCCACAGGCGCCGGAGATGCGCAGTGGGTTGACGGGCAGGTCCTGGTCCTTGGCCATCCGGACCGACACAGGCTCGAAGTCCTTGAGGAATGTCGAACAGCAGGTCTCGCGACCGCACGGACCGATGCCACCCTGCACCCGCACCTCGTCGCGGGCGCCGAGCTGTCGTAGGTCGATGCGGCAATCCAGCGTCTTGGCCAGATCTCTGACGAGCTGTCGAAAGTCGACGCGGTGCGGGGCAGCAAAGTAGATGGTCGCAGACCGTGTGTGCTCGACCCAGTCGACGGCCGAGACCTTCATCGGCAGGGTGTGGTGGCGGATCATCCGTTGGGCCGTCAGCCGGATCTCTGCTCGCTTGGCCCGCGAGCGCTCGTCCCGCTCGATGTCCGAGTCCGTGGCCGGACCGGCGCAAGGCAGCAGACCGCCGATCTCCTCGTCGACCCATTGCGGCGGCCAGATCGTCTCCGCGACCTCACTGCCCTGGTCGGTCGGGACCAGCACCCGGTCGCCGACCGACGGCCGGTGGTCGCCGGCATCGAGGTAGTACAGCCGGCCGTAGCGGCTGAAGGCGACGGCCATGACCCAGGGCATGCCTTGACGCTAACCCGTGCGAAGCGCGACCGCCATTGCCTCGACCGCGAGCAGCGGCGCGGCGCTGTTGCCAATCGCGGTGCGCGCGGCCAGCACGGCGTCGATCCGTCGCAGCGTCGAGGCCGCGGTTGACCGGTCCGCGATCTGGGCGATGTCGCGTTCGAGGTCGACGTTGACGATCGGCGCCTCGGTGCGAAGCTGGAGCGTGAGCACGTCGCGGTAGAACGACAGGACGTCCTGCAACGCCAGGTCGAGCACGTCGTTGGTGGTGCGACGCAGGCGGCGGTGCTGTGCCTTCTCGAGGTCCTTGAGTACAGCCGCGCCGCCGCGGGGCACCCGCCCAACAGTGCCCGCGCCCATCGCCTGTTCCCATTCGCCGCGCTCGCGGTCAAAGTCCGACGATGTGGCCGCTCTGGCCTCGTCATCGGCCGCCTCGACCAGGTTTGCGGCGGAGGTCAGGGCGCTCGCGAGGTCACCAACCTGATTCGGCAGCCGCAGCACCTCTGCGCGTCGGATCCGGGTTGCTTCGTCGGTCGCGAGCCGGCGGGCGCGGCCGATGTGGCCCTGGCTGACCCGCGCAGCGAAGGCGGCCATCGCCGGATCGACGCCCTGTCGGCGCAGCAGTTCGGCGACCGCGTCGATCGGCGGCGTCCGCAGCATGACGTGATGACAGCGGCTGCGGATGGTCGGCAGCACATCGGACAGCGTCGGCGCGCACAACATCCACACCGTGCGCGGGGTGGGCTCCTCCAACGACTTGAGCAGCGCGTTGGCCGGCCGCCACTGCAGGTCGGTGCCCTCGAGCCGGTCGGCGTCCTCGACGATCACCACCTGCCAGCGGCCTTGTGACGGTGCCAGCGCCGAGTGAGCGACCACACTCCGGATGTTGTCGACCAGATGATGTGCGCCCGGCGGGTCGACGACGGTCACGTCCGGATGCGTCCCGCCGAGCGTCGTGCGGCAGGCCGTGCACGCACCGCAACCCCCACGCTCACACTGCAACGCCGCGGCGAACGCGCGGCCCGCCGTCGACCTGCCCGACCCTGGCGGCCCGGTGAAGAGCCACGCGTGCGTCATCCCCTGGCCGGCAACCGCTGCTCGCAGCTCCTCGACCACCTTCTCCTGACCGACCAGGGAGTCGAACACACTCATCGCTGGAACGCCTTCTCCACGACGTTGCGCACCGCGTCCTGGACGGCGTGCATGTCCGCCGAGGCGTCGATGACCGCATACCGAGCGGGCTCGCGACCCGCCAGGTCGAGAAACGCCTCGCGCACCCTGGCATGAAAGTGGGCTGACTGTGCCTCGAGCCGGTCCTGATCGCTGGTGAGGCGCGCGAGCCCTTCGTCGGGCGTGAGATCGAGAACCACCGTGACATCTGGGAGCACGCCGCGGGTGGCGAACGCGTTGATGGCGCGCACCGCTTCGGCCATCCCCCGACCCGCGCCCTGGTAGGCGAGGGAGGAATCCACGAATCGGTCGGTCACCACGATGGCGCCGCGGCGAAGGGCAGGCTCGATGACTTCGGCCACATGCTGAGCGCGGGCGGTCGCATACAGCAGGACCTCGGTCTCGTCGGCAACATGCGTGTTCGCCGGGTCGAGGACGATCTCGCGCAGCTGCTCACCGACGTGGGTCCCACCCGGCTCACGAGTGAGGACGACCTCGCGCCCGGGCTGGCTCGACCGCAGGTGGTCGGCGAGCATCCGCGCCTGGGTGGACTTGCCGCCGCCGTCCGGCCCTTCGAGCGCGACCAGGAAGCCGGGTGCGTTGTCACGGTCGACACTCACGGCGCCACCGTATGCGGCCTGACCGACCCTCAGCTCTTCTTTGTCGCGGTCTTCTTTGTCGCGGTCCGCTTCTTCGGCGCCGGGCCCTTTGCGCGCTTCTCGGCCAACAGGTCGACCGCCCGCTCGACGGTGATGCCGTCGACGGTGTCCGCCTTGCGCAGCGTCGCGTTGGTCTCGCCGTCGGTGACGTAGGGGCCGAAGCGGCCGTCGCGGACCACAATCGGCGCGCCGGTCACCGGGTCCGGGCCGAGCTCGCGCACGGGCCCGGCTGGAGCCCGGCGTCCGCGCGTCTTCGGCTGCGCATACAGGGCGAGCGCCTCGTCCAGGGTCACGGTGAACAGCTGCGATTCCGACTCGAGCGACCGGGAGTCCTTGCCCCGCAACAGGTATGGTCCGTAGCGCCCGTTCTGTGCAGTGATCTGATCACCGGTCGCGGGATCAAGACCAACGACCCGCGGCAGCGTCAGCAGCCGGAGCGCCTCGTCCAGCGTCACCGTGTCGAGCGACATCGTGGACAACAACGACGCAGTGCGCGGTTTTGCGGACTTTGGCGCGTCCTCCGGCAGCACCTCGGTGACGTACGGCCCGTAGCGACCCGACTTGGCCACGATTGGCCGACCGGTTTCCGGTTCCTCGCCAAGGATCCGGTCACCGGACGGCTGCGTCAGCAGCTCGAGTGCTTTGTCCACGGTCAGTTCGTCGGGCGCGATGTCGTCGGGCACGTTGCCGCGCTCGACCGCGTCGCCGTTGCCGCGCTCCACGTACGGGCCGTAGCGTCCGACGCGGAGCACGACGCCGTCACCGATCGGCAGCGAGTTGATGTCGCGCGCGTCGATGTCCCCCAAGCCGGACACCATCGGGTGCAGCCCGCGGAAGTCGCGCTCGACATCGCCGTAGTAGAAGCCACCCAGCGCAGCGAGCCGGTCGCCGTCGCCAGCAGCCACCGCGTCGAGGACCTCCTCCATCCGGGCGGTGAAGTCGTAGTCGACGAGCTCACCGAAGTGCCGCTCCAGCAAAGTGACCACAGCGAACGCGATCCAAGACGGCACGAGGGCCATGCCGCGCTTCCACACGTAGCCGCGGTCGAGAATCGTGCCCATGATCGACGCGTAGGTCGACGGCCGGCCAATGCCGCGCTCCTCGAGCGCCTTGATCAGCGACGCCTCGGTATAGCGAGGCGGCGGCTGGGTCTCGTGGCCCTCCGCCTCGAGCGAGCGCAGGGTCAGCGGCGCGCCGGCCGCGAGCGACGGCAGCCGACGCTCGCGCTCGTCCTCGCTGGCATCATCGTCGCGATCCTCGCGGTATGCGGCCAAGAACCCCGGCGCGGTGATGACCGTTCCAGTGGTGCGAAACTGCGCGTCCCGGCCGTCGGTCGCGGTCGCTCCGAGCACGACCGACACCGTGAATC
>JBEVHX010000086.1:0-6375 GCA_040510995.1 Candidatus Nanopelagicales bacterium
TCTACGGCGCCGTTCCGGCCCGAGTCCGGCCACCGAGTCTGGCCTGGTCACGAAGGGGTTGGCTGCGCCGCCGGCCCTGCCGCTTCCTGGCGAAATCCTCCGATCCCGGCGACCATCCACTGCCGCGCGATCATGCACAGACCCGCGCTCTCGATCGCAAACAGGTATTGACATATGTTATAGAAAGCAAACAGAATCAAAACACACTTAACAAGCGGAGGGGAAGTCAATGCATCGCCTTCGAGCGTTCGGCGTCGCCGCGGTCGCGGTCACATTGCTGCTCGTCCTGACGAGGAGCGCACCCACGGTCATGCGAGATGCGGTCGACGCTTCGGCGCCGGGCGGCTCACTGGACGCGCTGTGTGGGGTTGTCGCGATGGTCCTGGCCTGGGCGCTCTCGGCCTGGCTGACCTTGAGCGTGCTGGTGGCGGCTGGAGCGGTACTGCCCGGTGTGATCGGTGATCGGCTGCGTTGGATTGCAACCCGGGTGGCACCCGTGACGGTGCGGCGGGCGGTCACGCTGGCCATCGGCATCGCGGTGGTCGCGCCGGTTGCGAGTGCCCAGGCTGCGGCGCCGGGACCAGAGCCGCGCTACCCCGTGCTCGACCGCGTGGTGGTGCAGCCGGCCCCTGCCGTACCAGTCGCCCCAACGATTGCCATGACTCCAACCCCGCCCGTGGCGGCCAGCGTCGAGGCCGAGGCTGTCCCAACCGAGGGCGTCGAGGCAGCCACAACTGTGACCGTGCAGCCGGGCGACTCGCTATGGCGGATCGCCGCAGCTGCGCTCGGTCCGGACGCTTCGGCGGTTGAGATCGCCGACGCGTGGCCACGTTGGTATGCGGCCAACCGCGAGACGGTCGGCGCTGACCCCCACCTCATTCGCCCCGGTCAGCAGCTGCACCCGCCGGCGTCAGTGGACTCGACAGTGACCGCGGCCGCTGGCAGCGAGGCACCGTGACCACGGCGACGGGCACCAAGCCGCGCCCGTCGGGCCCTGCCCCGGGGATCCGGCTGCGGGTCGTGCCGGCCCCAGACTGCAACCCGGCGCCCACGGTGCTGGCGCCCGAGCCGGTACCCAGCCGGTCGGCCGCCGGAGCGAGGTGGCAGCAGGACGCGCTCGACCTGGTCTACGCGCTGCCGTCGGGCCTGCCGGCCATACCTGAGGCGCCGCCGCGGCTGCGCATCGTCGCCGGTGTCACCGCTGTTGCCGGCCGGGCGGACGTCAGCGCCTGGGCGTCGCGTTTCGTGCCCGCGCTCGTCGAGGTGCTGTCTGGGGACCGGCCCGTCAGCCAGCTGATGCGCTGGACCGACCGCGAGGTCTACGAGGAGATCCGCAAACGTGTCGAAAACGTGCCGCGATCGTCAGGACGCCGCCAGGCGCGGGCCGCGGTGCGTTCAATCCACCTCTGCCAGCCCCGGCCGGGCGCGGCCGAGATCACTGCTGTCGTCCGAGCGGGTCGCCGCACCCGCGCGTTGGCTGTTCGGCTCGACGTCATCGAGGACCGCTGGCGGTGCACGGAGTTCGCTGTCGTCTGAGGCCCGCCGGGGCGGCTCAGCCGCCCTTGCGCGCGGCTCGGGCAGCGCGACGACGCTCGGCCCGGCTCGCGTCCGGTCCCAAGTCAGGCGCCTCGCCGTCACCGGATCCCGCCGCGTGGTGCTCAACGCCGCCGGCGCCGTCCACGGTCGGGGCCGTGTACTCAAGCTTCCGGGGCTTCGGCCCGTCGAGACCTTTCGCCACCAACCTCCGCTCGCCGCCTGCGTGGGCAGGCGCCCGCGTCTTCTGAGCGTCCAGCGGCTTCGCCGCGACCGACGGGGTCGGTTCAGCGGCCTCCGGCGCGGCTTGTTGCCCACCGGCTTCCACGTCCGCGGCGGCCTCGTCGACCTGCTCGGAATCCTGGACCTGCACCTCGAGATGAAACAGGTACCCGATCGACTCCTCCTTGATGCCGTCCATCATCGCGGCGAACAAGTCGTACCCCTCGCGCTGGTACTCGACGAGCGGGTCGCGCTGCGCCATCGCGCGCAGCCCGATGCCTTCCTTGAGGTAGTCCATCTCGTAGAGGTGCTCCCGCCACTTGCGGTCGAGCACCGACAGCAGGACCCGGCGCTCGAGCTCTCGCGTCACGGTCTCGCCCAGGGACTCCTCGCGACGGTCGTATGCCGACTGCGCGTCAGCGGTGAGCGTCTCGATCATGAATTCCGGCGTGAGCGCCGACCGGTCCAGCCCATCGGCCTGCTCGACCAGGTCGTCGACGGTGAGCTCGATCGGGTACAGCGTCTTCAGCGCAGTCCACAGCTGGTCGAGGTCCCACTCCTCGGGGAAGCCTTCGGCCGTGGCGGCGGTGACGTAGCCCGACACTGTGTCGTCGATCATGTGCCGGACCTGCTCGTGCAGGTCCTGCCCCACGAGGACGGAGCGGCGCTCCGCATAGATGACCTTGCGCTGGCGGTCGAGCACCTCGTCGTACTTCAGGACATTCTTGCGGATCTCGAAGTTCTGCGCCTCGACCTGCGCCTGCGCGGACTTGATCGCGTTGGTCACCATCTTGTGCTCGATGGGAACGTCGTCGGGGATGTTGAACCGGGTCAGTACCGCGTCGACGACGTTGCTCTTGAACAACCGCATCAGGTCGTCCTCGAGCGAGAGGTAGAACCGGGACTCACCCGGGTCACCTTGACGACCGGAACGACCTCGCAGCTGGTTGTCGATGCGCCGGGACTCATGCCGTTCTGTGCCGAGAACGTACAGGCCGCCCAGCCCGGTGACCTCTTCGTGTTCCGCCTCGACGGACTTCTGCGCCTTCTCGAGTGCATTCGGCCACGCGGCTTCGTACTCCTCGGCGGTGTCGACCGGCGACAAGTCGCGCTGCGCCAGATCGCCCGCCGCCATGAACTCGGAGTTGCCGCCGAGCATGATGTCGGTTCCACGGCCGGCCATGTTCGTGGCCACCGTCACTGCGCCCTTGCGACCGGCCTGCGCGACGATCGCAGCCTCGCGCTCGTGGTATTTCGCGTTGAGCACCTCGTGCGGCACCCCCCGACGCCGCAGCAGTGTCGACAGATGCTCGCTCTTCTCCACCGAGGCGGTGCCGACCAGCACTGGTTGGCCCTTTTCGTGCCGCTCGGCCAGGTCGTCCACGACTGCCCGGAACTTTGCGTCCTCAGTGCGGTACACCAAGTCGGCCTGGTCCAGGCGGATCATCGGTTGGTTGGTCGGAATCGGCACGACGCCGAGCTTGTAGATCTGGGAGAACTCGGACGCCTCGGTCATGGCCGTGCCGGTCATCCCGCCGAGCTTCTCGTACAGGCGGAAGAAGTTCTGCAGGGTGACCGTGGCGAGTGTCTGGTTCTCGTCCTTGATCTTGACGTTCTCCTTGGCCTCGATGGCCTGGTGCATGCCCTCGTTGTAGCGACGGCCGGCCAGGATGCGTCCGGTGTGCTCATCGACGATGAGAACCTCGCCATCCATCACGACGTAGTCCTTGTCGAGCCTGAACAGCTCCTTCGCGCGGATCGCGTTGTTGAGGTAGCCCACGAGCGGTGTGTTCACCGACTCGTACAGGTTGTCGATGCCGAGCAGGTCCTCGACCGTGCCTACGCCGGACTCGAGGATGCCGATTGTGCGCTTCTTCTCGTCGACCTCGTAGTCGGCATCTCTTCGCAGCCGGGCCGCGATCTTCGCGAACTCCTGGTACCACTTCGTCGCCTGGTCTGCCGGACCGCTGATGATCAGCGGCGTCCGCGCCTCGTCGATGAGGATCGAGTCGACCTCGTCGACGATGGCGAAGGAGTGCCCGCGCTGGACAAGCTCTTCCTTCGACCACGCCATGTTGTCGCGCAGGTAGTCGAAGCCGAACTCGTTGTTGGTGCCATAGGTGATGTCCGCGTTGTATGCGACCCGGCGCTCGGCCGGCTTCATCGAGGCGAGGATGACGCCCACCTCGAGCCCGAGGAAGCGGTGCACCCGACCCATCCACTCCGAGTCGCGCTCGGCGAGATAGTCGTTGACGGTCACGATGTGCACGCCGCGGCCTGCGATCGCATTCAGGTATGCGGGCATGGTGCCGACGAGGGTCTTCCCCTCGCCCGTCTTCATCTCGGCGATGTTGCCGAGGTGCAGCGCAGCACCACCCATGACCTGCACGTCGTAGTGCCGCTGGCCGAGGGTGCGCTTGGCGGCCTCCCGGACGGTGGCGAACGCCTCTGGGAGCAGGTCGTCCAGCGACTCGCCGTCGGCATGCCGCCGCCGAAACTCCACGGTCATCGCCCGCAGTTCGTCGTCCGACATCGCGACGAAGTCGGCTTCGACCGAGTTCACCTGCTTGGCGATCCGCTCGAGCTTCTTGATGACCTTGCCCTCGCCGGCACGAAGGATCTTGTCGATGATGGCGGGCACGGGGTTTCTCTCCTGACAGGGGACGACGGCGACAACAGACGGCGTCGCCGTGACCCCATCGTAATCGGATACGTCGCGCAGGCCCTCGCCCGACAGGATGACCCCGTGACCGAGCACCAGGAGCCGTCCGCTGCCTTGACCCCCGTCACCGTCTCCGAGGGCGATGTCCTGCTGCGGCTGGCCTCACCGGAGGATATCCCGAGCATGACGAGGGCCTGTCAGGACCCGGAGATGCAGCGCTGGACCACGATCCCGGTGCCATACGACGTCCAGCACGCGCAGTCCTTCGTCGCCCGGATGGTTCCGCTGGGCCCGGGCTGGTGTCTCGGGCGCAACCCCGGCTGGGTGATCTCACGGGTGGCCGAGCCACGCGCATACGACGGGTTCCTCGACCTGCGCCTGGACGAGCGGGCATCCGCGGAGATCGGATACTCGGTCGCGCCGTGGGCCCGTGGTCGGGGCGTCGCGACCACGGCGGTTCGGCTGGCCTGCCGGTACGCGTTCGAGGACGCCGGGCTGGCCCGGGTCTACTGGTACGCGAGCGTCGGCAATGACGCCTCGCGCCGCGTCGCGGAGAAGGTCGGGTTCAGGATCCTGCCCGGCGTGCTGCGGCAGATGCTCCCCACCCGCGAAGGCGGCCGCGCGGACGCATGGGTCGGCGACCTGCTGCCGACGGACCTGAAGTGAGCGTCGAGATCGCGGCGGGAGCGATCCAGCTTCTGCCGTTCCGCGTCGAAGAGGCGGCGGAGCTGTTGCCGGCGATCGACGACCCGGACATCCGGCGGTGGAACCGCTTCGGCGAACAGAACGAGCACGTCCTGGAGGACCTGCGTCGGTGGATCGAAGCGCGCTCTGACGGCACCGGTACGGCCTTGGGTTGGGCGGTGCGGGCCGCCCTCAGCGGCGAGCTCCTCGGACAGGTCTCGTTGCTCCACATCGACCATGACCAGCGTGATGCCGAGCTGGGCTACTGGCTCCTGCCGCACAGCCGCGGCCGCGGAGTCGGCACTACGGCGGCGCTGGCGGTGACGCGGTACGCCTTCGAGGCGATGGATCTGCGGCGTGTGCAGCTGTTCCACGCCGTCGAGAACCCTGCCTCGTGCGCACTCGCGACCCGGGCCGGGTTCCTCTACGAGGGCACCCATCGGCAGTCGCATCGCTACGGCGACGGGCTGTGGCACGACGAGCACTCGCACGCCAGGCTTGCGAGCGACCCCTATCCGCCGAGCTGACCGGCCGCGACAGCCAACTCGCGGGAGAGGTCACCCCGGCCCGTGACCTCGACGCGTTCGAGGCCGAGCCAGTCGGCCATCGTGCGCAGCTCGGCGGCCAGCTCGTGGCTTGTCTGCGCCGGCGCGTCGGCTTCGGCCCACGCCGACTGGACGAGCAGCGCCGACGCCGCACGGTCGGACTTCAGGTCAACCCGGGCGACCAACCGGTCGCCGAGCAGGAACGGCAACACGTAGTAGCCGTGCACCCTCTTCGGGGCGGGGACGTACAGCTCCACCCGGTACCGGAACCCGAAGAGCCGCTCGGTGCGCTCCCGTTCCCACACCACCGGGTCGAAGGGCGTCAGGAGGGCGCGCGCCTGGATGCGGCGTGGGACCCGCAGGTCAGGCAACGCATACCCGGGGTTGCGCCAGCCTTCGACGGCCATCGGGACCAGCGATCCGCCCTCGACCAGCTCGGCGAGCCGCGCCTTTGCATCGGTGACGTCGAGCCGGAAGTAGTCGCGCAGGTCGCGCTCGGTGGCCACCCCGAGCGAGCGCGCTGCCAGCAGCAGCAACGACCGCTGAGCGCTGTCGCGCGAAGGCGATGGCGCGGCCACGATGCGAGGTGGCAGCACCCGCTCGAGCAGGTCGTAGACCCGCTCGAAGCCCCGGCGGGAGTGCGTGGTGATCTCCCCGGCCCAGAACAGGAACTCGCACGCGCGCTTGACGTGCGACCAGTCCCACCACGGACCGGCCCGCCGGCCCTGA
>JBEVHX010000087.1:0-7168 GCA_040510995.1 Candidatus Nanopelagicales bacterium
GCGCTCCAGCGACAGCTCGTCGAGCGCGATCTCCCCACACTCGCGGACGCGCTCGAGTCGCTCGGGGTCAAGGCCGACTACGCGATCCTCAAGGGCCGGCAGAACTACCTGTGCCTGCACCGACTCAACGAAGGCATCGCCGACGACGACTCCGACACGCTGTTCGAGCCAGTTCCCACCTCTCCGCTGGGCCGCGACGTCCTGCGCATCCGCACGTGGGCCGATCTCACGGAGACCGGCGACCGCGATGAGCTCGCGCCCGCACCGATGGAGCGCGCCTGGCGCTCGCTATCCGTCAGCAGCTACGAGTGCCTCGGCCCCAAGTGCGGGTATGCGGCTGACTGCTGGGCCGAGCAGGCGAAGGAACGAGCCAAGCACGCCGATGTCGTCGTCACCAACCACGCGCTGCTCTCGATTGATGCGCTGGACGGCATCCCGCTGCTCCCCGAGCACGACGCTGTGGTCATCGACGAGGCGCACGAGCTGGTCGACCGCGCGACGAATGCCGCCACCGAGGAGCTGAGCCCGCCAGCGATCGAGCGGGCAGCCAAGAGAGCCCGCCGCTACGTCGAGGGCGAGGACGCCGAGTTCCTCGATGATGCAGCGGCCATGTTCTCCGATGTGCTCGGCACGAGCGACGCTGGCCGGGTGGACAAGGTCGATGGCCTGCTTTTCGACGTGTTGGTCGCGCTGCGCGATGCCGGCCATCGGGTCATCACGAGGTGGCCGAAGGGCGAGGACAACGACGCCAACGCAAAGCAGGTCAGAGCGGCCGTCGAGCAGGTCCATCGAGTCGCGGGCGAGGTGGTCGGCGCCGGAGAGCGCGACGTGGTGTGGGTCGAGCACCATGAGAAGCGCGGCTCGACGCTCAAGGTGGCACCGCTCAGCATCGCGAGCCTGCTGCGCGAGCAGCTGTTCGCCGACCACACCGTCGTCCTCACCAGTGCGACTCTGCAGCTCGGCGGCTCCTTCGAACCGCTCGCCAGCACGCTCGGCCTGACAGGGGCGGACGCGCCGCCGTGGGAGGGCATCGACGTCGGCTCACCGTTCGACTACCGGCGGCAGGGGATTCTCTATGTCGCCGCGCACCTTCCGCCGCCGACCCAGAGCGGTCCAAGCCCGCAACTGCTCGATGAGCTCGAACAGCTCATCCGCGCCGCCGGCGGACGGACCCTCGGCCTATTCTCCTCGATGCGCGCGGCCGAGGCCGTCACCGAGACGATGCGCGAGCGGCTCGGTGCCGCATACCCGATCCTGTGCCAGGGCGAGGACGCGACGCACGCGCTCGTCACCGACTTCGCGAGCGACCCGGTGACGAGCCTGTTCGGGACGCTGTCCCTGTGGCAGGGCGTTGACGTGCCTGGCGACGCGTGCACCCAGGTGGTCATCGACCGCATCCCCTTCCCGCGGCCGGACGACCCGCTCAGCTCGGCGCGTGCCCGCGACGTCGAGGCGCACGGCGGCAATGGCTTCATGCAGGTCTCGGTGACGGCCGCGGCCCTGAAGCTCGCGCAGGGCACCGGGCGGCTGATCCGCAGCAGCGAGGATCGCGGCGTGGTGGCGGTGCTCGACAGCCGCTTGAAGAACGCGCGCTATGGCGAGTTCCTGCTGCGGTCCCTGCCCCCGTTCTGGCGTACGACAGACGGTGCGCTGGTCCGCGAGGCGTTGCAGCGTCTCGACGCTCGCGCCGAGCAGCCGGTATGAGGGCGGCGATAGGCTGCCGGGCCCGATCTGGTTGGGCGACGCTGGTCGCCGTCCAGATGCCAGAAGACGACGTGCATCTGCCCGACCTCGTGCTGAGCCGTCGCATCAACCTGACCCGACACGGCGGCGCCGACGAGAAGCAGCCCTACCACGCAGGCGCGGACCTTCCGCTCGACGAGGCACGCGAACTGATCGCAGTGGTTACCGCCGAAGCCACAAGCCGCGCCGAGCAGGCCGTCCGCGACCTGGTGCACGAGCTGGGTGACGTCGACGGTTTCGGCATCGTCCTCGGCTCGGGCAAGAGTTTCGCACCGGCCTCATACCCACCGCTGGAGAAGATCCTGGGGGCGCACGCGCTGCTCCATGCAGCCGAGGGTGAGATGTTCCGCGACGTCATGACCCGCGGCGCGGAACGTGCCGGGCTGCGCATCGTGGGTGAGACCGAGCGCGACCTCCCGGCCGCGCTGGCGCACGCCGCCGGCCGGACAGAGGCCGCTGTGCAGCAGCACGTCGCCGTCGCCGGCAAGCATCTGGGCCCACCGTGGACGGCGCAAGAGAAGTTTGCCGGGCTCGTCGCCTGGCTAGCCCTTCTGCCACAGCGCTGAGGCACTACATGCGGCTGTAGCGCGCAGCCCCGGCCGACGACAGCAGCATCGAGATCAGGATGCCGGCGGGGAACGCGCCCCAGTAGGACACGTTCACGCCGACGTTGCCGAGGAACAGCATGAGCAGCCAGGTCGCGGGGAATGTCGCGACGAAGAACAGCACGACCACACCGATGATCCACATGCGGTCAGTGTGAGCGGTTCGGCGCCGGGAACCTGGCAGACATGCCGCCATCTTCGGTTGCTATGCGTCGAGCAACCGCCCATGGTTGAAGTCGTCGTATGCGGCCAGGTCGAGGAACCCGTGCCCGCAGTAGTTGAACAGGATGACCCTCTCGTCGCCGGTTTCCTTTGCCGCGAGCGCCTCATCGATTGCGGCCCGGATCGCATGCGCGGCCTCGGGCGCGGCCACCCGACCCTCCGCATTCGCGAAGGTCATGGCCGCCTCGAACACCTTGCCCTGCGGGTATGCGACCGCCTCCATCCGGCCGGACTTGACCAGCGCGCTGATGATCGGGGAGTCGCCGTGGTAGCGAAGGCCACCCGCATGGATTTCCGGCGGCATGAAGTCGTGACCGAGCGTGTACATCTGGAGCATTGGCGCCATACCGGCGCTGTCCCCGAAGTCGTACTCGTAGCGACCCTCAGTCAGCGTCGGACAGCTCGACGGCTCGACCGCCATGAGTCGGACGTCCGCGTCCTCGATGAACGGCAGCGACAGGCCGCCGAGGTTGGAGCCGCCGCCGCACGGCGCAATCACCACGTCGGGCAACGACTCGCCAGCCAGCTCGAGCTGTTCTTTCGCCTCGAGCCCGATCACCGTCTGGTGCAGCAGCACGTGGTTGAGCACCGAGCCGAGGGCGTAGTGCGTGTCCTCGCGGCCGACGGCGTCGCGGACCGCGTCCGAGATGGCTAGCCCGAGCGAGCCCGGCGACGACGGGTCATCGACCGGCGACGGCACGCACTGCGCCCCCCACGTCTCCATGAGCACCTTGCGGTACGGCTTGGACTCGAACGACGTCCGCACCATGTAGACCATGCACTCGAGATCGAACTGTGCGGCGGCGAAGGCCAGCGCCGTGCCCCACTGCCCGGCGCCGGTCTCGGTGGTCAGCCGGCTGATGCCCTCAGCCGCGTTGTAGAAGGCCTGCGGCACAGCGGTGTTCGGCTTGTGCGAGCCGGCTGGGCTGCCCGACTCGTCCTTGTAGTAGATCCGGGCCGGGGTACCGAGCGCGGCTTCGAGCCTCGACGCCCGGACCAGCGGTGTCGGCCGCCACAGCCGCAGCACGTCGAGGACCTCACCGGGGATGTCGATCCACGGCTCCGTCGACATCTCCTGCGCGATGAGCGCCATGGGGAACAACGGTGCGAGGTCGTCAGGGCCGACAGGCTCCCTGGTGCCCGGGTGCAGCGGCGGTTGAAGCGGCTCGGGGAGCCGGGGGAGGACGTTGAACCAGGCAGACGGGAGGCGGTCCTCGGGCAGGTGGTAGCGCATGGCGGTGAGTCTGTCCCGCGAACCGATGCGCCGTCAGCGAAACGGTCAGCGACTACGGCAAACGACGCAGTACGGCCACCACCCGGCCCAGGACAACCGCATCGTCGCCGCCGATCGGTTCGTACGCCGGGTTGTGCGGGATCAGCCACACATGTCCGTCGCGTCGACGCAGCGTCTTGACCGTCGCCTCGCCGTCGAGCATGGCGGCCACGATGTCGCCATTGTCCGCGACCGGCTGCTGTCGCACGACGACCCAGTCGCCATCGCAGATCGCCGCGTCGACCATCGAGTCGCCGACGACCCGCAGCATGAACAGCTCGCCGTCACCGACCAACGACTTCGGCAAGGGCATGACCTCGTCGATCGCCTGCTCAGCGAGGATCGGACCGCCGGCTGCGATGCGTCCGACCAGCGGCACGTACTGCGGCACGGGCCGCGCCTCCGCGACGTCGGTCTCGTCGATCGTCGAGAGTGCTTCGTCGACTTCGTCCGGCATCCGCACATCGATCGCGCGCGGCAGGTTGGGGTCGCGTCGAATGAAACCCTTCGACTCCAGCGCGCGCAGCTGGTGCGCCACCGAGCTCGGGGAGGTCAGCCCGACGATCTCGCCGATCTCACGGATCGACGGTGGGTAGCCGCGACGCGCGACCGAGTCGCGGATGACCTCGAGGATGCGGGTCTGTCGCGCGGTCAGCCCACTCGCGCGGACCGGCCCGTCGGGCAACTCGGCCACGCGGCCCTTCGTCGACCTCTCCGTGCTCACATGTGCCCCTCTCCAGGCGGTTCGCGCGACGTGTCGGACCCTCCCGGCATGGTCCGGGTATGCGATCCGCACCGGTGGCCACGTTAGTCACAGAACGAGCACAAAATCAAACAGGTGTTCGACGTGTCGTAGACAATCCAGCGCCTGCTGTGTAGAACAGGTGTACGAACCGCGAACCACAGTTCGACCAGACCCTGGGAGGCCACGATGGCAGCAACCGCGAAACCACCGGTCCGCTTCACCCGACGCGGGCGCATCGTGATCGTGCTGGCCGTGCTGGCCGCGGCCTTCGTGGTGTTCTCCTTCGGTCGCTTGGGTGCCGACGCCAATGCCTCGCATGCGACCGACGCACCCACCACCCGGTCAGTGATCGTGGACGCCGGCCAGACGTTGTGGGACATCGCCCGTGCTGCACGTCCCGGCACGGATCCTCGGGACACCATCCACGAGCTGGAACAGCTCAACCCGGCACTTGATGGCGCCCGGGTGCTCCCGGGTCAGGAGATCGTCGTCCCGGCCTGACATCCGGACCGTGCCGAGTCCTGCAGCATCCGCGCTGGACTGGGCGTTGGCGCACCGAGCCTTGGGTTAGTCATCCAGCAGCAGCCCGTCGAGCCGGTCGTACCCCTCGCCCATCCCGTCGGTCATGCCGGAGGCGAGCCAGCCGTCCCGGATCTCCTCCGACGGGTACACGACGGTCAGCGTCATCGCGGTGCCGCCGTCGATCTCCTCGAAGCGGATCGTGTTGACGCTCGGGCCGGGGAAGTCGTCGAACGCCTCCGTCGTCACCAGCCTCGTCGGCCGTTCGATCACGTCGAACACGCCGCCCATCCCCATCGGCTTCGAACCGTCGAGCTTGGTGAACACGTAGCGGTACCTGCCGCCAACCCGCAGATCGACCTCGCAGGTCGTCATCGGGTAGGCGCGGCGGCCGAGCCACTTCTTCAGCAGCTCCGGCTCGGTGTGCGCCCGCCACAGCCTGTCCGGTGGCGCGGCGAACTCGCGGGTCACGACGATCGAGCGCTCGTCCGGTGCGGTCACGCTCAGAGCGCGGACCTTCTGCTCAGGGCTCATCGCGTTGCTCTCCTCTGTCGTTCGCCGAGTCGTCGTCCATCGTGGACAACAAGCTGTCCAACCGCATGTAGCTCTCGTCCCAAAAGGCACGGAACTCTTCAGCCCACCGGGAGACCTGCGCCAACGGGGCCGCCTCCAATCGCGCCGGTCGCGACTGCGCGATGCGTTCGCGGCTCACCAAACCGGCGCGCTCCAGCACGCGCAGGTGCTTCGACACCGCAGGACCGCTCATCGCGAACGGCTCCGCCAGCTCGCCGACGCTCACCGGGCCCGACGCTAGCCGGGCGAGGATGGCTCGACGGGTCGGGTCCGCGAGCGCGGCGAAGACGACGCTCAGTGGGTCGCGCGTGTCCGTCAGCGGCCCGACCCGTCGGACTACTTCTTGGGCCACTGCTGCAGCAGCCAGGAGTTGCCGTCCGCGTCGGCGAAGTACGCATACAAGCAATCGGCGATGTTCATCACCGGCTGCACGTCGACGCCCTTGGCCACCAATGCTCGGCGTGCTTCCTCCATGTCGGCGACCACGAGGTGGAGGGCCTTCTGCGAGCCGGGTGTCATGTCCGAGATCTCCGGCATCCCGGTGCCGAAGACGACCGAACAGTTCGAGCCGGGCGGGTTCAGCTGCACGACCCGCTGCACGACGCCGTCGGGGGAGGTCTGCTCGTGGTCGGTGAGGATCTCGAAGCCGCACTGCTCGACGTAGAACGCCTTCGCCTTGTCGATGTCCGACACCGGCAGGGGCACGAGCTCGAGACGCATCTCGGGCATGGTGGTCTCCTTCGAGGTGATGTCGCGGGGTCAGGGTTGGCGGCCGGTGAAGGCGAGCAGCCGGGACTGCTCGTCCGCGTCGGCGGGCAGGTGAACCGACGGCTTGTAGTGACCGCTGGCGACCATCACCTCAGACATCTCCGGCTGTATGCCGGCGGCGAACACGTGCACCTCATCCGGGTCGAGCGTCTCGTCTTGGCCGGTGGCCCGGGCGAGGTCCCAGGCGTGGATGAGCAGGTCCATCAGGCCGGTGAACTCGATGAGCTGCTCGACCGTCATCTGCCCGGCGGGGCTGTCTGTCATCCGCTGCGAGAGCTCGGGGTCGTCGAGCACACCCTGGATCGCCTTGTCGGCAGCTGCCCACGTGCCGGCCGGGTCGATGTCGGCCGAGGGTCCGCCAGGGAGCGGCAGCCCGATGCTGCCGAGGTAGAGCGCGGGCATCCAGTCGGCGAGGTGCCGGACGACGTCGCGGGCGACCCAGCCCTCGCACGGCGACGGGTTGTCCCAGGCGTCGGCCGGCACGGCCTCGATGCGCGCGCTCAGCTGGTCGGACAGGGTGCGCCATCTCTGAGCCGTAGTCCCGGTCATGCCGATCCCTTCGATAACCAAAGAGTTAGATAACTGATCGGTTTTCTACTCCGGTTCGGCTCCGTCGTCAAGCCCGTGCGCTTTGCGTTACGGGCGTGTCAAGAACTCTTGACACGATGTCCACAACGCTTTACGTTCACCATGTCAACAATTCTTGACATCGGGAGCGAC
>JBEVHX010000088.1:0-6964 GCA_040510995.1 Candidatus Nanopelagicales bacterium
GGGGACTTTCTGCATGATCACCCAAGGGTGGGGGGTTAGGTGAGGCCGGCGGCGACAGCCAAGTCCTGCTTGAGCCGGTCCAGGCGCGCCCTGGCGACGGTATGCGCCGCCGCCACGTCACCCTCCGCGACCGCGACGACGACCTCGAGGTAGCACTTGAGCTTCGGCTCGGTCCCGGAAGGACGCACCACGATGCGGCTGCCGTCGTCGAGCCGATAGCGGAGGCCGTCGGTCGGCGGCAGGCCGCCGGCTCCCCGCTCGAGGTCCTCGGCGCTGGTGACCGCTGCCCCGGCCAGCTCGATCGGAGGGTTCGCGCGCAGCCTGGCCATCACGTTTGCGATCACCGAGATGTCTTCGACTCGCACCGACAGCTGGTCGGTCTGGTGCAGTCCGTATGCGCGCGCCAGATCGTCGAGCTCGTCGAGCAGCGTGCGGCCCTGCGCCTTGACCGTGGCGGCCAGCTCGAGCATGAGCAAGGCGGCGGAGATGCCGTCCTTGTCGCGCACGGCGGCCGGGTCGACGCAGTAGCCAAGAGCCTCCTCATAGCCGTAAGAGAGACCATCCACGCGGGCTATCCACTTGAACCCGGTCAGTGTCTCCACGTGCTGCACGTTGTGGTCGGCGCAGATCTTGCCGAGCAGCGACGACGACACGATCGAGTTCGCGAACGTGCCGCGCGCTCCACGCCGGAGCACATGCGCGCCGAGCAGCGCGCCGACCTCGTCGCCGCGCAGCATGCGCCACCGTCCGTTGCGCTCGCGTACCGCGGCCGCGCAGCGGTCCGCGTCCGGGTCGTTCGCGATCACCAGGTCGGCGTTGGACGCCTCCGCCGCATCCAGCGCGAGGTCGATCGCGCCCGGCTCCTCCGGGTTGGGGAAGGCCACGGTCGGGAAGTCCGGGTCCGGCTCGAACTGCGCTTCGACCCGCACGGGTTCCGCATACCCGGCGGCCCGCATGGTCGCGAGGACCACGTCACCGCCGACCCCATGCATGGCGCTGTACACCGCGGTCACCGTGCGCGCCGATGCTGGCGGGACCAGCGCCGCCACCCGATGGACGTAGTCGTCGACGATGCGGTCGTCGAGGGTCACCCAGTCGTCGCCGCGCGGCACCGACGCCGGCGGACCGACGGCGGCAATGCGTGCGGCGATCTCCGCGTCGGCCGGTGGCACGATCTGCGAGCCGTCGCCCAGATAGACCTTGTACCCGTTGTCCTGGGGCGGGTTGTGGGATGCGGTGACCATGACCCCCGCCGCACACCCGAGCGCGCGGATCGCGTACGCGAGAACCGGGGTCGGCAGTGGCCGGGGCAGCACCATCGCGGGCAGCCCCGCCCCAGTCATCACCTCGGCCGTGTCGCGCGCGAAAACGTCGGAGTTGTAACGAGCGTCGTATCCGATCACGACCGCGCCGCCGCCGTGCTCGACCACGTATGCGGCCAGCCCCGCAGCCGTGCGCGTGACGACCACCCTGTTCATCCGGTTCGGCCCAGCGCCGAGCGCGCCCCGTAACCCGGCGGTGCCGAACTCGAGCGTCCCGGAGAACCGGTCGGCGATCTCCGCGGTCTCGCCGCGCTCGATGAGCGCGGCCAGCTCGGCGCGCGTGGCCGGGTCTGGGTCCTCCTCGAGCCATGCCCGGGCGCGAGCCAGCAGCTGGAGGGCACCGCGATCTTGAGCTTCGTTCATGATCACCTCGGCGTGTCGCGAAAGGAACCTCAGGACCCGCGTGGTCAGAGCCGGCCGATCACGTCCGCGAGTAGCGAGCCCATGCGGACGGCGGCCGCGCGGCCGGCCTCGAGGACCTCCTCGTGGTTGAGCGGTTCGCCGGTGATGCCGGCGGCGGCGTTGGTGACCAGCGACAGGCCCAGCACTTCGGCGCCCGCCTCGCGGGCCGCGATGGCCTCGAGCGTGGTCGACATCCCGACCAGGGTGCCGCCGATGCGCCGGACCATCTCGATCTCGGCCGGGGTCTCGTACTGCGGCCCCGGCATCTGGACGTAGATCCCCTCGGCCAGCGTGGGGTCCACCTCGCGGCACAGCGCACGCAGTCTGGGCGCATACAGGTTTGTGAGGTCCACGAAGCGCGCGTGCTCGATCGGCGATCGACCGGTGAGATTGATGTGGTCGGCGATGATGACCGGCGTGCCGGGCTCCCAGGACGGGTCGAGCCCGCCAGCGCCGTTGGTCAGCACAACCACCTGGCAGCCGGCCGCGATCGAGGTGCGAACGCCGTGGACGACGGGCGCGACGCCGCGGCCCTCATACAGATGCGTGCGCCCAAGGAAGACCAGCGTCCGCCTGCCCTGGCAGTCGACCGAGCGCACCAAACCCGAATGTCCGATCACCGATGGGGCCGAGAAGCCGGGGAGCTCGGTGAGCGCGAGCTCGGCCACCGGCTCTCCGAGCAGGTCGGCGGCCGGCACCCACCCTGACCCCAGGACGACCGCAACATCGTGCCGCTCGATTTCCAGGTGCCGGGCAAGTGCGTGCCCGGCCAGCTCGGCGGTCTTGTACGGGTCGGCGTGCAGGTCCTCGTTCACGAGCGCCGACGCTAGCGCCCGCGGCTTCGCGAATGTTTGACGTTGACGGGGTTGGGATGCCCCGGAAATCCGCGAACGGGGTGGCTTGCGTCAACCGATCGAGCGGCAGGGGCGGGCCAGCAGGTCGGCGACGTAGTCATCCGGCGCGCCGGCCGCTTGCGCCGCCTCGGCCAGCAGCCCGATGTAGGACGCTGACGGCAACCCGCCCTCGTAGGCATCGAGCACATACATCCAGGCGAGCTGCTCGCCGTCCAGGGTCTGCACCCGGACCCGGATCTTTCGATACAGCCCGAGGTCGGAGCCCTCCCAGTCATCCAACGACCGCTCGTCCGCATCCGTGAGGTCGTACAGCATGACGAACACCTGAGTCAGGTGGTCCTCGACGACCGTGCCCAACGCTCCGTCCCAGCCGATGTCCTCGCCGCCAAACGTCAGCCGCCAGCCCTGCAGCCAGCCGCTGCCGCGCGGTGGGGAGTGCGGCGCCCGTTGCGCCATGCGGCGAGGGTCCATGTTGCTGCCGTACGCCGCATACAGGGCCATGGCGTCAGCGTAGAGATCGTCCGCGACCATCCGAGACAATGCCCGCGTGACGCGCATCAGCATCATCGGCGGCGGGCCCGGCGGCTACGAAGCGGCCCTCGTCGCCGCACAGCTGGGCGGCGAGGTCACGGTCATCGTCAACGAGGGGCTCGGCGGGTCCGCGGTGCTCACCGACTGCGTGCCGAGCAAGACGCTGATCGCGACGGCCGAGGTGATGACGCTGGCGGCCGAGTCCGATCGACTCGGCGTGCTGCTTGGCGCGGACGACGTGCGCTCGGACCTGGCCCGGGTCAACCGCCGGGTACTCGACCTGGCAAGCGCGCAGTCACTGGACATCGAAGCGCGGCTCGAGCGCGAGGGCGTGCGCATTCTCAGGGGCAAGGGGGGCCTCAAGTCGCCGGATCGCATCGTCGTGGAACTGGACGAGGGTGGCGTGGAGGACTTCGAGGCCGACGTCGCACTGGTCGCGACCGGTGCACAGCCGCGCCTGATGCCGGGCGCGATGCCCGACGGCGAGCGCATCCTGGACTGGACGCAGGTCTATGACCTGGGTGAGCTGCCCGAGCGGCTGATCGTGGTGGGCTCGGGCGTGACCGGCGCCGAGTTCGCGTCCGGCTACAACGCGCTCGGCAGCGACGTGACCTTGGTGTCCTCGCGCGATCGGGTGCTGCCCGGCGAGGACGCCGACGCCGCCGCGGTTCTCGAGGAGGTCTTCCGCCGCCGGGGCATGACTGTGCTCGGCCGGTCGCGGGCGGCGACCGTCGCGCGGACCTCGGACGGGGTCTTGGTCACGCTCCAGGACGGCCGTACGGTCGAGGGCACGCATTGCCTGATGGCTGTCGGCTCGGTCCCGAACACCGAGGGCCTCGGGTTGGAGGAGGTCGGGGTCACGCTCGACGAGCGCGGGTTCATCGTGGTCGACAAGGTCTCGCGCACAACGGCGCGGGGCGTGTATGCGGCCGGCGACTGCACCGGGGTGCTGATGCTCGCGTCCGTCGCCGCGATGCAGGGGCGGATTGCGATGTGGCACTCCTTAGGCGATGCGGTCTCGCCGATGAACTTGAAGGCGGTGTCCGCCAACGTGTTCACCGACCCCGAGATCGCGACGGTCGGCTGGACCCAGAACGACCTCGACTCCGGTGCGATCGACGCCCGGACGGTCAAGCTGCCGCTGGCCACCAACGCGCGCGCCAAGATGCAGGGCATCACCGACGGCTTCGTGAAGCTCTTCTGTCGGCGGTCGACCGGCATCATCATCGGTGGCGTGGTCGTCGCCCCGCGGGCCAGCGAGCTCATCTTCCCGATCTCGGTGGCGGTGGAACGGCAGCTGACCGCCGACCAGCTGGCGCATTCGTTCACGGTCTATCCCTCGCTCACGGGCTCGATCGCCGAGGCTGCCCGCCAGCTCCACATTCGCGACTGACCCCTCGCCCTCCATATCCGCGACGATGTGCCGTTGCTGCGGATGGATCGAAGCAACGGCACTCCCACGAACGCGCTCGGCGCGACGATGTGCTCACGCGTCGATGTCTCGGACGTGATGGCACGTCGGTGCACAGGGAGGAGCAGGCGGGATGAGGATCTTCCTGACGGGTGCGACCGGTGTCGTCGGTACCCGCGCGTTGCCGGCTCTGGTCGAAGCGGGCCATCAGGTGACCGCGGCCGCGCGCAGCGCGGCCAAGGCGGACCTGGTCCGTTCCCTGGGCGGCGCGCCGATCACGGTCGACCTGTTCGACGCCAACGCGGTGAACGCCGCAGTAGTCGGGCATGAGGCGGTCATCCATCTCGCCACCCAGATCCCGCCGTTGTCCAAGGCGAGCCGGGCGTCCGCCTGGGAGGTCAACAGCCGACTGCGGCGGGAGGCGTCGCGAAATCTGGCCGACGCGGCCCGCGCTGCTGACGCGACCCGGTACGTCCAGGAGTCCATCGCGCTTGCCTATGAAGACGGCGGCCACCGGTGGATTGATGAGGACGCACCGGCGACACTCAGCGGCTTCTTCGCACCGGCGGGGGCCGCGGAAGCTGTCACCCAGCGCTTCACGGACGGCGGCGGCATCGGCGTCGTCCTGCGGTTCGCGCAGTTCTACGCCGCCGACTCGGGGCATGTGCAGACCTTCAACAAGATCGCGCGCCGCGGAGTCAACCCGCTGCTCGGGCCGTCGGAGGCGTACAGCCCATTCGTGCACGCGGAGGATGCCGGCGCGGCCGTCGTCGCTGCCCTTGTCGCGCCGGCCGGGGTCTACAACGTCGGCGACGACGAACCGCTGACCCGCAAAGCGGCCGGCCAGGTCATCGCGCAGGCGGTCGGGAAGGCGAGGCTGCGGGCCGTCCCAGGGCTGCTGCTCAAGCTGATGCCCGGCGACGCGGATGCTCTGATGAGGTCGGTCCGGCTGTCCAACCAGAAGCTGCGTCGGGCCAGCGGCTGGGCACCGAAGCACTCGTCGATCCGCGGCTCCTGGCCGGTTACGTGATGGTGCAGAGGACTGCGCCGCTGGTCACTGTGGCGCCGACCTCGGCCTCCAGCCCGCTGATCACGCCCGCCTTGTGCGCGTTGAGCGGCTGCTCCATCTTCATGGCCTCGAGCACGACAACCAGGTCGCCGGCCGCGACGGTCTGGCCATCGGAAACGGCGATTTTCACGATCGTGCCCTGCATCGGGCTGGTCAGCGCGTCACCGGTGGCCGCGCCGCCCTTTGCTTTCGCCGCCCGGCGCGGCTTGGCGGGTCCGGCTCCGGCCTGACCGGCTGCGGCGACGCCCAGCCCGGCTGGCAGCACCACCTCGAGCCGCTTCCCGCCGACCTCGACGACGACCCGCTCCCGGGTCGCTTCGTCGACCTCGCCGTCACCGGCGGCCACCGCATACGGCTCGATCGTGTTGATGAACTCGGTCTCGATCCAGCGCGTATGCACGGTGAATGGGGTCGCCGGATCTACAGGCGCGAAAGCCGGGTCAGCCACCACCGCGCGATGGAACGGGATCGCGGTCGGCATCCCATCGACCTCGAACTCGGCCAGTGCCCGGCGTGACCGCTCGAGCGCTTGTTGTCGGTCGCGGCCGGTCACGATGAGCTTGGCGAGCAGCGAGTCGAAGTTGCCGCCGATGATGTCGCCCTGCCCGAAGCCGCCGTCCAGCCGCACGCCCGGCCCGCTCGGCGGTGCCCACTTGGTCAAGGACCCCGGCGCCGGCAGGAACCCGCGACCCGGGTCCTCGCCGTTGATCCGGAACTCGATGGAGTGACCGCGCACCTCCGGGTCGTCGTAGCCGAGCGGCTCGCCCGCCGCGATCCGGAACTGCTCGCGCACCAAGTCGATGCGCGTGACCTCCTCGGTCACCGGATGCTCCACCTGCAGGCGGGTGTTCACCTCGAGGAAGGAGACCGTGCCGTCCTGGCCGACCAGGAATTCGCAGGTGCCGGCTCCGACATAGCCGGCCTCGCGCAGGATCGCCTTGGACGCCCGGTACAGCTCGGCGTTCTGTGCGTCGGAGAGGAACGGCGCCGGTGCCTCCTCGACCAGCTTCTGGTGGCGGCGCTGAAGCGAACAGTCGCGCGTCGAAACCACCACCACGCTGCCCTGCGAGTCGGCTAGGCACTGCGTCTCGACGTGTCGCGGATTGTCGAGGTAACGCTCGACAAAGCACTCGCCACGACCGAACGCCGCGACCGCCTCCCGTACCGCGGAGTCGTACAACTCGGGCACCTCATCGAGCGTCCGCGCCACCTTCAAGCCCCGACCGCCACCGCCGTATGCGGCCTTGATCGCGACCGGCAGGCCGTGCTCTCTCGCGAAGGTGACCACCTCGTCAGCGGATGCCACCGGATCCGGCGTGCCGGGCACCAGCGGCGCGTTGGCTTGCTGCGCGATGTGCCGGGCCTTGACCTTGTC
>JBEVHX010000089.1:0-13024 GCA_040510995.1 Candidatus Nanopelagicales bacterium
GGACGCCGCTCAGCGGTGGGCGGACAGCCTGGCCCGGCTTCAGCGCGTCCCCGGCGTTCGTGTGCTCCAGCTTGGACCGCTGGGCTCGGCCGAGGCCGCCAGGCTGGCCACGCTGCTGGGCGGTCAGGCATACGACCGGCACGTGGCGCGCGACATCGCGACCCGTTCCGAAGGGGTGCCGTTCTTCGTCGAAGAACTCTCCCAGGCCGCGCTGTCCGGCTTATCCGGCCAGCGCGTGCACACCGACGTGCTCGGGGCTCGGCTGCATGACCTGGACGACGAGACGACCGCCGTGGTCCGGGCCGTGGCCATCCACGACGTGAGCATCCGGCACGACGAGCTCGCCGAGCTCACCGGTCTCGCCGACACCGCGTTGATCCGGGCGATACGCAAGGCCGTGGCGGCGGGGGCCATGGTCGCCGGCGACGGCGGCGACTACCGACTACGACACACACTCGTGGGTGAGGCCGTGCGAGCGCAGATGCTGCCGGTCGAGCGGCGCGAGCTGCACGCTGCCTGCGCGCGTTCGTTGAGCGTTCGCTTGGAAGCTGCGCACGCCAGTGATGAGGTCGTGCCGGCGCGGACGCTCGCCGCGCTCGCGATGCATTGGGAGGAGGCGGCTCAGCTGGACCGGGCACTGACGGCCGCGCTGCGCGCCGCGGACGCGGTGGTGTCGGTGGCTCCCCTCGAGGCCAGTCGGCACTTCGCGCACGCGGCCGCGCTGTTCGTGCGGGTCGAGCGGGCGCAGGAGCTCGCCGGGGCGAGCTTGGCCGACATTCTCGAGTCCGCGGCCACGCATGCGGCATCCGCTGGCGAGGCGGACGCGTGCGTCGAGCTGGCTGGCCGCGGGCTGGCAGCGGCGGACCCGGACGATGCCGCCCGTCGATCGCGGCTGCACCGGCTCCGGGCGGTGCATGGTGAAGGCGTGCTGGACGAGGAGGAGGTCGTGGCCGAGTTCGACCGAGCGGTCGCCGCCGCCTCCCAAGGGCCGGAGTGCGCCGAGCTTGCCGATGCGCTGGCCGGGTACGCGCGGCACTGGATGCTCCTTGACCGAAACGCCGTAGCGCTCCCGCTCGCGCAACGTTCGCTCGAGACTGCCCGCCGCGTCGAAGCCGCGGCAGCGGCCGCCCTCGCCGAAGCCGTGCTCGGTGCCTCGCTCTGCTATCTCGGGCGCTACCCCGAAGGATTGCCGGCATTGCACGATGCCGTGACCGCATTGCGCGCGGCGGGCCGCCGCTACGACGCGGCGCGCACTGCTCTGACCCGCGTCTGGGCGCTGTTTCACGCCGGGCATGTTGCGGCTGGTCTGGGGGCGGTGGAAGCGGAGCTCGGCGTGCTCGCAAGCAGCGGCGGGCCGAGCAGCCTCGCCCAGTCGCTGGTCGCGGCTCGGCAGGAGATGCTCGTCTGGTTGGGGCGTTGGGACGAGGTCGACGACACCGCTGAGGAGGAGATCGACTCGGCCGCGCAGGCCACTGAGCGCAGCAACCGCGGTGAGCTTCGACTCCGGCGCGGCGACCTCGAGGGGGCGTTCTCGGACTTCAGCGCGGTCCACGCGTTCTGGGCCGACCTCGGGCTCGCCGAGTACGACACCGGCTCGCTGACCCGGCTCGTGGAGATCGCGGTGCTGCGTTCCGACGACGACGAGGCTGGACGGCTGGTCACGCAGGGCCTGCCCACCGTCGAGAACACCGACACGTGGGTCGTCGTGGCCGCTTACGCCCGGGCCGGGATCGCCGGACAGGCGGCCACCGCGCGGGCCGGACGTGGCGTCGACGATGAGCTCGTGCTCCGGCTGTCCGCACTGATGACCAAGGCGGCAGTTGGCGCGCCGGCGGGCAGTTTGGCCGCGGCCGAGCTGGCGACCGCGCGTGCCGAGCAGGCCCGGCTCGTCGCCGGCGACGAACCCGCTGCTTGGCAGGCGGCTGAGCAGGCATGGGCGGCGCTCGGATTCCCGTGGTGGGTTTCTGCCGCCAGGCTGCGCCGTCTCGAGAGCGAGCTTGCTCGGGGCCGCAGCCGCGCCTCGGTTGGTCCCGAGCTCAGCCGGCTGCGCGATGTGGTCAGTGAGCTGGGCGCGATGGACATGGTCGTCGCGGTTGAGGACCTCGCGAGAAGGGCCGGGATCGACCTCGCGACGACACCGACCGCACATCCGGTCGTGCTGCCGGCGCCGCGGCGAAGCGGGCCGTTGGAGGCGCTCAGCCGGCGTGAGCTCGAGGTTCTCGACCTGGTTGCCGAGGGTCTGTCGAACCGCCGGATCGCCGAGCGGCTGTTCATCACGGAGAAGACCGCGAGCGCGCACGTCTCGCACATTCTGGCGAAGCTCGGCGTGTCCAACCGTCTGGAGGCGGCGGCCATGCTGCTGCGTCAGCCGGTGAGCTGACGAAGCGTTGCTGCTGCACTGAGCGCGGCCTCGGTGGCCTCACGCCCCTTGTCCTCGCGCGATCCCGGTAGGCCGGCCCGGTCCAGCGCCTGCTGCTCGTGGTCGCACGTGAGCACCCCGAACCCGATCGGCGTGCCGGTGTCGAGAGCCACCCGAGTCAGACCTTCGGTCGCCGCCCGGCATACGTAGTCGAAGTGCGGCGTACCGCCGCGGATCACCACTCCGAGCGCGACGACCGCGTCGTGCATGACAGCCAGCCGGGCTGCGACGACCGGAAGCTCGAAGGTGCCGGGCACCCGGACCAGGCGCGGCTCCAGGCCGAGCTCCTTGCAGGTGCGGACGGCACCCTCGATCAAACCCGCCATGACCTGGTCGTGCCACGACGACGCGACGATCGCGACCCGTAGGCCGTCGATGCCGTCCAGGGCAAGATCAGGGCTTCCGTGACCGGCCATGCCTAGGTCGCGCTCCCCTCGACGCTCAGGTCGACGTTCAGGCCGACATTCAGGTCGATCGGCAGGTCGTGACCCATGCGATCGCGTTTCGTCTCGAGGTAGCGAACGTTGTGCGACGTCAGTGAGACCGGTAGCTGCACCCGGCCGATCACCCGCAGGCCGTAACCCTCGAGACCGGCCCGCTTGGCCGGGTTGTTCGTGAGCAGCCGCATCGAGCGAACACCGACGTCAGCGAGGATCTGGGCCCCGGTGCCGTAGTCCCGCGCGTCCGCCGGCAGTCCGAGCTCCAGGTTCGCGTCGACCGTGTCGTGCCCATCGTCCTGCAGCTCGTATGCGCGCAGCTTGTGCAGCAGGCCGATCCCCCGGCCCTCGTGGCCGCGCAGGTACACCACGACGCCGCGCCCCTCGTCGGCCACGGCCGCCAGCGCCGCGTCCAGCTGCGGCCCGCAGTCGCAGCGCAGCGACCCGAAGACGTCACCGGTCAGGCATTCCGAGTGCATACGGACCAAGACGTCCTCACCGACGCCGATCTCACCGCGGACCAGGGCGAGGTGCTCGGTGCCATCCAGGGTCGACTGGTAGCCGATGGCGAGGAAGTCGCCATGCCTCGTTGGCAGCCGAGTCGAGGCGACCCGGCGCACCAGGCTCTCCGTGCGCCGACGATGGGCGATGAGATCGGCGATCGAGATCATCATCAACCCGTGCTCGTCGGCAAACGCCCGGCAGGCCGGGGCCCGCATCATCGAGCCGTCGTCGTGCACCAACTCGGCGAGCGCTCCGGCCGCCGGCAAACCGGCCATCCGAGCCAGGTCGACGGCGGCCTCGGTATGCCCCGCCCGACGCAGAACGCCGCCGTCGACGGCGCGCAGCGGCAACACATGGCCGGGACGGGTGAGGTCATGTGGCTCGGTCGCCGAGTCGCTGAGGACCTTGATGGTGCGCGCGCGGTCGGCGGCGGAGATCCCGGTGGCCCGCACGTCGCGAGCGTCAACGGTGACCGCATACGCCGTGCCTTTGCGGTCCTCGTTGACGCGCGTCATCGGAGGCAGCTCAAGCCGCTCGAGGTCCTCACCGATCAACGGGACGCAGATGACCCCGGACGTGTGCCGGATCATGAATCCGGTCAGCGCGGGCGTCGCCTTGGCAGCAGCGAAGATGAGGTCGCCCTCGTTTTCGCGGTCCTCGTCGTCGACCACGACGACCGCCTCGCCGCGAGCGATCGCGGCGATGGCGCCCTCGACGGTGTCAAGCCGGATGTCGGTCATGCCGGCCGCCGTTCGACCACACCGAGCAGCTTCTCGACGTACTTGGCGACGATGTCGACCTCGAGGTTCACAAGGTCGCCCACCGGCTTGCTGCCGAGCGTGGTCATCTCCAGCGTCGTCGGGATCAGGCTCACGGAGAAGCCATCGGCGGTCACGTCGACGACGGTCAGGGACACTCCGTCGACCGTGATCGAGCCCTTCTCCACGACGTAGCGCGCGAGCTCGGCCGGCAGTCCGATGGTGACGACCTCCCAGTGCTCAGCACGGGCCCTGCTCAGGATCGGCGCAGCGGCGTCGACGTGGCCTTGGACAAGGTGGCCGCCCAGGCGGTCTTGCAGCGTGACCGGCCGCTCCAGGTTGACCCGCGAGCCAGGGAGCAGCGACCCCAGGGACGACCGGTCGAGCGTCTCCCGCATGACGTCGGCCGTGAAGCTGCCGTCCGTCACGTCGACCACGGTGAGGCAGACGCCGTTGACCGCGATCGAGTCTCCGTGTCGAGCGCCGCTCGAGACGGTCGTGCCGTGGATGGTCAGTCGTGCCGACTCGGCACGCGCATTGACGGCCTCGACCTCGCCGAGCTCCTCCACAATGCCGGTGAACACTTCAGGCCTCCTCGGGTGCCCGCATGTGCGCGGTGACGCGGATATCGCTGCCGATACGAACGACGTCGTCCACCCGCAGACGCAACGCGTCATCGATGGTGTCGATGCCCAGGCCGGCAACCGCCGCCGGCCCGTCGCCGAGCAGCGCGGGTGCGACGTAGGCGACAACCCGGTCCACGAACCCCTGGTGCACGAATGCGGCGGCCAGCGTCGGGCCTCCCTCGAGCAGCACCGAAACGACGTCGCGCTTGTGCAGCGTCTCCAGCACCTCGACCGGGTCGTGCGTCCGGAGGAACAGCGTCTCCGCACGGTCATCACGGACCCGTGCCTGCTCCGGAACGTCACGTGTGCCGACCACGACCCGGAGCGGCTGCCGATCGCGCGGCTTTTCATCGAGTCGGACAGTGAGCGCCGGGTCGTCGCGAAGTGCGGTTCCGGTGCCGACGACCACGGCGTCCACCTCCGCCCGGAGCCGGTGCGCGTCGGATCGGGCGGCCGCCGACGTGATCCAGCGCGACGTGTGGTCGGCGGCCGCCACCCGACCGTCGAGTGTGGCCGCGAACTTCCACGTGACGTGTGGACGACGGAGCCGCACCGAGGTGAGCCACGCGGCGTTGACGCGCTCAGCCACATCGGCGAGCAGTCCGGCCTCGACTTCCACACCGGCGGCTCGCAAGACGGCCGCTCCCCCGGCCGCGGCCGGACTCGGATCGCCGATCGCATACACCACCCGCGTGATGCCCGCCTCGATCAGCGCTTGCGCGCACGGACCCGTCCGACCGGTATGCGCGCATGGCTCGAGGGTGACGACGGTGGTGCCGCCGCGCGCGCGGTCTGCGGCTCGCTCGAGCGCCACCACCTCGGCGTGCGGCCCGCCGGCATACGTGTGCCAACCCTCACCGGCGACCTCGCCGGAGCGGTCGAGGACAACGCAACCAACGATCGGGTTGGGTGACGTGCTGCCCAGGCCGCGCGCAGCCAGCTCGAGGGCACGCCGCATGGCGGCGTCCTCGGCGTGATGGCGCTGCGTGACCATCCGGGCCTCTCAACACGTCGGTGAATGACGCGGACCCGGGGCACGACGACGCACGACATGCGGCGTCGCTGCGTGCGCCTCCCATCCGGACTTTCACCGTCGGTCCTGGAGTTCCACCAGGTCAACCGTTCGTCGCCCTTGCGGGACGTCGACCGGGTCGCGGACTGTCACCGCCGGTTCGGACTTACACCGACCCCGGAGCACGCGAGCATTCGCTTGCGGGGCCAGTCTCGCACGACGTCGTCGCGCCACGTGACCCGAACCCCAAGAGGCGGAGAGTTGACGACCGGGTGATCCCCGTGACGAAGCGGAGGCGGCCAACCGCTGCGACCTTGGAGTCGACTGTGGGCTCAGTGACGGGGGGCCGTGCGTCCACTCGCGGCGCCACGTTCCGTACCGCGATGATCTGCGTGGGACGGGCGGGCGGCGTGGTCACCACGTGGATGCGCTTGTGACGGTTTGCTGGCGGCCTGGTGACCGTGGTTGTCATCACCGGGTGCACGCGCCGAAACGGTCGTGGCAGCCCTGGCTGATGCAAGGGGTGCATCGACCGGCGGCGGCGTCGCTGCAGCTCCAGCGCTGGCAGGGCCGGGCGCTGACGTGGGGCCGACCACCACTGGAATGGATGGCACGGGGGCCATTGCGGGGTTGCTCGCAACGACGACATTCAGCGCCGCGGTAACCGGCTGAAGGTTCGACTCAGGGGCGCCCGACTCAAGCGCGCCCAACTCAGGGACGCCAGACTCAGGGGCGCCCGACTCAGGGACGCCAGACTCAGGGACGCTGGGTGTGCCGCTGAACGACCACGTCACAGACGGGGTGAGCAGCGTGTCGCCCAGGGCGAAGATCACGGTGGCCACCAGCGCAGCGGCGGCGACCACGTTCAGGCCGCGTTCGACGACGACCGCGTGTCGGCCGTTCCGATGCTGGGGCATGCCGAAAGAGGTTACGGGGCCACTCAGCCAATTTTCGGCCAGATCGGGTCCGAGAACGGCTGATCGCGATGTGATCTGCACAACACAACTCGTTCGGAACGTCAGCGGGTCGCGGCCGCCCGCAGCGCCTTGCAGGCTTCGGCCGGGTCGTCCGCGCCGTACACCGCCGAACCGGCAACGAACACATCAGCACCGGCCTCGGCGCAGCGTGCGATGGTGTCCAAGTCAACGCCACCGTCGACCTGCAGCCAGACTTCGCCGCCGTGCTTGTCGATGAGCTCGCGCGCGCGTCGCACCTTCGGCAACATCAGATCGAGGAAGGCTTGCCCGCCGAAGCCGGGCTCGACCGTCATCACCAGCACCATGTCGAGCTCACCCAGCAGGTCCTCGTACGGGTCGACCGGCGTGGCGGGCCTCAGCGCCATCCCGGCCCTGGCCCCCATGCGACGCAGCTCGCGTGCCAGCCGCACCGGCGCGTGTGCAGCTTCGACGTGGAACGTCACCGACCCGGCACCTGCCTCCGCATACGCGGGGGCCCATCTGTCCGGGTCCTCGATCATGAGGTGGCAGTCGATCGGCAGCCGTGCGGTCCGCAGCAGCGACTCGACGACGGGCAGTCCGATCGTCAGGTTGGGCACGAAGTGGTTGTCCATGACGTCGACGTGCAGCCAGTCGGCCGATTCGGCGACGGCCGCCGCCTCCTCGGCGAGGCGTGAGTAGTCGGCGGACAGCAGGCTCGGCGCGATCAGCGTCACGACGGCAGCCTCATGAGCGCAACGTACATCGCATCAGTGCCGTGGATGTGCGGCCACAGCTGGACGTCCGGTCCGTCGCCGAGCTCGCTCACCCCTGGCATGCATGCGCGCGCGTCGATCAGCTCGACGTCCGCGCGGCGGCGAAGCACATCGTCGACGACGACTCGGGTCTCGGCGACGTGCGGTGAGCACGTGATGTATGCGACCACGCCACCGGGCCGGGCCGCGTCGAGGGCCGCGCCGAGCAGCTCGCGTTGCAGAGCGGCGAGCCCAGCGATGTCCGTGGGTTGTCGACGCCACCGCGCCTCCGGGCGGCGGCGCAAAGCCCCGAGCCCGGTGCACGGGACGTCGGCGATGACCCGGTCGAACGACGCCGGCACCCAGTCGCCCGCGCGACCGTCACCGACAACAACATCCGCGGTGTCGCCGACGGCGGCCCGGACCAAGTCCGCGCGGTGCGGCTGCAGCTCGTTGGCGGTCAGCCGGATGCCACGCTCCGCGGCCAGCGCACCCAGCAACGCGGCCTTCCCGCCAGGCCCCGCGCAGAGATCGAGCCATCGGTGTTCATCCCCGTCGACGGCTGCCGCCGCGAACGCGAGCGCGGCCAGCTGGCTGCCTTCGTCCTGTACGCCGGCTCGCCGTTCACGAACGGCGGGCACCTCGGCCGGATCACCGGCCGGCCAGGCAGCCGCATACGGAGACCAGCTCCCCGGTTGGGCACCCGAGGCGATGAGCTCAGCGACGGTCGAGCGCCCCGGTCGTGCGACCAGCGTGACCTGCGGGCGCGCGTTGTCGGCGGCGAGCAGGTCGTCAAGCTCGCTGGTCGCGCGACCCCGGGCCCGCAGCGCGTCGATGAACGCCTGCACGACCCAGCGCGGATGAGAGTGCGCGGTTGCGAGGTAGCCGATGCGATCCTCGGCCGACGCGACCGCCGCGACCCACGCATCAAGGTCGCGGTCGGACACCTTGCGCAGGACCGCGTTGACGAACTTGGCCCGGCCCTCGCCGAGCACTCCGCGGGCCAGCTCGACGGTCTCGCCGACGGCCGCGTGGGATGGCACCCGCATCGCGAGCAGCTGGTGCGCACCCAGGCGCAGGACATCGAGCACAGGGGCGTCCACCTGGGCGAGCGGTCGGTCGACGCACGCTTCGAGCACGGCGTCATACGTGCCGCGGCCGCGCAGCGTTCCGTAGGTCAGCTCCGTGGCGAACGCCGCGTCACGTTCGACGATCCCGCGCTCGCGGAGCAGGTTCGGGAGAACGAGGTTGGCGTATGCGTCCTGCTCGTCGACCGCACGCAGGACGTCGAAGGCAGCCCGCCGCGGGGCGTCGACCTTGGGGCGGCGGTAGCGCGCCGGCTCAGCCCGTGGACGCGGGGGCGCGCTCAAGCCTCTGCCCGGATTGGATGCGTGCGCCGCGGGCCCAGTCCGCGGCGGGCATCGGCTTCTTCCCGACCGCTCGGACCTCGCCGAGCCGGACAGCCTGGGACCCGGTCCCCACCCGGACCTCGTTCTTCTGCACCGCCAGTTCGCCGGGCGCAAGACCGTCATCGGTCTGCAGCAGGGTCACCGGGCCCAGCTTGAGCCGCTCGCCGCGCAACGTCGTCCACGCTCCTGGCGCCGGGGTGGTCGCGCGGATCAGCCGGTCGACGCGCAGCGCTGGCGCTCGCCAGTCGATCTGGGCGTCGTCGACCGTGATCTTGGGAGCCAACGAGATGCCGTCCGTCGGCTGGGGCTCGGGCCGGAGCGTGCCGTGCTCGATCCCGTCGAGGGTTCGCACGAGCAGCTCCGCGCCGGAGTGGGACAGCCGCGACAGCAGCTCGCCGCTGGTGTCGCTCGGCCGCACCGACTCGGTGACCACACCGAACAACGGCCCAGTGTCAAAACCCTCCTCGAGCAGGAACGTCGAAGCGCCGGTGACCTGATCGCCTGCGAGCACCGCGTGCTGTACCGGTGCCGCCCCACGCCACGCGGGCAGCAGCGAGAAATGCAGGTTCACCCAGCCGTGCTTCGGGATGTCGAGCGCGGCGCGCGGCACCAGCGCCCCGTATGCGACGACGGGGCAGGCATCGGGTGCGATCTCGCGCAGCCGGGCCAGGAAGTCTTCGTCGCGCGGACGTTCTGGCCGGAGAATCTCGATGCCACGCGTGGCGGCGAGATCGGCGACTGGCGACGCGACCAGCTTGCGCCCTCGCCCGGCGGGCGCGTCCGGCCGGGTTACGACCGCTGCCACCTCGTGCCGCGGCGAGGCGAGCAGTGCCGACAGGGACGGCAACGCCACCTCGGGCGTGCCCGCGAACACCAGGCGCACGAGCGCCGAGCATATGCGGATGGGCTGAGCCCGATCAGAACGCGCGCCCCAGCGTCGGGTGTGGACTGATCTTGACGGTGGCGGTCGTGCCGCCGGTCCAGTCCGCCTCGCGGATCGCCTTCAGCGCGAGCTTGCGTTGCTCGCGATCAAGCCGGTCGATGAACAGCACGCCGTCAAGGTGGTCGGTCTCGTGTTGCACGCAGCGGGCCAGCAAGTCGGTGCCTTCGAGGGTCAGTGGTTCGCCGTACATGTCGAAGCCCTTCGCGACGACTCCGTAGGCCCGCTTGGTCGGGAAGGCGAGGCCTGGGAACGACAAGCAGCCCTCGTCACCGTCCTGTTCCTCCTCGGTCAAGGTCAGGTCGGGGTTGACCAGGTGCCCGAGCACGTCGTCGACCCAGTACGTGAACACCCGCAGGCCGACTCCGAGCTGAGGGGCGGCCAGCCCGACGCCGGGAGCGTCGATCATGGTGTCGGTCAGGTCCTTGACCAAGGTGTGGAGCTCTTTGTCGAAGTCGACCACGGGCTCGGCCGGCGTGCGCAAGACGGGGTCGCCGAACAAGCGAATGGGTTGAATTGCCACGCGCGCAGTCTACGGAGCGGGTCAGCGCAGGTCCGCGGGGTCGATTCGCACCCGGACCGGGTTGGCGAGCTTGCGGGCGCTGCGGATCCCGGCGGCCGCGTGCAGCGCGTGAGCGAGGGCCAGGCCGTCGGAGCGCGGTACTCGGACCAGCGCCCGGATCGTCCCCTCACCGGCGGGGACCGGCCCGAGAACCGTCGCGGTGTCGGGCAGCGTCGCCACGTCGAGCAGCTCGGCGACCGCTGGACCGATGCCGGTCAGCTCCGCCAGCCGGGTACCGGGCGGCAGCTTGACGGTCACTCGATCGTCGAGCTCGCGGCGTGCCGAGCCGACCGGATCCCACCGCATCAGCGCCTGGCTCACCGGCGCGTCAGCGGCCGCGCAGAGCACGACTCGACCGCCGTCGACGTGCGGGCGCACCAGCGCGGACGCGTTCATCCAGCGACGCAGCGCCTCCTCTGCGGCGCGCAGGTCGGTCCGGGCGAGCAGTCGATCGCCGTCGAGCAGCAGCGCGGCGGCGTATCCGCCCTCGGCGAGTGGCTCAGCTCCCGGTGTCGCGACCACCAGCACGGACTTTGCGTCGACCGAGTCGAGCACGCCGTCTCGCCCGCTGGTCCGGATGGGCACGGATGGGAACGCCCGGCCGAGCTCCTCCGCGGTGCGGCGGGCGCCGATGGCGAGCGCGCGTAGCCGGTTGCCACCGCATGCCTGGCATCGGAACTCTGGCACCACCGTCGCGCACCAGCGGCACGACAGCCGGTTGCGCCCGCCCTGGTCCAGGCCGAGTGGACCCGAGCAGTTCGCGCAGCGCGCGCCGGCGCGGCACGACTCGCACGCCAGGCCGGGCACGTAGCCGCCACGTGGCACTTGCACGAGAACCGGCCCCTGCTGCAGCGCCTCCCGCGCGACCTGCCACGCCAGCGTCGGTAACCGGGCTGTCCGGGCCGCCGGATCCGAGGCCAGGTCGCTGTCCCCACCGGCGACCCTGACCCGTGCGGCGTGCCGTCGGACGACGGCCCGTGGCGCCTCCCCGAGCTGGGCCCACCCGGTCCGCACAAGCTGGGCGGCCTCGGCGGTCATCGCGTAACAGCCGAGCAGGAAAGCCGACCCGGCGAGGTGGCTGCGCAACGCGAGCACATCACGGGTATGCGGGTAGGGCGCGCGCGGCTCGGCGTGCAAGTCGTCGCCGTCGTCCCAGACCACGACGAGGCCCAGATCATGCACGGGCGCGAACGCTGCTGCCCGCGGCCCGACGACCACCCGCACCTGCCCACGGGCAACGGCCAGCCAACGGCGGTAGCGCTCGGCCGGGCCGAGGTCGGCGGACAGCGCGACGAATTCGTCCTTGCCGACCACCTCGGCGAGCGCGGCAGCGACCAGTGCGGCGTCCCTGGCGTCGGGGACGACGATGAGCGATCCGCGGGCGCCCGAAAGAGCGGCCTGCGCGGCGACGGCGACCGCGCGCGGCCAGGTCCACACCCCCGGCAGCACTGGCCAGACCAAGCGCGCGGCATCACCTCGCGCGAGCGCGGCGAGGAACGCCGTGCCGTGCCTGAACGGCGTCCACGGGCCGGGTTCGGGCATCGGCGCCGGCGCGGTCGGCGGCTGCTGCGCCCGGGCGGCCTTCTCCACCGACGCATGCCTGGGCGGGATCGCCAGCCGCAGCACGTCTGCGAGCGTCCCGGCATACCGGTCGGCGACCGCTCGGGCGAGCGCGAGCAGGTCTGGGCTCAGGACCGGTTCGGGCGAGACGACGCGCTCGAGCCGAGCCAGCCGACCCTCATGATCGCTGCGCCCGCGGCGTTCGACGACGTAGCCGCCGACGAGGCGACCAGCGAACCGGACCCGGACGCGAACGCCGGGCTGGGCGGCCACGGACATCGCGTCCGGGACGGCGTAGTCGAACAACCGGTCGAGGTGCGGCAGCCCGATGTCGACGACGACGCGCGCCACCGGGTTCTCCGCCACTGGCGGAGTACAGCAGACGGCTCAGACGCCGGCGGCGGCCCTGAGCGCGTCGATCCGCGTGGTCCGCTCCCAGGTGAAGTCGGGCAGGTCGCGACCAAAGTGTCCGTACGCCGCGGTCTGTGCGTAGATCGGGCGCTTCAGGTCGAGGTCGTTGATGATCGCCGCCGGCCGCAGGTCGAACACGTCGGTCACGGCCCGCTGGATCGTCTCGTTCGGCACGACGCCGGTTCCGAAGGTCTCGACGAACAGGCCCACCGGGTGCGCCTTGCCGATCACATACGCGACCTGCACCTCGCAGCGGCCGGCGAGCCCGGCGGCCACCACGTTCTTGGCGACCCAACGCATCGCGGACGCGCCGGAGCGGTCGACCTTCGACGGGTCCTTGCCGGAGAAGGCGCCGCCGCCGTGCCGGGCCATCCCGCCGTATGTGTCGACGATGATCTTGCGGCCGGTGAGGCCGGCGTCGCCCATCGGGCCGCCGATCTCAAAGCGGCCGGTCGGGTTGACCAGCAGCAGGTAGTCGTCGCTGTCGATGCCAGCGGCGGCGGCCAGGGGTCCGACAACAGCGTCGACCACCAGCTCCTTGATGTCGGGTGCGAGCAGCGTCTCGAGGTCGATGTCGGCAGCGTGCTGGCTGGAGATGACCACGGTGTCCAGCCGGACCGGCCGGTCGCCTTCGTACTCGATGGTGACCTGGGTCTTGCCGTCCGGACGCAGGTACGGGATGGAGCCGTCCTTGCG